>DASRUX010000099.1:0-4362 GCA_035655235.1 Rhodocyclaceae bacterium | reverse complement strand
ATGGAAGGTTTGGGTACCGCTTGCGTTGGCGCGGCCACCAGCGTCAGCCGTCCGTCCTTGAGCAGGACATTGTTGTTCGTAGGGACGACATAGATGATTCCCGGTTCAGGAATGTCGCCTTGGCTGGCTTCCCTCACTTCGAGGGGCGTCTCCCTCCCCAGAATTTCTGCCATCATGCTGCGATAGGTGGGAGACAGGTGCTGCAATACTACGTAGGCAAAGGGCAGTTCTGGCTTGAGGCTGCCAACGAGTTGAATGATTGCTTCTAAGCCACCTGCAGATGCTCCGATGCCCACAATGTGGGTTGTCTGGTCTTTCAACATTTTCCGGCCTAAATGACCCGCTGCTCCATCTCCATCAGCCGGGTAGATTAGTTGAGTTTTTTCCTGGCCGTATTATGGCCTTCGATAAACGGGGACTCCAAGAAAATAGGTCTTTGGCGATATCAGCCGCTCTGGACGCTTCCATTCCGTCGCTGCGAAAGGAATAGTCAGTTGACCGTCTCTATTTCCCGTTCAGGCCAGAACGCTCCGGAACTAGTAAATCCGTTCAGCGGAGAATTCGATAGATCTCCGGCCTGTATGCCGCTGAGGTTGAATGGCCGTTTTGATAGGGAATAGCGGTCTTGTAGGCCAGCAAGGTTTAGATGGCGACAATGTCTCTTAGTGGCCGGACTGCGACAAAACCCTTCCAAAATATGCCTCCCAACACCAGCCGTTAGCGGCAATACGCTCGCGGGCGAGTTTTAGGATTTCGGTCCCGCCGGCGAACCTCACCGGAATCCGCCCCGCGGCGAACTTCAACCCGCCCAGCCTGTCCCTCATACTGCCTTCACCCGAATCGGAACGAGAGGACCCGGCCATGCCGCTCATTCCCCACCGCTTTGCGCCGGATCCGGCAAACGAGACTTTCCTTTCCCTGCTTTACCGCTTTTTTTTCTTCGACTGGCTCTTCGCCGACATCGACCAGTCCAAGAGCCTGATTGAACGTCACGCCGCCTGGTCCCACAATTTCGAGATGCGGAAATACCTGCCCGCCTACCTGCGGCGCTGGGGGGCTTTGGGCTTCGCCGCCTTCTTTACGGGCGGCCTGTGCGACCGGGTCTTCGAGGCCCAACTGGCGGCTTCCTGCTGCTATACGGGGTTCAGCGTCACCATCGCCGTCATGGCGGTGATCGCCGCCGCCTGGCTGATGCTGGCCCGGCCCCTGGCTCGCTGAGCCGCTTCCTCCTACGTCACGGATGCCCGCAAGGGGTTTTGTTTAATTGCAATATTAGCGTACACTAATATTATGAAAGCCAAACTCCTTGCCCTCTTCCTAAGCGTCCTTTCCCTGGCTGCCCGGGGGGATTCCTTGACCACGGTCGCTGTCCAGCCTCATGCCGTCGCCTTGACCTTCCCGGCCGAGGCGGTGGTCGAGGCGGTGCAGCAGGCCACCGTCGCCGCCCAGGTGCCTGGCCGAGTCATCGAAGTGCGGGCCGACGCCGGCCAGACGGTGAAGAAGGGCGAGGTGCTCATGCGCATCGATTCCCGGGAGGCGGCGGAAGGCCTGCGGGCGGCGGAGGCCCGTTACATCGACGCCAAGGCCGCCTACGAGCGCTCCCGCAATCTCCAGCAACAGAAATTCGTCAGCCAGGCGGCCGTGGACAAGGCCAAGGCCGAGCTGGATGCCGCCGCCGCCAACCGCTCTGCCGCCGCCGCCGGCCAGAGCCATGGCGTCATCGTCGCTCCCATCACCGGCGTGGTGGCCCGCCGCCATACCGAGCTGGGCGAGATGGCCGCCCCGGGCAAGCCCCTGTTCACCCTCTACGAGCCGGGCGGCCTGCGGGTGACGGCCAGCGTGCCCCAGTACCGTCTGTCCGATATGCGCACCGTCAAGGGCGCCAAGGTGGAATTCCCCGAGCTGGGCAAGTGGATCGACGCCGCCGCCGTCACCGTGCTGCCCACGGTGGATGCGGCCACCCACGTTTCCCAGGTGCGGGTGAGTCTGCCGGCCGGGGCCGAAACTACGGCCATGGCGACCCCGGGCATGTTCGCCCGGGTGCATTTCGTGGTGGGCGAGGCCAACAAGCTCACCGTGCCGGCCTCGGCCGTGGTCCGCCGGGGCGAGGTGGCTGCCGTCTACGTTCAGGGGACCGGCGACCGGCTCGTCCTGCGCCAGGTGCGCCTGGGGGACAAGGTGGGTAACGGCGAGATCGAGGTCCTGGCCGGCCTGGGCGCCGGCGAGAAGGTGGCGGCGGACGCCACCCGGGCCGCCATCCAGCTCAAGTCCGCGAGCCGATAAAGCCATGGGCAAGGATTTCGGCATCGCCGGCCGCATCGCCCGGGCCTTCCAGGCGTCGCCCATGACGCCGCTGCTCGCCCTGGTGGCTTTCCTGTTGGGCGTCTTCGCCGTCCTGGTGACCCCTCGCGAAGAGGAGCCCCAGATCGACGTCACCATGGCCGATGTTTTCGTCCAGTTTCCCGGCGCCTCCGCCAAGGACGTGGAGAACCTCATCGCCCGGCCGGCGGAGCAGGTGCTGTCCCGCATGCACGGGGTCGAGCACGTCTATTCCGTGTCCCGGCCCGGCATGGCGGTGGTCACCGTTCAGTTCGACGTGGGGGTGAAGTACAACGATGCGGTGCTGCGCCTCTACGATACCGTCCATTCCCATCGGGACTGGCTGCCCCCCAACCTGGGCGTTCCCGAGCCGGTGATCAAGCCCAAGGGCATCGACGACGTGCCCATCGTGGGGCTGACCTTCTCCACCGCCGATCCGGACCGATCCGCCTTCGATCTGCAACAGGTGGCCCGGGCCGCCGAGATCGAGCTGAAACGCATCAAGGGCACCCGGGACGTGTCCACCATCGGCGGGCCGGACCACGTCATCCGGGTCCAGATGGACGGCGAGCGCATGAACGCCTACGGGGTCACGCCCCAGGATATCGCCGGGGCGCTGAAGGTCTCCAACGCCCTCCAGTCCTCTGGCAACCTGGTGGCCGGTGCCCGGGAGGTGATGGTGCAGACCGGCACTTACCTGGAGTCCGCCACTGACGTGAAGCAGCTGGTGGTGGCCGTGCGGGATAGGAAGCCCGTTTTCATGAGCGACGTGGCCCGCATCGAGGATGGCCCGGACCAGCCGAAGCAGTACGTCTGGACCGGCAGCAAGGACGGTGAATTCCCGGCGGTGACCCTGCAAATTTCCAAGCAGCCCGGGGTCAATGCCGCCCAGGTGGCCGATGCCGCGCTGCGCCGGGTGGATAGCCTCAAGGGCACGGTCATCCCGGAGGGCGTGGACGTCACCGTCACCCGCAACTACGGCGAGACGGCCACCGAGAAGGCCCAGAAGCTCATCGGCAAGCTCATCTTCGCCACCGCCTTCGTGGTGCTCCTGGTCTTCTTCGCCCTCGGGCGGCGGGAGGCGCTGATCGTCGGCGTCGCCGTCACCCTGACCCTGGCCGCGACGCTCTTCGCCTCCTGGGCCTGGGGCTTCACCTTGAACCGGGTGTCCCTCTTCGCCCTCATTTTCTCCATCGGCATTCTGGTGGATGACGCCATCGTGGTCGTCGAGAACATCCATCGCCACCGCGTCCTGGAACCGGGAAAAAGCCTCCTGGATATCATCCCCGGCGCGGTGGACGAGGTGGGTGGCCCCACCATCCTGGCGACCCTCACCGTCATCGCGGCGCTGCTGCCTATGGCCTTCGTCAGTGGCCTGATGGGGCCCTACATGAGCCCCATCCCCATCAATTCCTCCATGGGCATGGCCATTTCCCTGGCGGTGGCCTTCGTGGTCACCCCCTGGCTGGCGGCCAAGCTCTTGGGCAAGGGGCACGCCGCCGCCCACGGCCCGTCCAAGCTGGACGAGAAGCTGGATGCCACCTTCCGCCGCCTCCTCATGCCCTTCCTGGACGAGGCCAAGGGCCGCGCCAACCGGATCAAGCTGGGCATCGCCGTGGTGGCCCTCATCCTGGGGTCGGTGTCCCTGGCGGTGGTGCAGCTGGTGGTGCTGAAGATGCTGCCCTTCGACAACAAGAGCGAATTCCAGGTAATCCTGGACATGCCGGTGGGCACGCCGGTGGAGGAAACCTCCCGGGTGCTCCACGAAATCGGCGCGGAACTGGCCCAGGTGCCCGAGGTGGCCAATTACCAGGCCTATGCCGGCACGGCGAGCCCCATCAATTTCAACGGCCTGGTGCGCCAGTATTACCTGCGGGCCGCGCCGGAGCGGGGCGACATCCAGGTCAATCTGGCCGATAAGCACCACCGGGACCGCAAGAGCCACGAAATCGCCGTCTCGGTCCGGGACAAGGTGGAGGCCATCGGCAAGCGCTACGGCGGCAACGCCAAGGTGGTGGAAGTGCCGCCGGGGCCGCCGGTGCT
>DASRUX010000098.1:0-2195 GCA_035655235.1 Rhodocyclaceae bacterium | reverse complement strand
CGAAGAAGCCGAAGATGTCCATCTTGCCGAAGGTGAGCTGCAGGGTTTCCCGGGAGCGGGGCTTGAAGCCGCCGAAGGGCAGGGGAATGCTGGCCT
Source organism: Rhodocyclaceae bacterium (assembly GCA_035655235.1). Lineage (GTDB taxonomy): Bacteria > Pseudomonadota > Gammaproteobacteria > Burkholderiales > Rhodocyclaceae > JAGTRP01. The sequence goes on along the minus strand of DASRUX010000098.1, from coordinate 2,099 downwards.
GGTACCAGGCCTGGCCCAGGATGGCGACGGAATCGTCCGGATTGGCGCCGCTGGCTCGGAAGGCCACGGCGTTGGGGGCGCTGGCAAAGGCGCCCAGGTTGGAGAAGGGGGCGTTCAGGCCCAGGCCCTGGCCCATGCGGAAGTGGGCGAAGATTTTCTGCTCGGTGTCGCCGATGGGGTCCAGGGGCAGGGTGACGGTCACGTCCGCCCGGTAATTGAGCTGGCTGGTGGCGTCCTGAGCGTCCTTGGGCAGGCCCCAGGGGCGCTGGGCGACGGTAGTGACGCTGGCGGTCGCGACGACGCCGTCCAGGGCGTCGATCTTCTTGGCCGCCTTCTTCATGTCCAGGGCGTCCTTTTCCACCGCCTTCAGGCGGGAGGTGAGCTCAGGCTCGTACTGGGACAGGCGTTCGCTTTCCAGTCCCTTGTCCACTTCCTCGTTATGGCCCTTCAGGGACTTCACTTCCTTTTCCAGCTCGCTGTTGCGGGCTTCCAGCTGATCCAGGCGGGTCTGCATCTTCTCCAGCAGGGCGGCCATGTCGGGCGTTGGAGCGGCGAAAGCGGGCACGGTCAGGCCCGCCGCCACGAGGGCAGCGGTAAGGACGGAGAGGCGCATGGTCAGTAGCCGCCTTTTTTGCCGATGCCGACGTAGGTGAATTCGTATTCCACGTCGAAGGGCTTGAACCAGGGGCGGACGCCGGTGGCCCGGTCGGTATGGCGGCCGAAGTGGGCGTGGTGATTCTCGGAGGGCGGCAGGATGGTGTATTTCACCTTGTACTTGCCGGGGCCGGCGAGCTTGATGTTGTCGCCGTAGTGGGGGCCATCGTTGGCCACCATGGGCATGAATTCGCCCGCCACCTTGTAATCGGAACCGACTTTGGAGACTTCGTACTTGACTACCAGATAGGGAACCCAGGCGCCTTCCTCGAAGCCGTTGGGGTTATTGGCCAGGGCGTGGATGTCGGCCTCGATATGGATGTCGGACTCGGAAACCTTGCGCATCATCCCGTCCGGTTCCATCTCGACGGCCTGCAGGTAGACCGCGGCGACTTCCATGCCGGCCCGGTGCTGGGGCACGCCGATGGGGTACTCGATGGCGAGGGCAGAGGATGCCAGGGCGGCGGAGAGGGCCAGGGCCGAAACCAGTTGCTTGAAGGTGTTCATGGGCGGGCTCCAAAAAAGGTTCTGGCTGGCTGACCCAGGGGCTGGCTGGCTTGAGAGGGAACGAGAGAGAAAGCGGGATGGGTGGCGAAATCGGTCACTTGGTCAGGATCAGCTTGTTTTCCCGGGTGACCCGCAGCAGGTAGATCTGGCCGCCGTGGTTGATTTCCAGCAGATTGCGGCCGGCCATCAGTTCGGCGCTGTCGATGCGCCGGGGCTGCGCCGCCTCGGGTGCGGGGAACGGCACGGTTGCTGCGGGTTTGTCGAAGGTCGCCATGATTTGATGGATGCAAATGCGAATGATTCGCATTGTAGAGATGTTGCCGGAATGGCGTCAATAGTCCGGAATGATTTCCGTCGAAAAACCGTCGCGGTCTGGCAAAGTCCCGGATTGCGCACCGATTTCCGGCGAAATCAGCGGTCATAGGGTCGGGGGCTTCACGGTATAATGGCGGTTTTGCATACCACTACTAGAGATCGAAATGGCACTTAATAACGTTCCTTCCGGCAAGTCCCTCCCCAACGATTTCAACGTCGTCATCGAGATCCCGATGCATGCCGACCCGGTCAAGTACGAGGTCGATAAGGAAAGCGGCGCCATTTTCGTTGACCGCTTCATGTCCACCTCCATGCACTACCCGTGCAACTACGGCTACATCCCCCACACCATCGCTGGCGACGGCGACCCGGTGGACGTGCTGGTGGTGACCCAGTTCGCCCTGCCCCCCGGCGTGGTGGTGCGCTGCCGCCCCATCGGCATGCTGGCCATGACCGACGAAGCCGGCGAAGACGCCAAGCTGCTGGCCGTGCCGGTGGATAAGCTGACCCCCATGTACCGCAACGTCGAGTCCCCCCGCGATCTGCCCCAGATCATGCTGGACCAGATCTCCCACTTCTTCGAGCACTACAAGGACCTCGAACCGGGCAAGTTCGTGAAGGTC
>DASRUX010000097.1:0-4845 GCA_035655235.1 Rhodocyclaceae bacterium | reverse complement strand
GCCCGGGGTGTGGATGATGACCCGGGGCTTCAAGGGGCGGGAGGGGGAGACGGAGATCACCAGGGCGTAGCGGTCGTCGGAAAGCTGCACCAGGGAGCCGGGGGGATAGACCCCCATCATTCGGACGAAGGTATTCATGACCACCCCGTCGAAGCGTCCGGAGGACTGGGAGTAGATACGGGACAGGGCTTCGTGGGGCGTCAGGGAAAGAGCCGGGTTGCCCGGGTTGCACAGGTTGTCGTAGCGGTTGACCAGGGCCACCACCCGGGCGGCCGGCACCAGGCGGTCGTTCTTCAACCCCAGGGGAAAGCCGCTGCCGTCCGCCTGTTCATGGTGCTGCCCGATCACCTTGAGCACGGTGTCCTCCAGTTGCATCCGGGACCCGCAGGCCACCCCGTAGGCCACATGTTCCCGGTAAAGGTTGCGCTCGGCGGCCGAGGCGTTGTCGTCCTGCTGGCGCAGGCGGTCCGGCAGGTCGATCTTGCCGATGTCGTGGAGCAGGGCGCCGATTCCCAGTTCGTGCAGCATCAGCTCGTCCATGCCGGAGGCCTTGCCCAGCAGCAGGGCGATGACCATGACATTGACGGCATGCATGGCCATCCGCTCACCTGCCGTCTCGGACAGGAGGCGCAGGCAGGTTTCCTGGTCGCCGGCCAGCCTGTCCACCACGTCGGCCACCAGGGTCTGGGCCGCCAGACGGGAATCCGCCGGCTTGGCGCGGACCTGGTCGGTGAGCTGCCGGTAGGCGCGGGATGCGTCGTTGAAGAGCCGCTCGCAGTTCCGGTGGAGCACATCGGGCTCGGTAGGCGCGGCCTTGTGCCCGGCTCCGATGCCGCTGTTCCCGCCGGCCCGGGTGTGGTCGGGACTCTCGGTGCAGGTTGCCTCCCGCGGCGGCGGTTCGAACAGGCTGTCCCCGGGGGAGTAGCGGATGCGCCGGATGCCCAGGGAGCGGATGGTCGATATCTGGTTCTCGGACTGGATCCGGAAACTGTTGAGGGGAAACGGATGCGACATCCAGCCCAGGTCCATGAATATGAAATGGCCTATCCGCAGCTGGTCGACGTCGATGAATTCGGATTGGATCTCCATGGCGGCTCATCCTGGTTCCTGGGCTGGCACCCAAGCTGTCCCTAACTTTAGGACGGTGGGAGCCGGGTCAAAATACGGGAGAGCGCGTAAGGACCGGCCCTTATGACGTAGGTATTAGCGGTGGGTTTCCGGGCAGCCCTCCTGCCCCACCCTTTGGGCCTGTTCCGGCAAAGGTTCTCCACGGCCTTTCCCCGCCTGTGCTATACATATGCACTTTTCCATTTGCGGGACCGGTAGGAATCATGAGCCAGAAAGAAGAAACCGTCGTATTCGGCACCGAAGACCTGTTGCGGAGTCTTTGCGACTCGGTGACCAAGGTCCTGACCATGGCGACCCACAGCCAGATTCATTACTCCGGCATGGTCCAGCGCATCACCAAGACCTGTCTGAAGCCCGACATCGGTTGCTTCGTCCTCTTCGACGGCGGCTTTTCCGGCCTGGTGGTGCTCAATTTCTCCGCCCAGGCGGCCATGGAGCTGTACGAGAGCTACATGCTGAACATGGGCATGGGCAAGGAAGACCTGGCCGCTTCCTACACCTCCGATGAGGTCAGCAACGTCATGGGCGAGCTGATGAACCAGATCGTCGGCGACTTCACCGGCAAGGTGGGGCGCGAGCTGCAGACCCACATCACCCAGAACCAGCCCAAGATGCTGGCCCTGAACAAGCAGGTGATCCTCAGCGTGGACACCAACCTGGACCAGCCGGAAGCCCGCCGGGTCACCTTCTTCACCGGCCGCAACAATATCTTCTACCTGGAACTGGCCATCGACCGGACCGAGTTCATCAAGATGTGCGAATTCGATGCCGCCGAGACGGTCGATCCGGACGAGCTGATCGCCCAGGCCAACAATGCCGCCCCGGCAGCCGCCGCCATCCCCCAGAACAACGACCACGACGACCTACTCCAGTCCCTGGGTATGTAACGGTCATTCCCTGGCCTTCCGGTCGCCCTTATCTACAATGAGTAGGAAGGGTTACTGATCGGGAGGCATCGCGCCATTCCGCCCGGTGCGAAGGCTGCCGTCCCGAAGGGAGGTCGCCATGTCGAACGTTTCCGCCACCATGCCCGATCAACGGGTATCCGCTCCGTCCCATCGGCCCTACGAAAACGCCGTGCCCGGGCTGGCCGGCAAGGAGAAGGAGGCAGCGGGCGGCGAGCGGGTTGCCGGCGCCGCCACCATCCGGTCGACGGTCAGGAGCCAGACCAACCTGCAGATTCTCCAGGCCTCTGCCGAGGTGTCCATCCAGGCGGGCAATCAATCGCAGGCCCTGGTGTTCCGTTCCGCCATCGACCGCATCAACGAACTGCTGGCGCCGGAATTCGGTCCCGACGCCCTCCAGGGCAAGATGGGAGAGGACAACTCTCCCGAGGCCACCGCGAACCGCATCCTGTCCATGTCCACCGGCTTCTTCGACGCCTATGCCGCCCAGCACAAGGGCGAAAATCCGGATGAGCTAGCCAAGAACTTCGTCGATCTCATCCGCGGCGGCTTCGAGCAGGGCTTCAACGACGCCAAGAATATCCTCAAGGGCCTGGATGTCCTGGGGGGCGATGTCGAAAGCGGCATCATGAAGACCTACGAACTGGTTTCCAAGGGCTACGACGACTTCCTGGCCGGCAAGCTGTCTCCGGCCAAGGCGACCGGGGAAGGGGCGCAGGGGACGGAGGAGGCGGACGGCACGAAGCAAGCCGTCCCGGCCTGAGTCCGGAGCGGGAATAGCCCCATCGAGGACGGCCGCGGGCGGTCCTCGATGGTTGATTGGCGTCTTACTTCTTCGGGGCGATGGTCGCTTCTTCGATGAGCAGGGGATAGTTGTAGCCCATGCCGAAGTCCCGGTTCACCACCACCACGCCGGTCACGGAAACCTGATCGCCGACGACGGCGGTCTGCTTGCTGGTCACCACCAGGTTGTTGGTATTGGCGTTGGCGTCGCCGGTGCCGTCCTGCACATGGACGAAATTGCGGCCCATGATGCCGTTGTTCACCTTCACCACCTTGCCTTCGGCGCGGATGGTCTGGCCGGCGAGGGCGGCCTTGTTCTGGTTCAGTTCCGCGACGCTCTTCAGGGCGGCGTCGGCGGCCGCGAAATTGGCGAGGCCGAAGGTGCCGATGAGCCCGGCGAAGGCGATGGATCGAATGTTCATGAATGCTCCTGTGAGTGAATGGGGCCAGCCCGCCGCCAGTATATGCGCCGGCCTGCCCCATCTCCTTTGATCAATGTCGCACCGGCGGCATCGTTCCCAGATTGAAACGGAAGACGGCGCCCTGGCCGGGACTGCTGCTGGCGGCAATTTCCCCGCCATGGCGCTGGATGATGCGCTGGACGGTGGCCAGCCCGATGCCGATACCCGGGAAGTCCTCCTGGCGGTGCAGGCGCTGGAAGGGCTGGAAGAGCTTTTCGGCGTAGCGGGGATCGAAGCCGGCGCCGTTGTCTGCGACGCAGAAATGCTCGCCCTCCCGGTAGACCCGGATGCGGGCGTCCGGGGTGCGGGCCGTGTATTTCCAGGCGTTGGCGAGCAGGTTGTCCATCACCGATTCCAGCAGGCGGGCGTCCCCCTGGGCTTCCAGGCCGGGTTCCACCTCCCACTTCACCTGCCGGCCGGGTTCCGCCGCTGCCAATCCCGCCAACTGGCGCTCGGCCAGGGCGGAAAGGTCCACACGGTCCCGCCGCAGGTCGCCCCGGGTGACCCGGGACAGGGCCAGGATGCCGTCGATCAGGTCGCCCATCTTGCGGCTCGCCAGGCGGATTTCCTGAAGATAGCGGGGAGCGTCGCCGTCCAGTTGTCCGCCGCAACTTTCCTCCAGGATGCGGGAAAAGCCGTTCATGGCCCGCAAGGGCGCCCGCAGGTCGTGGGAGACGGCGTAGGCGAAGCTGTCCAGCTCCCGGTTGGCGGCCGTCAGCTCGGCGGTGCGCTCGGCCACCCGGCGCTCCAGGTCGGTGTTGAGCCGACGGATTTCCTCCTGGGCCTCCTTGTCCCGGGTGATGTCCTCGCTGAAGATGACGATGCCGCCGACGCTGCCGTCGGTGGTGTGCCAGGGGCGCAGTTCCCAGCGTACCCACTGGGCGCTGCCGTCGTCCCGCCGGAAAAGATCCTCGTCGGCCCGGATGACCTCTCCCGCCAGGCCGCGGCGATGGATGGCCTTCCACTGCTCGGGGATGTCGGGGAAGACTTCGTAATGGGATTGGCCCAGGATATCCCTGTCCCCCAGGCCGTAGTCCTCCAGCCAGCGGCGGCTGACGGCCAGGTAGCGCATCTCCCGGTCGAACATGGCCAGGGCGGCCGGGGCGTAGCGGATGAAGAGCTGCAACTTCTCCTGGCTCTCCTCCAGGGAGGCCGAGCGTTCCTTGAGGAGGTCGGCGGCGCGGCCGATGGCCTGGGCCAGTTCGGCGGCTTCCCGAAAAGCCACCTGGGGCGGAGGGGCCGGCCTGCCGCTGCCCAGGGCCTCGGCCGGGGCGATGAGGGCGGACACCGAGCGGGCGATGCGGGCGCCCATCATCCGGGCGAGGAGGATGCCGATGCCGAACAGGACGGCCACGCCGGCGGCCAGCATGGCGAGGGGGCCGGCCAGGGCTCGCTCCAGGTTTCTCTGGGGAATGCCGATGGCCACCTGCCAGCCGCTGATGGGGGCGCGGGTGTAGAACACCAGGACCGGGATGCCGTCGGAGGTGGTTGCCTGCAGGGAGCCTTCCCGGGAAACCGCCATCCGTTCCAGCAGGTCGCGGGCGGCCGGGCGGCCCACGAACTCCTCG
>DASRUX010000096.1:0-3067 GCA_035655235.1 Rhodocyclaceae bacterium | reverse complement strand
GGCCGCCTCATGCCGGGCCGCCGCTGGTCCGACGGCCTGCACCAGGCCGTGGAAGCCAAGGAAGGTGTCCAGATCCAGGCCGAAAACCAGACCCTGGCCTCCATCACCTTCCAGAACTACTTCCGCATGTACGGCAAGCTGGCCGGCATGACCGGCACCGCCGACACGGAAGCCTACGAATTCCACCAGATCTACGGCCTCGAAACCGTCGTCATCCCGACCCACCGGCCCATGATCCGCAAGGACATGAACGACCTGGTGTACAAGACGGCCGACGAGAAGCACGCTGCCATCATCGCCGACATCCGGGACTGCCATAAGCGCGGCCAGCCGGTGCTGGTGGGCACCACCTCCATCGAGAATTCCGAACTCCTCTCCAGCCTTCTGGACAAGGAAAAGCTGCCCCACCAGGTGCTGAACGCCAAGCAGCACGCCCGGGAAGCGGAGATCGTGATCCAGGCCGGACGGCCTGGCATCATCACCATCGCCACCAACATGGCGGGCCGGGGTACCGACATCGTGCTGGGCGGCAGCGTCGAAAAGACCATCGCGGCCATCAAGGACGACGAATCCGTCCCGGCCGACCAGAAGGAATCCCAGATTGCCGCCCTCAAGGCGGAGTGGCAGAAACTCCATGACCAAGTGCTGGCGGCCGGCGGCCTTCACATCATCGGCTCCGAGCGCCACGAGTCCCGCCGCATCGACAACCAGCTCCGGGGCCGTTCCGGCCGCCAGGGCGACCCGGGTTCCTCCCGCTTCTACCTGTCCCTGGACGATCCGCTCCTGCGCATCTTCGCCGGCGAGCGCCTGCGGGCCATCATGGACAAGCTCAAGATGCCCGAGGGCGAGGCCATCGAGCATCCCCTGGTCACCCGCTCCCTGGAATCCGCCCAGCGCAAGGTGGAAGCCCGCAACTTCGATATCCGTAAGCAACTGCTGGAATACGACGATGTAGCCAACGACCAGCGCAAGGTCATCTACCAGCAGCGGAACGAGCTGCTGGAGACCGAGGACATCTCCGAGACCATCACCGCCATGCGCCACGGCGTCATCGCCGACATCTTCCGGATCTACGTGCCGGCCGAGTCGGTGGAAGAGCAGTGGGACATGGATGGGCTCCAGAAGGCCCTGGCCGCGGAACTGCAGATCGACGCACCGGTGGCCGAGTGGTTCAAGAACGAGCCGACCCTGTCCGACGACGATATCCTGGCCCGCATCATCGAGGGCGCCGACCAAGCCTACCAGGCCAAGCTGTCCATGGTGGGGGACGATACCTTCCACCAGTTCGAGCGCAACATCATGCTCCAGAGCCTGGACAGCCACTGGCGGGAGCATCTGGCGGCCCTCGACCACCTGCGCCAGGGTATCCATCTGCGCGGCTACGCCCAGAAGAATCCGAAGCAGGAGTACAAGCGGGAAGCCTTCGAGCTCTTCGAAGGGCTCCTCGACCTGGTGCGCAAGGAAGTCACCCGGGTGGTGTTCACCGTCCAGATCCGCACGCCGGAAGACGTGGAGGAAACCGCTCCCCACGCCGACGTGCAGAACGTCAAATACCAGCACGCCGACTACGACGAGGCCCTGGACGATGGCGAGGAGGCCGACGAGGCCGCCCAGCAGCCGGCTTCTGCCGGTCCCAAGATCGGCCGGAACGATCCCTGTCCCTGCGGCTCGGGTAAAAAGTACAAGCATTGCCACGGCAAGCTGAGCTGATACGCTGAATCCTGTCGGGCGCCCTGCGGGGCGCCCGTTTGCTTTTGAGGTGAGAACAACGATGCCAGTCAATTACCAGACCCCTGCTCCCGACCAGCTCTTTCCCGTTGCCGGCGTCCGCCTGGGCGTTACCGAGGCGGAAATTCGCAAGAAGAACCGCCGGGATCTGACCCTCATTGCCCTCGATGCGGGCTGCACCGTCGCCGGCGTGTTCACCCAGAACCGCTTCTGCGCCGCCCCGGTCCAGCTCTGCCGCAAGCACCTGGAAGCGGGCAAGGGCATTCGGGCCCTGGTCATCAACACCGGCATCGCCAACGCCGGCACCGGCGAGCCGGGCCGCCAGGCCGCCCAGGCTACCTGCGAATCCGTCGGGGCGACCCTGGGGATTTCCGCCGATCAGGTCCTGCCTTTCTCCACTGGTGTGATCCTGGAGCCCCTGCCGGTGGATCGCCTCATCGCCGGTCTGCCGGGATGTTCCGCCGACCTCAAGGCCGACAACTGGCACGCCGCCGCCCACGCCATCATGACCACCGACACCATCGCCAAAGCGGCCTCCCGCCGGGTGAATGTGGGCGGCAAGACGGTGACCGTCACCGGCATGTCCAAGGGCGCCGGCATGATCAAGCCCAACATGGCCACCATGCTGGGCTTCGTCGCCACCGATGCGGGCATCGCCCAGCCCCTGCTGGACAAGCTGGTCAAGGAGGCCGCCGACGCTTCCTTCAACTGCATCACCGTGGATGGCGACACCTCTACCAACGACTCCTTCGTGATGATCGCCAGCGGCCAGTCCGGCGCCGGCTTCACCGCTGAGGGCGATGCCGGCTGGGCCGAGGTCAAGGCCGCCATCGTCGCTGTTTCCGTCGAACTGGCCCAGGCCATCGTCCGGGACGGGGAAGGCGCCACCAAGTTCATTACCGTCGCCGTCGAAGGCGGCAAGAGCGTCGAGGAATGCCGCCAGGTGGGCTATGCCGTGGCTCACTCGCCCCTGACCAAGACTGCCTTCTTCGCCTCCGACCCCAACCTGGGCCGCATCCTGGCGGCCGTCGGCTACGCCGGCATCGCCGACCTGGACGTGGACGGCGTGCGGGTGTGGCTGGACGATGTGCTGGTGGCGGAAAAGGGCGGTCGCGCCGCGTCCTACCGGGAAGAGCTGGGTGCCGCCGTCATGAAGAATGCGGAAATCACCGTCCGTATCGATCTGGGTCGCGGCCAGTCTGCTGCCAAGGTCTATACCTGCGACCTGTCCTACGACTACGTCAAGATCAACGCCGACTACCGCAGTTAGGGGGGGGCGGGGTGCCAGGAAATGCAGAAAGCCCGCGACAACGCGGGCTTTCTTTTTTTCGTGGGGAGC
>DASRUX010000095.1:0-13628 GCA_035655235.1 Rhodocyclaceae bacterium | reverse complement strand
AGCCCCCGCCCCCGGGCTAATTTGCTGCGGCGCAGCAATCGCTCGTACCCAACAGACGCCAAACAGTGTCAGCTAGAATTCACACCTCCCAACCGAGAAAGTTTGAACAAATGGAATGCACTGTTAAATGGACCGGCGCCGATAGCGGCATGTCTTTTCTGGCCGAAACCGGAAGTGGCCACGTCGTCGTTATGGACGGAGCCCCGGAGGCGGGAGGGCGCAACCTTGCCCCGAGGCCGATGGAACTCTTATTGGCCGGTACCGGCGGATGCACCGCTTTCGACGTGGTGCTCATCCTCAAGAAAGGACGTCACGCGGTTACCGGGTGCGACGTCACCCTCAACGCCGAGCGAGCGGAAGCAGACCCCAAGGTATTCACCCGCATTCATTTCCACTACCGCGTCAAAGGAAAGCAGCTGAAGAGCGAGGCCGTCGCCCGCGCCATCGAATTATCCAAGGACAAGTACTGCTCCGCGTCGATCATGATGGCGAAGACCGCCGAGATCACTTTCGACTTCGAGATAATCGACGAGGCCTAAATGTAGTAGGCCGTGCGGGTCATGAGCCTGCCAGCCAGCCTCATGGCCAGCTTGACTGGAGCCGGCAATTCCGCGGCCCCCAGTCGGGAGGCGGTGTGGGCATGCTTGATCTCGTCAACTCTCATCTGATCCAGTATTTCCCGAGAGCGCTGATCCCGGGCGGGAAGCTTTCCGAGATGGCCATCCAGATGCATTTCAACTTGACGCTCAGTCTCCGCAAGGAAACCGAGATTCCACTTATCCCCTAACTTACCCGCGACCACTCCCATGGAGAGAGCCCCCGCGTACCAAAGGGGATTCAGCAGACTCCTGCGCCCGCCGAGCTCACTGATACGCTGCTCAGTCCAGGCCAGATGCTCGGTTTCCTCCCCCGCCGCCTCGCGCAGAGCATCCCGCACTGATCCGCCGGCTGTCAGAGCCTGCCCCTGATATAGCGCCTGGGCACAAATCTCTCCAGCGTGATTGACCCGCATCAAACCAACGACATGACGGCGCTCGACATCGGAAAGATCCGCCTCCGGCGCCGAGTTCCCCGGCACAGGACGCCGACTGCGCGCTCCAGCAAACAAGGTGCGCAACACCTTGTCGAATTCGCTGATTAGTTGATCACTAGGCAACATATTCACCTCACCGTGGAGGGATGGCCGCCGCGGCGCAAGGCGTCCCGCGCCTCTTCTGCACTACTGACGATAACGCCGCCCGGACAGAAATATTCCAAGAACAGGGCCGCATGCTGACGGTTGATACCGCCCTCTCGAATTCGCTCCCACTGCCCATTGCGGGACTTGGACCAATTGCCGTCAGAGCGGCCAAAGGCATAGAGACGCCTTTCCCGGGATTCACAACGCATGCCCTCGAACGACACATTCCTGGTACCGGAGCCCGTCACCACCACCAAAACGTAGCGCACCACACCGTCACTACCCACGGACAAGGACGTCGAATCCACGAAGAAACGATTATCCGTAGTTGAACTCACAAAGAAGCCAACTAAGTCTTCCTGCCTGGGCATAGGGGGAAATTGAACCGCCACTTCCTCCCACTTCTTGGGGCCGTCGTCGTCTTCGTCAACTGACGCCCCAAAAGCCACGGCGGGCGCTGCCAGACACGCACCCAGGCTGAACAAAAGAAGGAATACCCTGGAGATCCACATATTGAAAAGACCCTGGCTGTTATCAGAGTTGCAATCAAGCGGCCTTGTTCTCGGCTTCAGTCTCGGAAGCAGCCTGGGGCCGAGAACGGTGTTTGTTCTTGCCGCGGCGATCGCCATCCAGGAAACGCACCAGTTCATTCAAGGCCAGCTCATAAACCTGCCGCTTGAATTCGATCACGGAATCCAGGGGAACCCAATAATTGTTCCAGCGCCAAGCGTCAAACTCAGGCTTGTCCGTCGCCCTCAGGCTGACATCGTTGTCGCGACCGACGAGGCGCAGCAAAAACCAAATCTGCTTCTGCCCCTTATAGGAGCCCCGCCACTCTCGCTTGATCCATTGTGTCGGCACCTCATAACGCAACCAGCCCTTGGTCCGCCCCAGGATACGCACATGCTCGGGCTTCAGGCCCACCTCCTCGTACAGCTCGCGGTACATCGCCTGCTCGGGCGACTCACCGCGCTTAATTCCGCCTTGCGGAAACTGCCAGGAATGCTCTCGTATGCGTTTACCCCAGAAGACCTCGTTCTTCGCGTTACAAAGGATGATCCCGACGTTCGGGCGATAGCCTTCACGGTCGAGCATAAGAAATCCTGCAATAAATGTATGGTTGCCCCAATTCTTTCACAAACCCTGTTCCGTGCAAAGCTCGCCCACCGTGTAAAATTCCGTTTTTTCAACGAATTCAAGAGCATTCCATGCGCACCTCGCAGTTCTTCTTCACCACCCTCAAGGAAGCCCCCTCCGACGCCGAAGTGACCAGCCAGAAGCTCATGCTCCGGGCCGGATTGATCAAGCGTGCCGCTGCCGGCATCTACACCTGGATGCCCCTTGGACTGCGCGTACTGCGCAAGGTCGAAAACATCGTCCGTGAAGAGATGAACCGTGCAGGCGCCCTGGAGTTGCTCATGCCCGCCGTCCAGCCGGCCGAGCTGTGGCAGGAATCCGGCCGTTGGGAACAGTACGGCCCCGAACTGCTGCGTTTCAAGGACCGCCACCAGCGGGACTTCGTCATCGGCCCCACCCACGAGGAAGTGATCACCGATGTGGTTCGCCGGGACGTGAAGAGCTATCGTCAGCTCCCCATCCACTTGTACCAAGTCCAGACCAAGTTCCGGGATGAAATCCGCCCCCGCTTCGGCGTCATGCGTGGCCGGGAATTTCTGATGAAGGACGGCTACTCCTTCCACTCCTCGTTCAGCGACCTGGAGCGGGAATACAAGAACATGTACGAGACCTACAGCCGCATCTTCACCCGTCTGGGCCTCAAGTTCCGCGCCGTGGCCGCCGACACCGGCTCCATCGGCGGCACGGGCTCCCATGAATTCCATGTGCTGGCCGACTCCGGCGAAGACGCCATCGCCTTCTGCCCCGATTCCGACTACGCCGCCAACGTCGAACTGGCCGAGGCGCTCGCTCCCGCCCAGCCGCGCGACCCTGCCACCGCCGCCCTCGCCAAGGTTTCCACCCCCGGCAAGACCGCCTGCGTCGACGTGGCTGAATTCCTCGGCATCTCCGTCGAATCCATGGTCAAGGCCATTGCCGTAGTGAGCGAAAAGGAAGACGGCACCAAATCTTTTGTCCTCCTGCTGCTGCGCGGCGACCATGAACTGAACGAGATCAAGACATCCAAACTGGAAGGCCTCAGCCCTTTCCGCTTCGCTTCCGAGTCCGAAGTGGTCGAATACCTGGGCTGCAAGCCGGGTTACATCGGCCCCGTGGGCGTGGACACTGCCAAGGTCCGAGTCATCGCCGACCGTACCGTGGCCGCCATGAGCAACTTCGTCTGTGGCGCCAATGAGGAAGGCTTCCACCTTACCGGCGCCAATTTCGGCCGAGACGCTGCCGAGCCGGAAGTGGCCGACATCCGCAACGTGGTTGAAGGCGACCCCTCCCCGGACGGCAAGGGCAAGCTGGGCATCTGCCGCGGCATCGAAGTCGGCCATATCTTCCAGTTGCGCCAGAAGTACGCGGCCGCTCTCCAGTGCTGCTACCTGGATGAGCAAGGCAAGAACCAGGTGATGGAGATGGGCTGTTACGGCATCGGTGTCTCCCGCATCGTCGGCGCCGCCATCGAGCAAGGCAATGACGAGCGCGGCATCGTTTTCCCGGCCGCCATCGCCCCCTTCGCGGTCTGCATCGTCCCCATGGGTTACACCAAGAGCGACGACGTGAAAGCCGCGGCGGACGCCCTCTACGCCGATTGCAAGGCAGCCGGCGTCGACGTGGTCCTGGATGACCGCAACGAGCGCCCGGGCGTCATGTTCGCGGACATGGAGCTGATCGGCATCCCCCACCGCATCGTAATCGGTGAGCGTGGGCTGAAGGAGGGCAAGCTCGAGTACAAGGGCCGCAAGGATGCCGAGGCCACCATGATCGACCGGGTTGGCGCCGTCGCCTTCCTGCAGGAGAAGCTGTGCGCCGCCTGATCGCAGCGCTTTGCCTACTGAGCGCTTCGGCAGCCTTCGCCGGAGCGCAAAAGTACGAGCCCCTGTCGGCCAGCGTCCAGGCCGCCCTACAGAAGGCGGTCTCCGACGCACGGCCGCCGGCCAGCTCCTTCCGAGATTCTATGGAGGCGGTGGAATGGCTGGCCGAGATGTCGAAACGGTTGGAGAAGCGCATCCCTGCCCAGGAGTACCGCCTGGAATTGCTGCGCGCGGTCCACTACGAGGCAACCCGCGCCGGCCTCGACCCTCAGTTGGTGCTCGGCCTGATGCAGGTCGAATCCGGGTTCCGCAAATACGCGTTTTCGTCAGCCGGCGCGCGGGGCTACATGCAGGTGATGCCCTTCTGGGTGAAGCTCATCGGCCAGCCAGACGACAACTTGTTCCACCTGCGCACCAACCTGCGCTATGGCTGCACCATCCTCCGCCACTACCTGGACATTGAAAAGGGCGACCTCTTCCGTGCCCTCGGCCGCTACAACGGCAGCCTGGGGCAGCCCGAATATCCCAATATGGTCCGGGCCGCCTGGCAAAACAACTGGGCTTACGAGAAAAAGACTTCCCTCGTTACCGCCCAGCGCTGATACTGCTCAGCGCCCCATCCCGGGCAGCATTCCCTTCATGCCGCGCATGAGCTTGCCAATGCCGCCCTTGGTGAGCTGCTTCATCATCTTCTGGGATTGCTCGAACTGATTGAGGAGGCGGTTCACCTCCTGTACCTGCACGCCGGCACCGGCTGCAATGCGGCGCTTGCGGCTGGCCTTGATGAGCTCCGGCTTGGCCCGCTCCGCCGGGGTCATGGAATTGATGATGCCCTCCACCCGGCCGATCATCTTGTTTTCGGCACCGACCGGCAATTGCCCGGCCATCTGGGCAATCTGGGCCGGCATCTTGTCCATGAGCGCCGACATGCCGCCCATCTTGCGCATCTGACCGATCTGCTCCTTGAAGTCGTTGAGATCGAAGCCCTTCCCCGATTTCAGCTTCTTGGCCAGCGCGACTGCCTTTTCCTCGTCGATGCCCTTCTTGGCCTCTTCGATGAGGGACAGCACGTCACCCATACCCAGGATACGGGATGCCATCCGCTCCGGATGGAAGGCCTCCAGGCCAGACAGTTTCTCGCCCACACCCGCATACTTGATGGGCTTGCCGGTGATGTGGCGCACGGAGAGCGCTGCGCCGCCCCGTGCATCGCCGTCCAGCTTGGTGAGCACGACGCCGGTCAGGGGCAATGCTTCATTGAAGGCCCGAGCCGTATTGACGGCGTCCTGGCCAAGCATCGCATCCACCACGAACAGGGTTTCGATGGGATTTATCGCGCCATGGAGGCGCTTGATCTCCGCCATCATCTCTTCGTCGATGGCCAGACGGCCGGCGGTATCCACCAGCAAAACGTCGTGGTAGTGGCGTTTGGCCCAATCCACGGCAGCCAAGGCGATAGTTTCAGGTTTCTCGCCGGTCGACGACGGGAAGAAATCGACACCGGCTTGGCCGGCAACGGACTTCAATTGGTCGATAGCGGCAGGGCGATAAACGTCGCAGGAAACGACCAAGACCTTTTTCTTCTGGTTTTCCTTCAGGAACTTGGCCAGCTTGCCGACCGTCGTGGTCTTGCCGGCGCCCTGCAAGCCGGCCATGAGGACGATGGCAGGAGGCTGGGTGGCGAAGTTGATGCCCTGGTGGGCTTCGCCCATCAGTCGGGTCAGCTCCTGGTGCACCACACCGACCAGTGCCTGGCCAGGACTCAAGGAGCCGATGACCTCCTCGCCCACGGCCTTTTCCTTGACCGCAGCAATGAAGTCCTTCACCACGGGCAGCGCCACATCGGCCTCCAGGAGGGCCATGCGGACCTCCCGCAGGGCATCGGCGATATTCGATTCAGTCAGGCGCGCCTCGCCCTTGATGGTCTTCATGACGCGCGCAAGGCGCTGGGTCAGGTTGTCAAGCATATGTAAGGGGCTTCGAGTAAAATTTCCGGATGGCTGATATTGTAATTCACCTTCTGCCGCACATTCTCGCGGCGATTCTTTACGCCGGTCTGGGCTTCCACTTTTGGAACACCCGCTGGCGCGAAACCGACAAGCCACTCGTCGCGACCCCCATGCAGCCGTGGGAGAGGATCGCCATCGGCTCTGCTCTGGCCGTCCACGCCCTCGGCCTTTACGACGCGCTGTTCGGCGAAGCCGGCATGCGCTTCTCGTTCAGCTTCGCCCTTTCCCTCATGCTATGGCTGGCAGTCCTGATCTACTGGCTGGAAAGCTTCCTCGCCCGCATGGAAGGCCTCCAGCCCATGGTGCTGCCCCTGGCCGCGGCCTGCACCATCCTTCCCGTGTTCTTCCCCCAAGTCCATCTGGTCGCCCATGCGACAGCTGTCGGATTCAAGCTTCACTTCCTGGTCGCCATGCTGGCTTATAGCCTGTTCACCCTGTCTGCTCTGCACGCGGTATTCATGGGCTTCACGGAGAAAGCCCTCCATCGCCGGACCCTGACCCGCAGCCTCGCCAGCCTGCCGCCGCTGCTGACCATGGAGGCGCTGCTCTTCCGCATGCTGCTGATCGGCTTCGTACTGCTGACCCTGGCCCTGGGCAGCGGCATCCTGTTTTCGGAATCGCTGTTCGGCAAGGCCTTGAGTCTTGACCACAAGACCCTGTTCGCGTTCGCCTCCTGGGGTATTTTTGCCACCTTGCTGGTCGGCCGCCATGCCTGGGGCTGGCGGGGCCGCAAGGCCCTCCATTGGACCCTGGCCGGGTTTACGGTATTGCTGCTGGCTTACGTTGGCAGCCGTTTCGTCGCCGAAGTCATCCTGGGACGCGGCTGATCCCTAAATGGCCGATATCCCGCTTTCAGCGCTGCTCGCCGCACTACTCGTCCTGCTGATTCTCTCCGGTTTCTTCTCCGGATCGGAAACCGCCATGATGGCGGCCAACCGCTATCGCCTTCGTCACCTGGCCCAGACCGGCCACCGGGGAGCCAAGCTGTCCATTGCCCTCCTCGACAAGACCGACCGGCTGCTCGGCCTCATCCTTCTGGGCAACACGTTGCTCAACGCGGCGGCAGCCACCTTGACCGGCTACATCGCCCTGGCCCTGTTCGGCGAGTCTAAATGGGCACTGGAAATCGGCACCCTCTGCATCACCTTCGCCCTCCTGGTGGTTTCGGAGATTTCTCCCAAGGTCGTCTGCGCCACCTACGCCGACCGCCTCGCCCCCCTGATCAGCTACGTTCTCACCCCGCTGCTTCGCATCGCCCATCCGGTCATCTGGTTCGTCAACCTCTTCGTGACTGGGCTGCTGCGCCTCCTCCGTCTTTCCCCCAAGGGCATTCACAGCGAGACCAAGCTTTCGCCGGAGGAACTGCGGACCCTGGTGCTCGAATCCGCCCAGTTCATCCCAAAGCAACACCAGAGCATCCTTTCCAACCTCTTCGATCTCAACAAAATCTGTGTCGAGGACATCATGACCCCCCGGGGCGCCATTGAGATTCTCGACCTGAACCAGCCCTGGGACGACGTCCTGGCCCAATTGGCCACCAGCCACCACAGCCGACTGGCGGTATGCCGCGAATCCCTTGACCACCTGCTCGGCGTGCTGCCGGTCCGGCGCCTCATCTCCGAAGCCCCCCGGGGGGAGCTGGACGAGGCCACCCTGCGTAACCAGTTGCTCGCCCCCTACTACATTCCCGCCGGCACCCCGGTGTTCTCCCAGCTCTCTTTCTTCCAGGAAAACCGGCAGCGGGTGGGATTCGTGGTAGATGAATACGGCGACATCCTGGGCCTGCTGACCCTGGAAGACATCATCGAGGAAATTGTCGGTGAATTCACGACCTCCGTCGCCGGTTTCGGCACCCCGGCCCTCAACTGGGACGAGGAAGGCAGCGTCGTCATCGAAGGCAGCCGCTCCCTGCGGGATATCAACCGCATGCTCGGACTGAAGTTCCCCGTCGACGGCCCCAAGACCCTCAACGGCCTCATCCTCGAACATTTCCAGGACATTCCCGAATCCGGGGTTGGACTCAAGATCAATGGCATCGCCATGGAGATACTCCAGACCCAAGGCCGAAGTGTTGTCACCACAAGGCTTTTCCGGCCGCTTGCCTAGGCCGGAGGCGGCACCGCCGGAAACTTTACAAAACATGGGCTGCGTAGCATCATCGTCCCGATTTGTTAAGCATTAATCGCATTTATCAATGGTAGCCACCCCCGAAACAACTCCCTTGAGCGGACTAGCCAGAGCACTGGTCCAGTCGGGCCGTCTAAAGGAAGCGGAAGCAGAGCAATTCCTGGCCCAGGCTACCTCCAGCAAGAGCTCCCTCATCGAGGAAGTCGTCAAGGCCCACAAAGCCACTGCCCAGGAAATGGCCCGCTTCGTGGCCGACACCTTTGGCTACCCGCTTCTGGACCTGGATGCTTTCGACGAAGCCCATATCCCGGCCAACGCCGTCGACCGCAAGCTGATCGCCAGCCACCGGGTCATTCCTCTTAACAAACGGGGAAACCGGCTGTCCGTGGCCATCGCCGACCCCACCAACCTGCGAGCGCTGGACGAGATCCGTTTCCAGACCGGTTTGGCCGTAGACCCCATCGTGGTCGAAGGCCCGAAACTTGCGCCGTTGGTCGCCAAATATTCCGAATCGGCGGAAGACACCCTCAAGAACCTCGCCAACGAGGACATCAACCTCGATTTCCTTGACGAGGAATCGGCGGCCAAGTCCGACGAGGCTGCGGCGGCAGACATCGACGACGCACCGGTCGTCAAATTCATCCAGAAGATGCTGCTGGACGCCATCAACGACGGCGCCTCAGACATCCATTTCGAACCCTACGAAAAGTTCTACCGCATTCGCTTCCGGGTGGACGGCATCCTGCGGGAGGTTGCCACCCCGCCGCTGGCCATCAAGGACAAGATTGCATCCCGGATCAAGGTAATCTCCCGGCTCAATATCGCCGAGAAGCGGGTTCCCCAAGACGGCCGGATGAAGCTCGTCCTTTCCAAGAACCGCGCCATCGACTTCCGGGTCAGCACGCTGCCGACCCTGCAGGGCGAGAAAATCGTACTGCGTATTCTCGATCCCACTTCGGCAACCCTGGGCATTGAGGCCCTGGGTTACGAGCCGGAACAAAAGGCGGCTCTACTGGACGCCATCAACCGTCCCTACGGCATGGTGCTGGTTACCGGCCCGACTGGTTCGGGCAAGACCGTATCGCTGTACACCTGCCTCAACATGCTCAATAAACCCGGGGTCAATATTTCGACCGCGGAAGACCCTGCCGAAATCAACCTGCCCGGTATCAATCAAGTCAACGTCGACGACAAGGCCGGCCTGACCTTCGCTGCCGCCCTGAAGTCCTTCCTCCGCCAGGATCCGGACATCATCATGGTGGGCGAAATCCGCGACCTGGAAACGGCCGAGATCGCCATCAAGGCAGCCCAGACCGGCCACATGGTCCTGTCCACCCTGCACACCAACGACGCCCCCCAGACCCTCACCCGTTTGATGAACATGGGCGTTCCGACTTTCAACATCGCTTCCAGCGTCCTGGTCATCACTGCCCAGCGTCTCGCCCGTCGCCTGTGCAATTGCAAGCAGCCCATCGATGTCCCGGTGGCAACCCTGCTCAACGCAGGGTTCAAGGAAGAAGAACTCGATGGCACCTGGAGCCTTTACGGCCCCGGCGGCTGCGATCGCTGCAAGGGCAGCGGCTATAAGGGGCGGGTGGGCATCTACCAGGTCATGCCGGTCACTGAGGCAATCCAACGCATCATCATGGCAGGCGGCAATTCCCTTGACATCGCCGCCCAAGCCGCCAAAGAAGGGGTGAAGGACCTGCGCCAGTCCGGCCTTCTGAAGGTCAAGCAAGGCGTCACCTCGCTTGACGAAGTGCTCAGCACCACCAACGCTTAAATCTAAAGGGAAAGAACGATGGCTACTGTTGCGAAAGCCAGCCAAGGGGTACAGGAGCAGTTGTTCATCTGGGAAGGGAAGAGCAAGGACGGCAAAGCCGTTCGCGGCGAGATGCGGGCAGCTGGCCCAGCAGTCGTCCAAAGCACCCTGCGCCGGCAGGGCATCATGGTCTCGAAAATCAGCAAGCAGCGGCTAAAGGGCGGCTCGAAGATTACTGACAAAGACATCACCCTGTTCACCCGTCAGCTGGCCACCATGATGAGGTCTGGCGTCCCCCTCCTGCAAGCATTCGACATCGTCGGCAAAGGTCACGCGAATCCTGCTGTGGGGAAGTTACTCCTCGATATCAAGGCGGATGTGGAAACCGGCTCGTCCCTTTCCCAGGCGTTCAGAAAATATCCCCTGTACTTCGACAATCTGTTCTGCAACCTGGTCGCAGCCGGCGAACAGGCCGGCATCTTGGACACACTGCTCGATCGGCTCGCCACTTACAAGGAGAAGATTCTGGCCATCAAGGCCAAGATCAAATCTGCACTCTTCTATCCAATAGCGATTCTTGTTGTCGCATTCGTCATCACCGCCGTGATCATGATTTTCGTCATTCCGGCCTTCAAGGAAGTATTCAAGAGCTTCGGCGCCGACCTGCCCGCCCCAACCCTCATTGTGATTTCGATGTCGGATTTCTTCATTGCTTACTGGTGGGCAATATTTGGCAGTATCGGCGGCGGGATCTACGCTTTCATGCAGAGCTACAAGCGATCCGAGGCAATGCAGTTCGCTTTCGACCGCTACTCTCTGCGTCTGCCAATATTCGGTGACATCATAAAAAAATCGGTCATCGCTCGCTGGACTCGCACCTTGTCCACCATGTTCAGTGCCGGCGTGCCGTTGGTTGAATCCCTGGAGTCGGTTGGCGGGGCTGCGGGCAATAACGTTTACAAAGTGGCAACCAAGCAAATCCAGAGCGAGGTTTCTACCGGCACGAACCTCACCACGGCAATGCAAAACAGCAACCTCTTTCCGAACATGGTCACTCAGATGGTGGCCATCGGGGAGGAATCCGGCGCGCTAGATTCCATGCTGTCGAAAGTGGCCGACTTTTTCGAGGCTGAGGTAGATGACGCAGTGGAGGCCATGTCCAGCCTGATGGAACCGATGATCATGGTAATCCTCGGCGGCCTGATCGGCGGCCTGGTCATTGCCATGTATCTACCGATTTTCAAGATGGGATCGGTGGTCGGCGGATGATCCTCGACACCCCGGGCGGCCTGGCCGCGATCGCCGGGCTGCTCGGCCTGTGTATCGGCAGTTTCCTCAACGTCGTCATCCATCGCCTACCGAAGATGA
Source organism: Rhodocyclaceae bacterium (assembly GCA_035655235.1). Taxonomy (GTDB): domain Bacteria; phylum Pseudomonadota; class Gammaproteobacteria; order Burkholderiales; family Rhodocyclaceae; genus JAGTRP01. Next base: position 2,246 of record DASRUX010000095.1, on the reverse strand, counting down.
TGGAGCGGGACTGGCAACTTCAGTGCGCCGAGCTACAAGGCGAGACCGCTAACCCTGCCGACACGTTTAACCTCGCCACGCCGCGCTCCCGCTGTCCCCATTGCGGGCACCAGATCGGCGCCCTGGAGAACATTCCCGTCCTCAGCTACTTGTTTCTCAAAGGACGCTGCGCCGGCTGCAAGACCTCCATTTCGCCGCGCTATCCCTTGATCGAGGCCTTTACGGGACTGTTGTCGGGTTATCTTGCCTGGCGTTTCGGGCCCACTTGGCAGACCGCCGGCGCCCTCTGCTTGGCCTGGGCCCTGATCGCCCTGACCTTCATCGATTTCGACACCCAGCTGCTGCCGGACTCCATCACCCTGCCACTTCTTTGGCTGGGCCTGCTTTTCAACGTCTTCGGCACCTTCACTGGCCTTACTTCCGCGGTCATCGGCGCCATGGCCGGCTATTTGACCCTGTGGTCGGTGTATTGGCTCTTCAAGATTGTCACCGGCAAGGAAGGTATGGGGTACGGAGACTTCAAGCTCCTCGCTGCCCTCGGCGCCTGGTTGGGCTGGCAGATGCTGCCGGCAGTCATCCTGCTCTCGTCCCTGGTTGGCGCCGCCGTCGGCATCGGACTCATCGTCCTGGCCCGCCACGGCCGTAATGTACCCATTCCCTTCGGGCCGTATCTGGCCGCCGCCGGCGTCATCGCGCTGCTCTGGGGCCGCCAGCTGACCCAACTCTATCTCGGGCTACCCGCTTGAAATTTCGCGGCAAATCCGCATATTAGAAACCCGGTTCCCGTCAGTTATAATTCAGGGTTTTGGAGGAATCCCATGCCGATTTACGAATATCGCTGCGAATCCTGTGGTTTCCAGAAAGAGCATCTGCAGAAGATGAGCGATCCCCTGCTCACCACCTGCCCGGAATGCGGTAAGGAAAGCTACAGCAAGCTGCTATCCGCAGCCGGCTTCCAGCTCAAGGGCAATGGCTGGTACGCCACCGACTTCAAGGGCGGCAGCAAGCCGGCCCCGAAGACCGATAGCGCCCCGCCCTGCCAAGGCGGCAGCGGAGCTTGCGCGTGCGCAGCCAGCTGATCAAGCGCTACTTCATCACAGGACTCCTGATCTGGGTACCCTTGGTCATCACGACCTGGGTACTGTCCCTTGTCGTCAGCACGCTGGACCAATCCCTGCGCCTGCTGCCGGAAGCGGTCCACCCCCAGAACCTGTTCGGATTCGCCATTCCCGGCGCCGGCGCCGTCATCACCCTGGCGATGATCTTCATGACAGGGCTCCTGGCCGCCAACTTCATCGGCCAGAAGCTCGTAGTTTGGTGGGAGCGCCTGTTGGCCCGCATCCCGGTGGTCAATTCCGTCTATAACAGCGTCAAGCAGGTTTCGGACACGCTTTTCAGCCCCAACGGCAACGCCTTCCGCCAGGCACTCCTGGTGCAATACCCGCGGGAAGGCAGCTGGACCATCGCTTTCCTCACCGGCAAGCCCGGCGGCGATGTCCTGAATCACTTCAATGAGGAATACGTCAGCGTCTATGTCCCGACCACGCCCAACCCGACCTCCGGCTTCTTTTTGATGATGCCGGCCAAGGATGTGATCGAACTGGACATGACCGTCGACGAAGCCCTGAAATACATCATCTCGATGGGGGTGGTGGCTCCGCCGCCCCATCACCGTATCGTTACCAATACTTGAACCCGGAAGCATCCATGCGCACCCATTACTGCGGACAACTCAACGCATCCCTCTGCGACCAGACCGTCACCATCTGCGGCTGGGCCCATCGCCGGCGCGACCACGGCGGCGTCATCTTCATCGACCTGCGTGACCGGGAAGGTCTCGCCCAGGTGGTCTGCGATCCCGATCGGGCGGACATGTTTAAGGTTGCCGAGTCGGTCCGCAACGAGTTTTGCCTCAAGATCACCGGCAAGGTCCGCCGCCGTCCGGAAGGCACCACCAACGCCAACCTGGCTTCCGGCGAAATCGAAATCCTCTGCCACGAAATCGAGGTCCTGAACGCCTCCGTCACCCCGCCTTTCCAGCTGGACGAGGAAAACCTCTCCGAAAACGTGCGCCTGACCCACCGGGTCATCGATCTGCGCCGGCCTCAGATGCAGCACAACCTCATGCTGCGCTACAAGACGGCCCGCGCTTTCCGCCGCTTCCTGGACGACCACGGCTTCATCGACGTGGAAACCCCCATGCTCACCAAGAGCACTCCGGAAGGCGCCCGGGACTACCTGGTGCC
>DASRUX010000094.1:0-16384 GCA_035655235.1 Rhodocyclaceae bacterium | reverse complement strand
ACCGCGCCAGAGACATCAGTGCGGCGACTGGGTCGCGAAGGAGATGTGGGGATAACCCGCCGTCTGGGCCGCCTGCATCACATCGACCACGCTCTGGTGGGTGGCCTTGGCGTCGGCGTTGATGACGATGACCGGATCCTGGCGGGAACCGGCAGCCCGGCGCAGGGCTTCGGCGATGGCCTTGACGTCGGAACCGGCCAGGGGAGACTTGTTCACCAGGATCTGGCCGGCAGCGGTCACCGCCACGTCGATTTCGTTGGGCTCCTCCGGCTGCTTGCTGGCCTCCGCCGTGGGCAGGTTGATTTCGAGGCCGGAAAACTTGGCGTAGGTGGTGGTCAGCATCAGGAAGATGATGATCACCAGGAGCACGTCGATCATCGGGATCAGGTTGATCTCCGGCTCTTCCCGGGTGCGGCCGCGCTGGAAGTTCATGTTACTTGCGCTCGCCGTGCATGTATTCGACCAGCTTGATGGCCTGCTGCTCCATGTCCACCACGAAGCTGTCCACCAGGGCCCGGAAATGGCGCCAGAAGATCATGCTGGGGATGGCGATGACCAGGCCGAAGCCGGTGTTGTAGAGGGCGATGGAGATGCCATGCGCCAGCTGCATGGGGTTGGTGCCGGTGGGCGCCTGGGAGCCGAAGATTTCGATCATGCCCACCACGGTGCCGAACAGGCCCATGAGGGGGCTGATGGAGGCGATGGTGCCGAGGGTGGTGAGGTAGCGGCCCAGGTCGTGGGCCACGGCCCCGCCGGATTCCTCGATGGCTTCCTTCATGACATCGCGGGAATTGCCGACGTTGCGCAGGCCCGCGGCCAGCACGCGGCCCAGGGGAGAATGGCGCTCCAGATCGTCGAGGAGCTTGGCGTTGTCGCCGCCGCGCTTGAACTCGGCGACCGCCCGTTGCAACAGCCCCGGCGGCACCACCTTGGCGCGACGCAGAGCGACCAGACGCTCGATGATGAGGGCGACCGCGATGATGGAAGCCAGAAGCAACGGCCAGATGGGCCAACCTGCAGCCTGAACGATGGCGAACACTTGTATTCCCCGAATAAGAATTAGCCAGCAATTTTGCCTGCCGCCAAGTCCCAGGGCAAGAGTCGTATGCCAATAAGCGGGTAGAAATTCATTGGGGAAATCCTGTAGTCCGGAAGGATTCCCACTGGTGCCGGTAGGGTTTATCCCCAGAACCTGTGGATAAGTTTGTGAATGAGCTGTCGTTAAAGCACCTAAGTAGCCAGCCCGTAAGGCTTTTTGTTACTCTGCAAAAAAAGGAGGCATACAGTTTTAACTCTTTTGGAATCAATGGATTATCGTTAACACGCTACTGTCAAGCAGACCAGTACGCCGCAAAGCGTGCGCTACAATCGGCAAATGCCCATGCAACCCCCGCTTCCCACCGGCGCCAGCCAGGTCCTTTCGGTTTCAACCCTGAATCGCCTGGTCAAGGACTGCCTGGAATCCGCCTTTCCCCTGACCTGGATCGGCGGTGAAATCTCCAACCTGACCTATGCGGCCTCCGGCCACGTCTATTTCACCCTGAAGGATGAAGGCGCCCAGGTGCGTTGCGTCATGTGGCGCAGCCGGGCCCAACTCCTGGGCTGGCGCCTGGAAAACGGTGCCAAGGTGGAAGCCAGGGCACTGGTAAGCTTCTACGAGCCCCGGGGCGAATTCCAGCTCAACGTGGAGACGGTCCGGCGTGCCGGCCAGGGCGGCCTGTTCGAGCGCTTCCTCCAACTCAAGGCCAAACTGGAGGCCGAAGGGCTTTTCGACCCGGCCGCCAAGCGTCCGTTGCCGGCTTTCCCCCGGCGCATCGGCATCGTCACCAGCCCCCAGGCCGCCGCCCTGCGGGACGTGCTCACCACCCTGCGGCGCCGCGCCCCCCATGTGGTCGTCACCCTCTACCCCACGCCGGTCCAGGGAGAAGGGGCCGGGGAGCGTATCGCCGCCGCCATCGACTTGGCCGGCGGCGACGGCAACGACACCCTGATCCTCTGCCGGGGGGGCGGCAGCATCGAGGACCTGTGGGCCTTCAACGACGAGGCCGTAGCCCGGGCCATCCGCCATTCGCCGGTGCCGGTGGTGTGCGGCGTCGGCCACGAAACCGACTTCACCATTGCCGATTTCGCCGCCGATCTGCGGGCGCCCACGCCCACCGCCGCGGCCGAACTGGCCAGCCCCGACCGGTCCGCCCTCCTCACCCGTCTCGATGAACTGGAACGCCTGCTGCTGCGCCGCGCCGAGCAGCACCTGGCCGACCAGGGACAACGTCTCGACTGGCTGGCCCTGCGGCTCATCCACCCGGCCGAGCGCCTGGCGCGCCAAAGGGAACATCTGGAGCGGCTGTCAGCCCAGTTGCGCCGCGGCCTGGACCGCCAGACGGACAGCCGGCATTACCGCCTTGATCTGGCCGCCCAGCGGCTGGCTGCAGGCCGCCCTTCCCCCCAGCGGCAGCTTGAACATCTCGGCGCCCTCGCCCTTCGCCTACAGCACGCCGCCGGTCGGATAGTGGATGAACGGCGGGGGAAACTGGGCACCCTGGAGGCCGGTCTTAATCAGCTCAATCCCCATAACGTCCTCGCCCGGGGCTACGCCATCGCCATCGGACCGGACGGCCAGGCGGTGCGGGATGCGGCGCAACTCGCCCCCGGCGACCATCTGCGCCTGACTTTCAGCCGCGGCAACGCCGAAACCGAGGTAACACAGGTTGCCGTACCAGAAGGACCCCAATAGAATATTGATCCAGATCAAACCAACAACGGAGAATACGATGGAACACAAGCTGCCCCCCCTGCCCTTCGCCCAGGACGCCCTGGCCCCCCACATGTCCCAGGAAACCCTGGAATACCACTACGGCAAGCACCATCAGGCCTATGTCACCAACCTGAACAACCTGATCAAGGGCACCGAGTACGAGAACCTGGATCTGGAAGCCATCGTCAAGAAGGCCCCGGCCGGCGGCGTTTATAACAACGCGGCCCAGGTCTGGAACCACAGCTTCTTCTGGAACTGCCTGAAGCCGAACGGCGGCGGCGCTCCCACCGGCGCCCTGGCCGACGCCATCAACAAGAAGTGGGGCTCCTTCGACGACTTCAAGAAGGCTTTCCAAGCCTCCGCCGTGGGTAATTTCGGTTCCGGCTGGACCTGGCTGGTGAAGAAGGCCGACGGCAGCGTCGACATCGTCAACATGGGCGCCGCTGGCACCCCGCTGACCACCGGCGACCAGGCCCTGCTCACCATAGACGTGTGGGAGCACGCCTATTACATCGACTACCGCAACCTGCGCCCGAAGTTCGTGGAAACCTTCCTGAACAGCCTGGCCAACTGGTCCTTCGCCGAGCAGAACTTCGCCGGCTGATCAACCGCCGTCCGCGCCAGCATCAGACCCAAAGAGGGGGCCATTCGAGCCCCCTTTTTTCCAGCCGCCTCCCCGCCCAAACATATCCCAACGGGATATACTAGAAATACCCGGGAAATGAGTTAACCTTCTGGGCAACAGGAGGAAATTCAAGACATGGATGCTACTGTCGCCCGGACCGAATCTCTGTCAGTCGAGCCTCAACGGCCGCTTATCCTGGTCGCTGATGATGTTCCGGAAATTGCGGACCTTCTGGGCGACATCCTCGCCGGCGAAGGCTACTCGATCCGCCAGGCGGCCGATGGCAATCAGGCGCTTCGCGGCGCCCTCGAATCTCCCCAGCCGACCCTCATCCTTCTCGACGTCATCATGCCTGGCATGGATGGCCATGAAGTCCTGCGCCACCTCCGGGAAAACGACGCCACCCGGGACATTCCCGTCATTTTCGTCACTGCCCTGGACGATGACGGAAACATCGCCAAAGGGCTCGCAATGGGCGCCAACGACTACATCGCCAAGCCCTTCCAGCCGAGTGTTGTCCTCGCCCGGGTCCGGAACCAGATCGACGCCCGCCAGGCCCGGCTTCTCCTGAAGAAGCAGAACGCCACGCTCGAAGCCGAAGTCTCCCGGCGCATGGCCGAACTCCAGGCGACCCAGGAAGCGGCCTGGCGATCCAAGAAAGCGCTCAGCCGTCGGCTGGAGCTGATCTTGAGTTCGGTGGCAGAAGGCATTTTCGGCGTCGATACCGAGGGGGTCATCAATTTCGCCAACCCTGCCCTGGCCAACATTCTCGGTTACGACAACAGCGAACTGCAGGGCCGCAAGATCACGGACATCCCCGCCTTGGCCACCGCCGCCGAAGCGGAAACGGTGGACGGCCCCTCCCCCATCGCGTTGGCTTGCCGACACTCCGCCCGGATTCGCGGACGCAATACGGTCATCCATAACAGGAATGGCGCGCCGATACCGGTGGAGTATTCCTGCGCCCCCCTTCTCGAAGGCGACGAGGTCATCGGCGCCGTCGTTACCCTCCAGGACATCAGCGAACGCCTGCACTACCAGGAGGAAATCGAGCGCCGGTCGAATTTTGATGAGCTGACCGGACTGCCCAACCGCAACCTGATCAATGACCGCCTCAACCACGCCCTCAAGCGCCGGCCGGAGGACGACCGGGAAATTGCGGTGTTCACCATCAACCTGGACCGTTTCAGGGCCATCAACGAAAGCCTGGGCCTGGAAGCCGGGAATTCGGTGCTGCAGGAAGTCGCCGCCCGCCTGTCCAAGCGGGTTCGCCAGATGGACACCCTGGGCCGCTTCGAGGGCGACGAGTTCATCCTCATCGCCGAAACCAGCGGCATGGACGCGGCTGCGAAACTGGCCCAACCGCTCCTGGAACTACTGACCCCGCCCTATACCTATTCCGGTCACGAGCTTTTCCTGTCGGGCAGCATCGGCATCGCCCTCTACCCCAAGGACGGCAGCGACGCCGACACCCTGTTGCGCAACGCCTCCGCCGCCATGTACAAGGCCAAGGCCGCCGGCGGCAACTGCTTCCGCTATTACGCGGCGGAAATGAATGCCCGGTCCCTGGAACGGCTGGATATCGAGAACGGGCTGCGCCGGGCCATCGACAACAACGAACTGGTGGTCTATTACCAGCCCCAACTCAGCCTGCGTACCGGCCAGATCGTCGGCGCCGAAGCCCTGGTGCGCTGGCAACACCCGGAACGGGGGCTGGTCATGCCCGGCGAGTTCATCGCCCTGGCCGAGGAATGCGGACTCATCATCCCCCTGGGCGAGCAGGTGCTCCGCAGCGCCTGCGGGCAAAACAAGGCCTGGCAGGATGCGGGCCTGCCGCCCATCACCGTCGCCGTTAATATGTCGGCCCGGCATTTCGCCGCCCAGAACGTCGTCGCCCTGGCCGGCAGGATCCTGGCGGAAACCGGCCTGGCCCCCAACTACCTGGAGCTGGAACTGACCGAGTCCTCCGTGATGGCCGACGCCGACGCCTTCATCCATGCCACGGAGCAGCTCAAGGGACTGGCTATCACCCTGTCCATCGACGACTTCGGCACCGGCTTTTCCTCCCTCAGCTACCTGAAGCGATTCGCCATCGACCGGCTGAAAATCGACCAGTCCTTCGTCCGGGATGTCATCCGCGACCCCAACAGTGCCGCCATTGCCAGGGCGATCATTTCCCTGGCCCACAGCCTCAAGCTTTCGGCCATCGCCGAGGGGGTGGAAACGGAGGCCCAGCTCGAATTCCTGCGCCGGGAAAACTGCGACGAGATGCAGGGATTCTTCTTCAGCCGCCCCATCCCGGCAGAGGAATTCGGAGCGCTGTTGCGGGAACATCGCCAGCTCCAGTTTTCCCGCGACAACCAGATGTCCAACCGGACCCTGCTCCTGGTAGACGACGAGCCCGCCATCCTCTCGGCCTTGAAGCGCCTGCTGCGCCGGGAAGGCTACACCATCGTCACCGCCGCCGGCGGCCAGGAAGGCCTGGAGGCACTGGCCCACCACGATGTGGGCGTGATCATCTCGGATGCCCGCATGCCCGGGATGAACGGCGGCGAATTCCTCGGCAAGGTCCGGGAAATCTACCCGGACATCGTGCGCATCATGCTTTCCGGCTACACCGACCTGAAGTCGGTCACCAATGCGGTCAACCGGGGCGAACTATTCTGCTTCATGACCAAGCCCTGGGACGACAAGGAACTGCTGGAAACCCTCCGCGACGCCTTCCGGCATTACGAAACCCGGCACCGGACCCGCCCCCCCGCCACCGACACCGCCGGCCACGAGGGCTGAGATGAGCGCCGAAGACATCCTTCGCGATCAGCTGGCCAGGGTCGAAGTCCTGCTGGCCCTCAACGAGCAGGCTAGCGGCTCCTCCTTGCAGGAGCGCGATTTCCTGCTGTTCGGCCTGCAGGAGGCGGAATGGCTGACGGCCAGCCCGGCGGGCTTCCTCCACTTCGTCAACGACGACCAGGAAACCCTGGATCTCACCGCCTGGACGGCAGGCACCCTCACCCACTGCGAAATCCCCCACCACCGGCACTATCCCATCAGCCAAGCGGGCATCTGGGCCGGATGCTTCTATACCCGCAAACCGGTGGTGTGCAACGACTACGGCGCAATCCAGGACAAGAAAGGCCTGCCGGAGGGGCATCTCGGCATCTCCCGCCTGATCACCGTACCGGTCGTCGAAGGCGACAAGGTCCGCTTGATCCTGGGGGTCGGCAACAAGGATCGGGACTACACCGCTTACGATACGGAAACCCTTCAGCTCATCGGCGACGCACTCTGGCGCATCGTCCACGCCCGGCGGATGGATGTTTCCCTGGCCGAAAGCTCCGAACGCTTCCTGACCATTTTCAACACCATCGGCGAGGCCATCTTCCTCTACGATGCCGGCATGCACCAGTTTGTGGATATGAATGAGGCGGCCACCCAGATGTTCGGCTACTCCCGGGATGAGGTGCTGAACATCGCCGCCGACCCTGGTCCGGACGACGCCTCCGTCCCGGCCGACACGATCCGGACATGGATTGAAAAGGCGACAGAGGAAGGCCAGCAGACCTTCGAATGGCAAGCGCAGCGCAGGAGCGGAGAATCCTTCTGGGTGAGCGTCAATGCCCGAACCACGAGCATCGGCGGGAGAGACCTGCTCCTCGTGGTGGTTGACGACATTTCCAAGCGCAAGAGCGACGAGGCGGCCATGCGGGCCCAGATGGACGAACTGGTCGCCCTCAACGCCAAGCTGGAGGGCGCCCACCTCCAGTTGCTCCAATCGGAAAAGATGGCTTCCATCGGCCAGCTCGCGGCGGGGGTTGCCCACGAGATCAACAACCCGGTGGGTTTCATCCATTCCAACATGGGCTCCCTGGAAAAATACCTCCGGGACTTCACCACCCTCCTCGACGCCTACGAACGGGCCGAGGACGCCATGGACGAGGTGACCCGATCCTCCGTCCGCCAGCTCCGCCAGGACATGGACATCGCCTTCCTGCGGGATGACGTGTTCGCCCTGCTGGCCGAAACGCTGGACGGAGTTAACCGGGTCAAGAAGATTGTCCAGGATATGAAGGATTTCTCCCGGGCGGGAGCCAACGAGGAATGGCAGTGGGCCGATCTCTACCGCTGCCTGGACAGCACCCTCAACATCGTCAGGAACGAACTCAAGTACAAGGCCAGGATAAGCAAGGAATACGCCCCCCTGCCCCAGATCTATTGCCTCCCGTCCCAGCTCAACCAGGTATTCATGAACCTGCTGATCAACGCCGCCCACGCCATCGAGACCCAGGGCACGATCACCATCCGCACCGGGCAGGAAGGGGAGCAGGTCTGGGTGGAAATCGAGGACAGCGGCCATGGCATCCCGCCGGACAACCTGCAGCGCATCTTCGACCCCTTCTATTCCACCAAGCCCGTCGGCAAGGGCACGGGCCTGGGCCTGTTCGTTTCCTACAACATCGTGCACAAGCACCAGGGGAAGATCGAAGTCAGGAGCGAGGTCGGGAAGGGCTCCACCTTCCGGGTGTGGCTGCCCATCCAGGCCCAGATGGACGAAGGCGGGCAGGAAGACTGATCAGCCCTGCCGGCCGAAGACCGGCAGCCAGATACGGAAGGTCGATCCCTCGCCCGGGGCGCTGCTCACCTCCAACCGGCCGCCGTGACGTTTGACCACGATGCCGTAGGCGAGGGAAAGTCCGAGGCCGGTGCCCTTGCCCACGGGTTTGGTGGTGAAGAAGGGCTCGAACAGCCGTTTCTGCACTTCCGGAGACATGCCGGCGCCGGTGTCGGCAATCTCGATCCACACCCCATCCTTCTCGCAGCCGGTGCGGACGGTAATGGTTCCCCTGCCCCCGATGGCCTGGGCGGCATTGACCAGGAGGGTCATGAACACCTGGTTCATCTCGCCGGCGCTGCACTTGACCAGGGGTAGGCTGCCGAACTGCCGGATCACCTCGATCCGCCCCCCCAATTCGCTCCTGGCCGCACCCAGGGCATGCTCGAGGCTGGCGTTGATGTCCGTCTCCAGCCACTCCGCCGGGTCCCCATGGGCGACTTCATTGAGATCCTGGACGATGGTCCGGACCCGCTCCAGGCCCAGATCGGACTCCGCCAGCACGGCCTTCACGTCCTGCCGCAGGTAGGCCAGGTCCACCGACACGGCCAAGGCCTCGGCCTGGGCCGGCGCCGCCTTGGCCAAGGTGTCGATAATCTGGAGGAACTGGGCCACATAGCGTCCCAGGGTGCCCAGGTTGGATTTCACGTAGCCGATGGGGGTGTTGATCTCATGGGCCACCCCCGCCGCCAGTTGGCCGACCGCTGCCAGCTTCTCGGAGCGCAACATCTGGTTCTGGGCCTCTTCCAAGCGGTGCACCAGGGACCTGAGCCTCGCCTCTTCCTGGGCCAAGCGGGCATTGGCATCGCTCAAATCCCGGGTCCGGCTGTTCACCCGCTCCTCCAGCCCGCGGTTGGCGTCCGCCAGGTCGTGGGCCTGGACCGACAGCGCCCGATAAAGCTTACGCAGGGCCGAGAGCAGGGCATCCACATTGTTGTCCTTGACCTCGACTTCCCTCTCGTAGGCCGCAGTGGCCCCGATTCCGGCCTGGACCGCGTGGATCTGGCGGGCCATGGACTGGTCCTCGGCCAGGATGTGGAAGGCCAGCCACGCCGACAGGAAACCGTGCAGCGCATCCGCCGGTGAAGCCATGGAACGCCTCGCGTTCCACATCTGGACCACCTGTTCGATGAAGTCCTGGTGATGGCGCTTGTGGGCCGCGACGCCTCTTGGATCGAGGCCGAATTCGTCCATCAGCCGCTCCTCGTCCGCGAAGTGGTACCGGGCATAATCGGCCAGCTCCTTGAACACCGCCTCCAGGGCGGCTTCGGTCATGTTTCCGTTGAGGAGTTGGTCGCCGACCTGATTGACGATTTTCACTAGGCGTTGATGCTGCCTATCCACTTTCGGCAGGTCGGTCTCGAACCGGCTGTTCCAGACAAAAGCTTCCATGGTGACTGATTCCTCGCGGCGCGCCCCGGACGATTCAATGCCGGCGGCATTGATGCATTATGACCTAATCCGGCCCGACATCGCCAATGCCGGCAAGTGTATGATTGCATGAATGATGGGCCGCTGCGCAAACTTCCGGCCCCGACCGGGAACCCTTTTGAGGACAAGGCAATGGACTCGAAGCAACTACGCCGCGTGCTGGTGGTGGATGATGAACCCAATATCGTCAACGCAGTGCAGCGGGAACTGAACGCACCTCCGTTCGTCCGTTATCGCTATGAGGTCGAAGGTTTCTCCGACCCCGTCGCGGCTCTGGAACGGGCCAAGGAACAGGCTTTCGATGCGGTCATCAGCGACTTCCGCATGCCGGAGATGGACGGGCTCGAATTCCTCCGCAAGCTGGCCGAAATCCAGCCGGACTGCGCCCGCCTGGTGCTGAGCGGACAGACCGACATGGCTGGCCTGGTACGCCTGATCAACGAAACCCATATCTACCGTTTCATTCCCAAACCCTGGCACGACTATTACCTCAAGGGCTCGGTCGCCCAGGCGCTGGACCACAACGCCACCCTGGTCAGGACGCGGCAGCTCGCCCAACTTGTCCGGGATCGCAACATCCCGATTCCTGCGCCGGAAGGGAACAAGGTCGACCGGCTGCTGATCGTCGACCCCGACCCCGGCGTACTGCAAAGCCTGCCGCGGATACTGACCCACCATTCCAGCAAAGATGACCTGTTTTCCGTCATCCGCTCCGAATTGAACCGGAACAGCACGGCGCCGACGCTCCAGGAGTCCAACCTGAGCATCCAGACGGCACAAACGGCCAATCAGGCGCTGAAGATGGCCGAGAACGCCGAGTTCTCCTGCATCATCGCCGACCAGCGGCTGCCGGAAATATCAGGGGCCGAGCTGCTGCTGAGGTTCTACGAACTGCAGCCCGATTGTGAACGCATCCTGGTGAGCAGCCAAATCACCAAGGCCGAGCTGACCTACGCCGTCGACTCCGCCCACATCCTGGCCTTCCTCAACAAGCCCTGGGACGACCTGGAGTTGAAGGCCTGCGTCGCCCTGGCCCTTGACCGCCGCCGGATGCACCTGGAGAACCGTATGCTGGCCGACATGGTGGAAAAGAGCGGCCATTTCCTGAAGCTGTAGCCCTGCCCCGGGTCAGCCAGCGACAGGACGGCGGGCGCTAGAAAGAGTGCCGGTGCAGAACGAAGACTCCCAATGGGAAGCCCCGCCCCCGCCGCCCCACACCCTGCTTGAGGATGTCCAGGCGCTTATCGCCGGCACCCTGCTCATCTCCCTCGGCGTGGCCCTGCTCGGCCACGCCGGGCTCATCACCGGCGGCACGGTAGGACTCGCTTTCCTCCTCCATTACCTGACGGGCATCAGCTTCGGGAAACTGTTCTTCGCCATCAACCTGCCCTTCTACGCCCTGGCCCTGAAGAAGATGGGCCGCGACTTCGCCCTGAAGACCCTGGGTGCCATCGCCCTGCTCTCCCTGCTGTCGGAACTGATTCCCCAGGTGTTGCAGCTGGAGCGCATCAATGGGCTGTACGCCGCCGCCATGGGCGGGCTGCTGATGGGGGTTGGGATACTGATCCTGTTCCGGCACCGGGCCAGCCTCGGCGGCCTCAACGTCCTGGTGCTCTACCTGCAGGAGCGCTTCGGCTGGCGGGCCGGACTGGTGCAACTGGGGCTGGACGCTGCCATCCTGCTGTCGTCCCTGCTCATGATCCCGGCCACCGCCGTGGCGGTTTCCCTGTTGGGGGCCGCCGTGCTGAACATTTCCCTGGCCATCAACCACCGGCCGGGGCGCTACATGGCCATTTAGGTGGGAAGGGTGGCGGGCGCCGTCTGCTCGCCGTCCTTGTCCAGGAGCCGACCCCGGCGGCGCATAATGGCGGCGTCGAGAAGCATGCGGCCGGCCCAGCGGTAGACGTTGAATTCGCTCACCAGCCCCCGCATCAGCCGCATGCGGTCCCGCTGCTCCTCCACCGGCATGGTGAGGGCCAGGTCCAGGGCGGCGGCGCACTGGTCGATATCGTAGGGATTGACGATGATGGCCTCGGGCAATTCCCGGGCGGCGCCGGTGAACTGGCTGAGGATGAGGACGCCCTGCTCGTCGTCCCGGGCGGCGATGAATTCCTTGGCCACCAGATTCATGCCGTCGTGGAGGCTGCTGACGAAGCACAGGTCGGACGCCCGGTAGTAGCGATACACGTCCTCTGGTTCGTGGTGCTCGATCTTGAGGATGATGGGCGGGAAGCTCCCGCCGAAGCGCTCGTTGATGCGGGCCGCCAAGTCCCGGACCGCCGCCTCGTGATTCTGGTACTCGCCGATGCTGGAACGGCTGGGAGCCGCCACCTGGACGAAGCAAAAGCGGCCAATCCATTCCGGCTTCAGCTCGAACAGCCGCTCCACCGCCCGCAGGCGCTCCAGGATGCCCTTGGTGTAATCGAGCCGGTCGACACCGAATCCGACGGCCACGTCTAGCGGCAAGCCGTTCTGCTGGCGGATGTCCACTCGGCACTGGGCCACGGGCACCGACACCATGGCCCGGTCCGGCGGCCAGGCGATGGAGATGGGATAGCGGCGCACGGCAGTCGCCTTGCCCCCCAAGGTGACGGTGAAGGACTCCCGATCCACCCGGGCCTCCAGGAAGCGATCCACCGTATCGACGAAATTGTTGCAGTGGAACTGGGTGTGAAAACCCAGGATGCTGCTCCCCAGCATGCCGTTGAGGATTTCCTCCCGCCAGGGGCAGATGGCGAAATCCTCCGGATTGGGCCAGGGGATGTGCCAGAAGGTAATGATGGTGGCGTCCGGCAGCATCTCCCGAATCATCCGGGGCAGCAGGGCGAAGTGGTAGTCCTGGACCAGGACGATGGGGTCCTTGGTGGAAGACTCGGCCACCACCGCCTCGGCGAAGCGGCGGTTCACCGCCTGGTAGTCGTTCCAGTCGCTGGAACGGAAGATGGGCCGCACATGGGCAATATGGCAAAGGGGCCACAGGCCCTCGTTGGCGAAACCGTAGTAGTAGCCCTCCTCTTCCTCCTTGGAGAGCCAGATGCGGCGGATTTCGTAGGCCGGCCGCTCGGGGGGGACGGGGACATGGTCCCGGGCATCCACCACCTCCCGGTCGGCGGAACCGCTGCCCTGGGCGATCCAGGTGCCGGAGCAGGCCCGCATGATGGGTTCCAGGGCGGTCACCAGGCCGCTGGCCGGACGCTGCACCTCGATCCGGTCGCCCCGGCGCTGGTGGATATAGGGCTCCCGGTTGGAGACGACGATGACATTCTCCCCCCGCAGTTCGCTGTGGAGGATGGCCCGCAGGGTGTCCGGGCTCCAGGTCAGCTGGCTTTCGTCCCGGGCCCGGTACTCGGACTGCAGGTCGCGGATGAGGCGCTGCAGGTCCCGGGCGATGGGCCGGAATTCCGGGACGATGTTGGCCGGCGGCGCCGGGTTGTGCCGGGAACGAGCGGACCCCTGCACCAGCAGGCTGCGCATGCCCTCCACCCAGCCCCGCCAGGCGAACTGGGCGACGATGACGGTAATCAGGGAAACCGACAGGGCCAGGCCGATGAAGAAATAGAAGATGTAGCGCCGGGTTTCCTCGCTGCGGCGGGCAAAGAAGCTCATGTCGTGGACCAGGACCAGGTGGCCGTCCGGCGCGTCGGCGGCGGCCAGGGGCCGGACGCTGACATGGAGCGGGCCGTTGGCCGTATTGAGGAGGTGGCCGTTCTCCCCTTCCCAGCGGGCGAGATCGTTGCAGCGGATTTCCACCGGAAAGTAGCGGGAGGCCACCGCCGGAGTGGCCGACGAGGGGCAATAGCCGACGGCAAACAGGCGCTCGTCCCGGGAGATGCGGTTGAAGAAGTCGTTGATCCGCGCCGAGGATCGGGTCGCCAGCTCTTCCTCCAAAGGCACCTGGACGGTAGTGGCGATGATGGTGGAACGAATGTCCAGGTCCCGCACGAACCAGCGCATGGTGAGCTTATCCACCAGGGGCAGGACGAAATAGGCAAAGATGGCCAGGACGACCAGCAGGGGGAGGACGAAGCGCAAGGCAAGGGGCATGGCGCTGTGCCTTACCTCTTTTCTGCCCTGGCGCGCCGATTCGAGGCGAGTGGTTGTACTGGTAAGTGGCAACGGTCTGGGAATGTCGACGGGGACACGGCGGCTAGCCGCATAGCCCTATGGCGGCCGGTGCCGGCAATAGTTCCCGCCGGGCGGGGAGGGAGACTCAGGCTTCCAGGCGCAGGATGGCGGGCAGGAAGACTTCGGTCACCAGGACGGTTTGCCCGTCCAGGCGATGGGCCGACCGCCGGGCCCACAGGTGCGTAACAAGTTCGGCGGACAGGGCCCGGGCTGCGCGGGCGAAGAGGGGATGACGCCGATCCAGGCGGCGGAATTCGATGGGACCGCGGCCAAAGCCAGGGTGGGTGAACAGCAGGGAGCCCAGGGAGCGGCTACCCAGGCCGGCCAGCCAGCGCGCCAGGCGCCCCCGGGAAGCCGACGGGAGGACGGTATGGGCATAGATGACCGGCACACCGTCGCATTCGAGGAGGACTTCCCGGACCCGGGCCGACTGGCCCGGACGCAGGCGGAAAACCTCCGCCTCGTCCGGCAGGGGCTGCCCCCGGCCCTGCCTGAGGAGCTGGACGCGGAACTGCCGGGAAGCGGCCACGCAGCGGGCGGTGAGGGAACCCGGCTCGATCAGCCAGGAAACGAGGCGTGGGTCCTGCGGAAAAGGGAAAAGGCCGGACCGCCAGCGCGGATAGGCCATCACTGGGGCGGGGGCGCCTTTTCCACGCCGGCGAGCTTGGCGCCCGGCTTGATGCCCTTTTCGGCGAACCAGCCCTTGTTCATTTCCAGGGCGAAGCGGGCCGGCTTGGCGGCACAATGGCTATCCAGGGTTTCCGGCTGCATGTCCTCGATATTCACGATGCGCCCTTCCTCATCCAGGAAAGCCACCGACAGGGGCAGAAGGGTGTTCTTCATCCACATGCAATGGCGGGCGGCTTCGGGAAAGACGAAGAGCATGCCCTGCTGGGGCGCCATGGACCGGCGCCCCATGAGGCCCTGCATGCGGTTCTTGAGGTCGGAAGCGACCTCGGCCTCGATGCGGTAGAAGCCGATGGTGAAATCCATCCTCGGCATCTGGGCCTGGACCGAGCCGGCCAGCATCCCCAGGAGAAGGAACAGGGTCTTCTTCATGCGCTCTCCGGATCAGCGATGGGCCAGGCGAGCCCTCTTCTTATGCTTGGCCTTGGCCAGCTTCATGTGCTTCTTGCCGTGGTGCTTGCGGGCCTTGACGCTCTTCGCCCGGGGATGGACGGCCTTGCGGACCTTGGGCACCGGGGCGTTGGTGGTCGCCACGGGGGCATAGGCATCCTCAGCCGCCCTGGGGGAGGCAGCCTCGGCGAGTAAGGCCGTGGAAGCGAAGGCCACGGCGGTCAACAGGGTCAAGAATTTTTTCATCAGGATCTCTCCTTGGCTTGGTAAGGGGTAAAGCTGTCGTAGCCGCCTTCGAAGGCGCGCCACTCGCCGGGCGCCAGGCCGTCCAGGGTCAGACGGCCGACGGCCGAGCGGATCAGCCGGAGCGTAGGATAACCGATAGCAGCCGTCATTCGCCTGACCTGCCGGTTTTTCCCCTCCGAGATGCGTATTTCCAGCCAGGCGGTGGGGATGGCCTGGCGGAACCGGATGGGCGGGTCCCGGGGCCAGAGCCCGGCCGGCTCGTCGATGCGCTTCACCTTGGCGGGCTTGGCGGTGAAGTCGGAGAGCTTCACGCCCCGGCGCAGGGGTTCCAGGTCGGCATCGGCGGGATCGCCCTCCACCTGAGCCCAGTAGGTCTTTTCCAGCTTGTAGCGGGGATCGGCGATCCTGGCCTGCAAACTGCCGTCGCCGGTGAGGACGAGCAGCCCTTCGCTATCGGCATCCAGCCGCCCGGCCACATAGACATCCTTGATGGGAATGAACTCATCCAGGGCCCGCCAACGCCCCTCCGGCGTGAACTGGCTGAGAACCCCATAGGGCTTGTTGAGGACGACGATCTTGGACAAGGAATGGCTGCCGACGGCTTCGAAGGCCGTGATTTTATTCCAGACGGCGGCGACCACCGAACCGGCAATGAGAAAGGCCGCAGGAAACCTGCGGCCCTTGCCAGCTTACCGGGAAGTTCAAGCCGCCTCCGGCACCTCCATGCGGCTGAGGCTGGAGAGAACCGCCACGTCTTCGCAGGAAAGCACCCGGCTGGTATCCAGGATGACTACGAACTTGCCGTTCACCTTCCCCATGCCCTTGATGAAGTCGATGTGTATCCTGGCGCCGAATTCCGGCGGCGGCTCGATGTCGGCCGCCGGGATTTCCAGCACCTCGGACACGGCATCGACCACCACCCCCATCTCCTGGCTGCCCCTGGGGGTATCCACCTCGACGATGACGATGCACGTCCGCCGGGTCACCTCCCGGGGCGGGCGCCCGAAGCGCACCGTCAGATCCAGGACCGGCACCACGGCGCCGCGCAGGTTGATGACCCCCCGGATGAAGGGCGGGGTCATCGGGACTTCGGTCACCTGGCCGTACTCGATGATTTCCCGGATGGACAGGATGCCGATGGCGAACATCTCATCGCCCAGGGTGAAGGTGAGGTACTGCTGCTGTTCCCCGGCGTTCTGGGCGGCAGCCACGGCGTCGGCTGCTTTGGAGACCACTCGGGTCTGGGTTGCTTGCATGGCGAACTTTCCTAGAAGTGGGTGAATCCCGAGTCCATCCTTTCGGCTGACGGACCGCCTCTCTTACCGGCACGGCTCATCCCCGACACCTCGGCAGCCTTGGCCGCCTTGCCGGGATTGGACTTTTGGGCATTGCGGCGAGCCCCGCGCTGGGACTCCACGGCAAAGAAGGCCATCAGCTCCTGGAGGCTCTCGGCTTGAGAGGACATTTCCTCCGAGGTGGCGGCCAACTCCTCCGCCGCCGAGGCATTCTGCTGGGT
>DASRUX010000093.1:0-3028 GCA_035655235.1 Rhodocyclaceae bacterium | reverse complement strand
GCCGCGCCATCGCCCGGGTGATGGGGTTGGAGCGGTATTCCTCGGCAGCGGGAGGGGCTGTGGCGAAAATGCTGCTGCTCCGCTGGCGCGACTCCTCCCGAATCTGGTGCCGGGCTGCTTCAAGCAGGGCGCCGGCCTCGACTCTTGGGGAAGGCTCGGCAAGCGGTGCCGGGTTCTCACGGGCGGGATGGGGCTCTGAGGCTCGTCCGGCATTTCGGCCGGTCGGCACGGTCAGTTGCTTTGGTATGTCTGGAGGAAGTGGGGCAGCATTGACGCTCGGGCTGCGGGGCGAGAGGTAAAGCCGAAGAGGCAGTGGTAGCTCCTCTTTCCGCGGGCTTCGATGGCTGGGAGGCGCAAGGACCAGCACCGCCGCGTGCAGCCCCAAGGCGAGAAGGAAGTAGCGAACCGGAAAGGCCGCCACTTCCCTTCGTTCAGCAATCCCCATGGCTCAGCGGGCGAGGCGAGGTTCCAGCATCGCCGCCGACGCATCAGGCTCCCCCAGGGGCAGGAGCTTCTGCAAGGCCTGGACGTAGGCGGCCAGCGCTTCCCGGCCCTTGGCGGTCAGCGCGTAGCAGGACTGGGGACGGATGCCGCCGGTGTCCTTGCGCACTGCCACGTAGTCGGCCGCCATCAGCTTTTTCAGATGGGCGTCCAGGTTCCCGTCGGAGACCCCGAGACGCCGCTTCAGTTCGCTGAAGGTCGCTTCCCCGGCGCCGGCCAGGAAGGCGGCGAGCTGGGTGCGCAGCGGTTGGTGGAGCAGGGGGTCGAGTTCTTCCATGGTCGTTATTTGAGATTGAATTCAGCCGAGAGGTTGCCGGGGCTCTTGCCGTCGGCTTCACCGGGCAGGGACATGGCGATTTTGCCGGAAACCAGTTCGTTGCCGGCTTTCCAGTTCTTCCCGTCGAAGCTCGCCCAATGCTTGTAGACATAGATGTCCCGCTTCAGACTCACCTGCAGGTCAGCCTTGCCTTCCTTCTCCAGCAGGGTGCCGGTGATGGCGGTGTTGACCGGCAACTGGGTTCCCGCCGGGTAGTGGAGGATGAAGGACTGCCCGGCCGGGGCCTGCTGCCCATAGCGGACGACGGGAACCGAAGCCATGTCCGTTTCGGAAGGGGGAATGCCGGCGCAGGCGGTGAGGATGAGGGAGGCAGTGGCGAGGGAGGCGATGGTCTTCATTGCGGTTTTCTCCTGGTGGATTGAGGTAGTGGAACGATCATTCGTGGCGGAACCGGACGTCCAGGCTGCCCCGGACAACCGGGCCGGCCTCCGGCGTCAATTCGGCCTTCAGCCAAGGGATGCGGATCCAGCGGGCTTCCCGGGCCCGTTGCCAGGGGCCGCTAGGAACGCGGGCATCGCCGGTCAGCCGGCCGTCCTGCATCAGGACCTCGATGGGTTCGGCCAGGGTCAGCGGCATGATCGGTGCCTCCTGGCCCGGCCCGGCGAAGAGATCGCCGGCCAGTTCCATTTCCACCGGGACGCGGGTGCCGGCCGGCAGGAGGACGATCTGGGTTCCCCGGGGCTGGCCGGAATGGCGGAATTCCTCCAGGGACAGGACCGGCCCTTCCGGTATTGGCGTCGAATAGGCGCGGTGCTGGGCCCACAGGGGAAGGGCGAGGACGGCCAGCAGCCAGGCCACTACCTGGACGAGGCGGAAGAGGGCCGAACGGTGCCGCCCCCGGTCCAGAAGGGCCGCAAGGAGCGGCAGGCCGAGGCCGAACACGGCAGCGGCGATCCAGCGCATGGTTTCGTAGGGCAATTGGAATCCCAGGCTGCCGATGCCGATCAGGATGATCAGCACGCCGCTCCATTCCAGCAGCTCTTCCGAGAACAGCCCGTGGATGTAAAGCCCCAGTCCCAGCATGACCAGCCAGGCGGCGCACAGCATGTAGCCGCCGCCGAAGAAGAACATGGCGAAGGTGAACAGGGTGGCCATGCCCATGAGCAGCCACCACACCTTCAAAATCTGGCGGTGGATGAAGGACCAGGCCTCGTCCCGGGCTTCCTTCACCCGCCGGGTCAGGTGCCAATCCGCGATCCCGACGCCGCCCAGCACCGTGGCCAGGACGGCGAGCCAGGCCAGGGCCCGTTGCTCGATGACTGGAATGTCCTCGGGCGTCAGGATGCTCTCGGAAATCAGGAAGAGAATGCCGCCGGCCAGGCCCCAGAGGATGAGGCTGTGGCGCTCGATCCGCAGGTTGCGATGGCCGGCGGAGAGCATGGCGTGGATGGCGGTGATCTGCTGGGTGACGGGGTGGGGCATGGGGCGCAGTCAGGTAACTCTGTAATTCAGAGTGTAGTGCTCTGCAATTCAGAGTGTCAACTCCGTGGCATAAACGCCGGGTGGTGGAGCGATACCGCCCGGCGCTTTCCCGATCAGGCGGAAGCGGCCAGGGCCTCAAGCACCAGGTTGGCTACCAGCCCCGATGACATGGGGTTCTGGCCGGTAATCAGATTGCCGTCCCGGACGGCGAAGGGTTGCCAGCTCGGTGCTGCCTCGAAGTGCCCACCCAGTTCCCGCAGCCGGCTCTCCAGCCGGAAGGGGACGACGGCCGCCAGGCCCGCGGCTTCCTCCTCGGCATCGGTGAAGCAGTTCACCCGCTTGCCGGCGAGGATGGAACGGCCGTCCGGGCCTTTGGCGGTGACCAGGCCTGCGGGGCCGTGGCAGACCGCGGCGACGATCTTGCCCTGGGCGAAAGCCGTTTCGACGGCGCGGGTGACGCCGGCATCCTCCGGCAGGTCCCACATGGTGCCGTGGCCGCCGGGGAAGAAGACGGCATCGAAGGAAGCGGCATTCAGGTCGGCGGCGACGCTGGTGGAGCGTACCGCGGCCTGGGCGGCCGGGTCGGCCAGGAAGCGCTCGACCAGGGGCGGGTTCTGGCCCTGGGCCTTGAGGCTGGCCGGATCGAAGGGAACGGCGCCTCCCCGGGGCGACGCCAACTCGACGGCGATGCCGACGTCCAGCAGGGCGTAATAGGGGATCACCAGTTCGTCCGCCCAGATGCCAGTGGCCTTGCCCGATTGGCCCATG
>DASRUX010000092.1:0-20974 GCA_035655235.1 Rhodocyclaceae bacterium | reverse complement strand
GGCAAGATCAAGGCCATGCCGCCCAAGCTGGTGACCGACGACAAGGCCCATATCGTCATCCGGCCCCTCGCCTATTGCGCGGAGGCGGACATCGCCAAGTTCGCCCGAGGCATGGAGTTCCCCATCATCCCCTGCAACCTGTGCGGCTCCCAGGCCAACCTGCAGCGCCAGAAGGTCCGGGAGATGATGCAGGAATGGGACCGCCGCTACCCGGGCCGTACCGAGGCCGTTTTCACAGCTATGCAGAACATCGTTCCCTCCCACCTGGCGGACAACAGTCTCTTCGACTTCAAGGGCCTGACCCTGGACAGCCATGTGGACGAGGGCGACATCGCCTTCGACTCCCCGGAAATGCCCATGGTAGGAACTATCTCACTGGATGTAGTCCAATGACGATAGCAACGTCCGGGGGATTTGCTATGATTGGTATTCCATAATTTCTGGGCACTTCGGCTAGGGCATATCATGGAAGGTATGGAACAAAATCAAGCCGTGCTGTTCGCGGATGTTTCGGGCAGCGCCAAGCTCTATGAGCGGCTCGGCGAAGCCGAGGCAGAACGCGCCGTAGACCGCTGCATGAAGCGTATGGAACGCGCCATCGACAGTTACGGCGGCCGTCTGGTGAAGGCCACCAGCGGCGAGGCCATGGTCTTCTTCCGCAGCGCGGAGAAGGCTTACCACTCGGCCCAGGAGATGCTGCAGCGGGTCGCTGACCTGCCGCCGGTATCCGGTGTCCAGCTCGCCATCCGCGTCGGTTTCCATATCGGCCCCGTGGCCGATGAGGGCGACGATTTCTCCGGCGAAACGGTAAATACCACCGCCCATATCGTGGGCATGGCCGAGGCCGGGCAGATCCTCACCAGCCTCCAGGCCGTCGCCCTGCTGCCTCCGCCGGCACGGGATGCCGCCCGGGATTTGGGCAAGGCCACCGCCAAGTCCGGTGGCGTCCAGGTCTTCGAAGTGCCCTGGCAAAGGCCTGACGAAACCATTCCGGTCTCTGCCAAGATAGCCGAGGCGCCGGCGGCAGACGCTTCCGCCGCCCCCAGCGAGGCAGTCACCACCGCCAAGCTATGCCTTCGCTACCGGGGCCGCGCCTATCTCCTCGACACCAAGACTCCCTTCCTTTCCCTGGGCCGGGACAAGGCCAGCGATGTGGTCATTGAGGATCGCAAGGCATCCCGCCACCATGCCCTCATCGAGCGGCGGGGCGACAAGTTCTTCTACGTGGACCGGAGCACCAACGGCAGCTACGTCTCCCTGGAGGACATGCCGGAAACCATGGTGCGTCGGGCCGAAGTTCCTCTGGTCGGCAGCGGTTCCGTATGCTTCGGCGCTTCGGTCAACGACCCCGCCGCCGATTGCGCCACTTTCGAGTTCCTCTAATGAAAAAGCCCTTCCGGGCGACCCGGAAGGGCTTCTGAATCCGGCCAGCCGGATTTATTTGTATTTCTGGTCGATTTCCCAGACAGACTTCTGGACCAGCCGCTGGACCAGGGAATCCAGAGTCAGGCCACCGGACTGGCCGCTGGAGAAGCCCAGGACCGATGAGCCCTTGGCCCCTAGTTCCATTTTTTCCTCGGTGTAACCGGTCGCCATTTGCTCGGTGGTGTTGGCATTGATGATCTTGTAGCGCATGCCGATGATCCACACGCCGGTGGATTCCTCGGTCTTCACCGAGCCCGCCGCGGTGCCGACGGCCTGGGAACCGCGAGATCCACCAAAGATACTGATCAGGTTGCCCACGGTCTTGCCGTCGAAGCCCTGCTGGGCCTGGGCCACCGGCTCGGCCTTGAGGATGTCGAACTTCACCACCCACTTGGTCGTCTTGAACTTGCCCTTCTGGAGCATCTTGCGGGCGGCATCGGGGTCACCCATGGAGTAGGCGAGGGAGAACTCGTTCAGGAGAGGTCCCAGGTCAGTCCGCTCGAGCACCTTGAAATTGGCGTTGCCCAATTCCAGTTCGGCATAGTCGGCGATGTTGTTGGGGCCGAACTTCTGGGTGAAGCTGGCGTTGCTGCTCTTGACCTCCCCCGGAATGACCACGATGACGGGACCGGGCTTGCCGGCATTCTGGTACTCGATCGGCTTGTACATGGCCTTGTCGGCCATGTTGTTGGCCTGCTGGGACGTGCTGCTGCCCGCCGTCGGCGACGGACTGTCGAAAACCGGTTGCGCCATCGCCGGCAAGGCCCCCCAGGCCAACGCCAGACCAACCATCAAACCCTTCTTGCTCATGGTCATACCCCCTTATCAGATCTGCGAACAGTATTCCTTGTAAATCTTGGCCACCACTTCATCGGCCTGCTCCTCCACCAGGTCGGCGGCGATGCCTTCCACATCGCTGCCGGCATAAGATTGGCCAGAGGCGGAAACCGTGGTCACCAGGTTGCCGTTGGCCTTGGCCAGGCTGAAGCCGATTTTCACCCGCACCTCGTTGATCCGGAGCATGGGATTGACCCCGGCGCGGGACTCGATCAGGCCCTTCAGGATGAAGTCGGCGCTGCCGTCCCGGACCACCCGAAGCCCCAGGCCCTGAAGCCGTTTCTGGATACCGGCGTAGGCGGCGGCGTACCCCTGGGCCGCCTGGACGCCGTCGGCGCTCTTCCTGGCAAAGGTCAGGAGGATGCGCTTGTTCCTGAGGGTGTCCTTGCAGGGCGTGGATTTCATGGCCGAGATGCGGTCGGCCTTTTCCTGGTCGTCATTGTCCGGATCGCTGAAGGAAAAGGTCTTGCCAGCGGTGCGGGGTTGGGCGACCGGCTTGGGCGGCTGGTAGCTCGCCAACTGGGTCGTCTGATTCGACGGGTTGGACGAAGTGAAGCCGGCGGCGGCCTTGCCCGAACCACCGGAATTGCTCGGACCACCGAGGCTGCGCATCCGGTTATCGGCCAGATCGGCGAAGCGGCCCTTCGGATATTTCTTGAGGTAGGCGGCCAGATCGGCCGGGTCATTACTGGCCTTGACGCTGTTCCAGTACTCCAGCTCGATGGTGGCCTCGTCGGTGGTCTGCATGGCCACCTGCTGGCCCGGCTCCGGGGTAATGAAGTAGAAATCCCCGGTCAGGGAGGTGTTTTCCCAGGGAATCTGGGCGCCCCCGGAGTCTTTCTCGACCCCGGCCCGCACCCGCTTGAACACGTCCTCGACCTTGAGGCCCGGCTGCTTGACGGTGCGCAGGAAGTGCTCGGTAAAGAGGCCGTTGTTGCCGGAGCCGTCGGACGCGGTCTTGCCCGGCGCGGTGGCGAAGGCGATGAGGGTGCCCTTGCCGGCATTCATCTGGGCCAGGCCCCCGGCGGTGGAACGGCTCTTGCGCTTGACGAAGGGGTTGTCCCGGCAGGCGTCCAGGATGACGATGTTGATCGGGTTGCCCGCCGTCTCCATGCGGTCCAGGAGCATGTCGGCGTTGAACGCCTTGTAGGGTACGTCATCCTCGTCCTTGGGCAGTTCGCCGATGGGGATGAGGTAATTGGAGCCCTTCACCTGCATGCCGTGGCCGGCATAGAAAAAGAGGCCGGCGCCGCCCTTGGCGAGATCGTCGCCGAAATCCCGGACCGCTTCATCCATCTGCCGCAGGCTGGCGTTTTCCAGCTTGCGCACCTTGAAGCCCAGCTTGCCCAGGGCATCGGCGATGGCCCGGGCATCGTTGATGGGATTTTCCAAGGGATTCCGGTCGTAGGCCGCATTGCCGATGACCAGGGCCAAGCGGCGCTCGCTGGCCGGGTTGGCGGCCTGGGCCGTGCCGATCAGGAAAAGACAGGCCAACCAGGCCCAGAAGAAACGCAACACGTACTGCACAGCAGTCCCCTTCCGCTTTCCTCCAATGAAGCGGTCATTCTAGCAAAACAGGCCGGAGGGTTGCTCCGGCCTGTTGCGGTATGACTGTGAAGTATTGCTGTTTCAGCTCTTCTTGAGGCAGGTGCTCATGAAGCTCTTGCGCTCGCCCTTCTTGAGTCCCTTCTCCTTGGCCTCCTGGCTGCAGGACTTCATTTTCTCCTGCTGGGCGCTGAGCTTCTTGGGCGCGGCCGGCTTTTCATCGGCGGCGTAGGCGGAACCGGCAGTGGCGGCGAAAGCAATGGCGAGGAGACCAATCAGTTTGTTCATGCTTCTTCCTTGGGTGGTTGACGACATTACCCAATTGTCATGAACTCACAATTCCTCGTCAAGCATGCTTCGTTGCTGGCGGTCCATGAAGTCCTGCATGCTGTCGATGCCGCGCAGTTGCAGGATGGTGTTGCGCACGGCGGCCTCCAGGAGCACCGCCAGGTTGCGGCCGGCGGCTACGGGGATGACCACCTTGCGGATGGGGACGCCGAGGACTTCCTGGGTCTGGGCGTCGAGGGGCAGGCGGGGCGCATCGAGCCCGGCCACCGGCTTTTGCAGGTGGACGATGAGCTTGAGCTTCATCTTCCGGCGGGATGCCGTCTCGCCGAAGATGGTGCGGATATTGAGGAGGCCGAGGCCGCGGACTTCCAGGAAGTCCCGCAGCATGCCGGGGCAGCGGCCCTCAATGGTGGTGGGGGCGATGCGGGCCATTTCCACCACGTCGTCGGCCACCAGGCCATGGCCCCGGGAAATGAGTTCCAGGGCGAGTTCGGATTTGCCGACGCCGGAGTCGCCGGTGATCAGCACCCCCATCCCGAGCACATCCATGAACACGCCGTGCATGCTCACCGTGTCGGCCAGACGGCGGGACAGGTAGATGCGCAGGAGGTCGATGACCGCCGAGGCGGGCTTGGGGGAGGTGAGGAGAGGCGTTTCGCTGGCTTCGCAGCAGGAGAGCAGGGTTTCCGGCACGTCCAGCCCTTCGGCCACGATGATGGCGGGGGACTGGGCAGTGACGATTTCCTGGAAGTGGTGCTTGAAGCGGGCGTCGCCCACCCGGTTGACCCACTCGTATTCGGCATTGCCGAGCACCTGTAGCCGTTCCGGATGGATGACGTTGATGTGCCCGACCACATCCGCCCCGTAGTTGTTGGACGCCTTCAGCTCGATGCGGCGGTGGGCGTTATGGGCGACGATCCAGTTCAGCAACAGCTTTTCGCGGTTGTCTTCGTAGAGCTGGGCGAGGCTGATGTGGTGCACGGCGGCTTACTGCCGGAACAGGGCCGTGATCGCCGCGGGGTCCGGGGCAGCGGCAAGGGCGTCCCGGAAGGCCCGATCGGCGAAGCGCTGGGCCAGTTCCGAAAGAATCTGGAGATGCTCTTCGGTGGCCTGCTCGGGAACGAGCAGCACGAACAGCAGATTGACCGGCCGGCCGTCCGGCGAGTCGAAGGGGACCGGAGTCGCCAGGCGCAGGAAGGCGCCGGTGGCGTGCTTGAGGCCCTTGATGCGGCCGTGAGGAATGGCGATGCCCTGGCCCAGACCGGTGGAGCCCAGTTTTTCCCGGGCGAAGAGGCTGTCGAAAACAACGGAACGGGCGATGCCGACGTGGTTTTCAAACAAGATGCCGGCCTGCTCGAAAACCCGTTTTTTGCTGCCGGCTTCAAGGTCCAGCAAGACGTGGGTATCGGGCAGTAGCTTGGTAAAAGGGTTCATGATGGGGAAGAAAGGCCGTGAACCGCGGCCGGTCCCTGCCGGCCGCAGTACCCGGTCGATATCACTCGGCCATGTGATGGGCGGCCTTGTCGCCGCGGTGGTGATCCTGCACCTTTTCCTTGTACTTCTGGACTTGGCGGTCCAGCTTGTCGAACAGGACGTCGATGGCTGCGTAGAGGTCGTCGCCGGAGGTTTCGACGAAGATGTCCTTGCCCGGCACATGCAGGGTGACTTCAGCCTTCTGCTTCAGCTTCTCGACGGACAGAATGACGCTCACCCCGGTGACACGGTCGAAATGACGCACAACGGGATCCAGGCGGTTCTGAACGTAATCGCGCAGGGCCGGCGTAACTTCAATGTGGTGACCGCTGATCTGCAAATTCATTTTTTCTCCTCTCTTTACAGAGTCTTGCGTAAATTGACCGGCGGGATGTTGAGGGCTTCCCGGTATTTCGCTACCGTTCGGCGGGCTACAACGATTCCCTGCTGGCCTAGTATTTCGGATATTTGACTATCCGACAAGGGCTTCTTGCCATCCTCGGACCCGATCAATTGCTTGATCAGGGCGCGAATGGCAGTCGCGGAGCATGCACCCCCGGTATCGGTGGCCACATGGCTGCCAAAGAAGTATTTGAGCTCGAAAATCCCCCGGGGCGTGGCCATGTATTTCTGGCTGGTGACCCGGGAAACGGTGGATTCGTGGAGGCCGAGGATGTCGGCGATCTCCCGCAGGACCAGGGGCCGCATCGCCACTTCGCCGTGCTCGAAGAACTGGCGCTGGCGATCGACGATGGCCTGGGTGACCCGGTGGATGGTTTCGAAGCGCTGCTGGACGTTCTTGATGAGCCAGCGGGCTTCCTGGAGCTGCCCGGTCAGGTTGCCGTTGCCCCGGCGCTGCTTGGCGAGGATTTCGGCGTACAGCCGGTTGATCCGCAGGCGCGGATAGGCATCCGGGTTGATGTAGGCGGTCCACTTGCCCTTGATCTTCTTCACGATCACGTCGGGCGTGATGTAGCGGGTTTCCAGGGCGGCGAAGCGGGCGCCCGGACGGGGGTCCAGGCTGGTGATCAGGGCATGGGCGGCGCGCAGGGCGGCGTCGTCGCAGCCGGTGAGGCGCTTGATGCGGGCGAAGTCCCGGGCGGCCAGCAGTTCCAGGTGCTTGTCGACGATGGCCAGGGCCAATTCCCGCTCGGCGCAGGGTGCCTGGGACCGCAATTGCAGGGCCAGGCATTCCTGGGGGCTGCGGGCACCGATGCCAGTGGGGTCGAAATTCTGGATGTGCCGGAGGGCAATTTCCAGTTCCTCCAGCTCGATCTCGTATTCGGGGGGCAGGGTTTCCAGCAGTTCTTCGAGGGGGCTGGAGAGGTAGCCGTCGTCGTCCAGGGCCTCGATCATGAAGCGCACCAGGCAGCGGTCCCGCTCGGAAAGCTGGGTCATCCCCAGTTGCCATTGCAGGTGGTCCCGCAGGCTGGTGGCGGCGGCGTGGATTTCCTGGCTGTCGGTATCGTCGTCCTCGTCCCGGCCGGCGCCGGAAAAGGTGCCGGCATCGCTGGACCAGCGATCCTCGTCCTCGCCGCCGGCAGGCATTTCCATCCGTTCCGGTTCAGCTTCCCGCTCGCGCTCCTCGGGGGCTTCCCGTTCCTGGGGCTCGGTGCGCTGCTCGCCGTTGCCGGACTCGAAGCTGCTGCTACCACCATAGCTCTCGCCCGCTTCGTCGCCTTCCCGCTCCAGAAGCGGGTTTTCGAGGAGATAGCGCTCGATTTCCTGGTTCATTTCCAGGGTCGATAGCTGCAAGAGCTTGATCGACTGCTGGAGCTGAGGGGTCAGCGCCAGGTGTTGGGACAGTTTGAGCTGAAGTGCGGGTTTCATGCTTGGTCCGGTGCTGTCGCGGTCTTACAGCCGGAAATTCTCGCCGAGATAGACTTTACGCACGCTCTCATTATGGACGATTTCGTCCGGTCTGCCAGAGGCGAGAACCCTACCTTCGTTGATGATATAGGCGCGGTCGCAGATACCGAGGGTTTCCCGGACGTTATGGTCGGTAATGAGCACCCCGATATTCCGTTCCTTGAGGAAGCGGATGATCTTCTGGATTTCCAGCACGGCAATGGGGTCGACACCGGCGAAAGGCTCGTCCAGCAGGATGAAGCGGGGGCGGGTGGCCAGGGCCCGGGCGATCTCCACCCGGCGCCGCTCGCCGCCCGACAGGGCCGCCGCGTTGATGTGGCGGACATGGCCGATGTGGAGTTCCTTGAGCAGCGCCTCCAGCCGGTCCTGGATTTCCTCCGGCGGCAAGTCCTGCAATTCCAGCACTGCCTGGATGTTTTCCGCCACATTGAGCTTGCGGAAGACCGAAGCCTCCTGGGGCAGGTAGGACAGCCCCAGGCGGGCCCGGCTGTGCATGGGCTGATGGGTGAGGCGGTCGTCGCCGATGAAGACATCGCCGCCGTCCGCCGGCACCAGGCCGACGATCATGTAGAAGCAGGTGGTCTTGCCGGCGCCGTTGGGGCCCAGGAGGCCGACCACCTCGCCGCTTTTCACATCGAAGGACACGTCGTGGACGACGGTCCGCGCCTTGTAGCGCTTGTTGAGGTTGTGGGAGGACAGGACGGCGCGGTTGTCGCTCATTCCTCTTCCCCTTTCAGGACGCGCCGGATGGCGTCGGCAGAAAAGCCCCGGTACTGGAGGAAACGCATCTGCTTGGCCCGCTCTTCGGCGCTGGCCGGCGGATGGCCGAATTTCTTGTTCCAGACGGCCCGGCACCGTTCGGTCTCGTCGCCCCCGGACTCCTCCATGGCGGCGGCGATGTCCTCGTCGCCCACCCCGTGGGTGCGCAGTTCCTGCTTCAGGCGGGAATTGCCGAAGCGGCCGGCCCGGGCGATTACCCGCTGGTTGGCGTAGCGCTGGTCGGAGAGGAGACGTTCGGCTTGCAAGGCGTCGAGGAGGCTATCGAGTTGTTCTTCGGATTCGGCGTGGGGCGCGAGTTTGGCCCTCAATTCCGCCCGGCTGTACTCCCGCCGGGCGAGAACCTTGAGGGCCTGTACCCGCAGGGAATCAGGCACCCACGGCGGCCGACTTGGTCGGCTTGATGACGTTCACGGCGGCGGATTCCCGAATGCGGCCTTCGATTTCCTGGGCGATTTCCGGATGGGTCTTCAGGAATTCCCGGGCGTTGTCCTTGCCCTGGCCGATCTTTTCGCCATTGTAGGCGTACCAGGCGCCGGACTTGTCCACGATCTTGTGGTTCACGCCCATCTCGATGATCTCGCCTTCCCGGGAGATGCCCTCGCCGTAGAGGATGTCGAAAATGGCCTCGCGGAACGGGGGAGATACCTTGTTCTTCACCACTTTGACCTTGGTCTCGTTGCCGATGACCTCGTCGCCCTTCTTGATGGAGCCGATGCGGCGGATATCCAGGCGGACGGAAGCGTAGAACTTGAGCGCATTGCCGCCGGTGGTGGTTTCCGGGTTGCCGAACATGACGCCGATCTTCATCCGGATCTGGTTGATGAAGATGACCAGGGTGTTGGTCTTCTTGATATTGGCGGTGAGCTTACGGAGCGCCTGGCTCATCAGGCGGGCATGGAGGCCGACCATCTGGTCGCCCATCTCGCCCTCGATTTCAGCCCGCGGAGTCAATGCTGCCACGGAGTCGATGACGATGATGTCCACCGAGCCGGAACGGACCAGCATGTCGGCGATCTCCAGGGCCTGTTCGCCGGTATCCGGCTGGGAGATGAGGAGGTCGGAGACATCGACGCCCAGCTTCTGGGCGTACTGGGGATCGAGGGCGTGCTCGGCGTCGATGAAGGCCGCCACGCCGCCCATTTTCTGCATCTCGGCCACCACCTGCAGACACAGGGTGGTCTTGCCGGAGGATTCCGGACCGTAGATTTCAACGACCCGACCCCGGGGCAGGCCGCCGACGCCGAGGGCGATGTCCAGGCCGAGGGAACCGGTGGAAACCACCTGCAGGCCTTCATCGATATCGGCCTCGCCCATCTTCATGATGGAGCCCTTGCCGAATTGCTTCTCGATCTGTTGCAGCGCTGCGGCCAGCGCCTTCGACTTGTTGTCGTCCATGGGTATTACCTCGAAAGTTAGGGTTGATTATGGCACAGGGTCCGGCAGTTGGAACAGAAATTGCAGAGGCAGGGTATGGCCGGAGCGGGAAGGCAAAAGAAGTTCCAAATACAGATTGGTCCGAGCCGGAAAGCGGCTTCCGGTTCCGCCCTTGCCAACCACTGTATGAACGTACAGTTATACGCGGTTTTCCAGACCCGTGCAAGGCACCGGGCCGCCGGTAACGAAACTCATCGGCCCCGGGCGACTGTCTTATAGCCAGCGCTTCCTGCGGAGGGCCCATGGGTCCGGTACAGCGATTCTCCTGGCTACGACAACACCGGCGGTGGGTTCTCCTGTTCCTGCTGCCCGTCGTCGCCGTGGCGGCAGGGGAGATCGCCGGCTGGCCCTTCCTGCGGGCCCCGGCGGAGCACCTGATGACTCGCCAGATGGAGCGGCCAGTGCGCATCGACGCCCCCTTCCGCATCCGCTTCCTGGGCGGCCTGCGCCTGGACGCCCATGGCCTGTGGATCGCCGCCCCGCCTCAATTCGACCTTCCCCACTTCCTGGACGCGGACGACATCCACCTCCGCCTGCGCTACGGCGACCTCTGGCACTTCCGGGAATCCGACCGGCTGCGCATCGCCGTTCTCGACGTGGGCCGCCTGGATGCCCGCCTGCTGCGCGACCGGAACGATGCCAGCTGGCGCTTCGGCAAGGAGAAGAAGGAAGAGGGCCCTCCGGCCCTGCCGGTGATCGACCTGCTGGGGGTGCGCCAGGGCACGGTGGTGTTCCGCGACCCGGCCCAGGAGGCCGACCTCGACGCCACCTTCGATACCCGGGAAGGGACCGACGCCACGAAGCCGGCCACCCACCTCCGGGTCCGGGGCCAGTTCCGGGGCCGCCCGCTCGCCGGGGAGCTGGGTAGCACCGGCCTGTTGCCGGCCACCGGCCAGGGAGCCGGCACGCCGCCGGTTTCCGCCCAGGGTTGGCTGACCTACGGCCCGGTGCGGGCGGATTTCGAAGGCAGCGTGCGGGACTTGTTCGGCGAGCGGGACATCGCCGGGAAGGTGACGGTGAAGGGCCCGTCCCTCGGCATCCTCGGGCAGCTGGTGGGAGCGACCCTGCCCACCACTTCTCCGTTCTCCCTGCAGGGTCGGATAGGCAAGGAAAAGGACGTGTGGCAGGCCGACGTGGACCAGGCCCGCATCGGCGCCAGCGACCTGGCGGCCCGCTTCCGCTACGATCCCGGCGCCAAGCCGCCCAGGCTGGAGGGAACCCTCAGCGGTGCCAAACTGGTGTTCGCCGACCTGGGCCCGGCTTTCGGCACCCGTAGTGAGGAGGGCACCCCCGTCCGCCGCCGGCCGGGGCATCTCATCCCCGACCGCCCCCTAGACCTTCCCTCCCTCAAGAACCTCCAGGCCCATGTGACCGTAAACCTGGACGAGGTGGACCTGGGCAAGGCCTTCCGGGAGCCCATCCGCCCCTTCAAGGCCACACTGACCCTGGAGGAAAGCCGGCTGGGGCTCGCCAAGGTGGATGCCCGCACCGCCAAGGGCCATCTGAGCGGCGACATTTCCGTGGATGCCCGGCAGAAGAACCCCCAATGGCACGCCGACCTGGCCTGGGACGGCATCCGCCTGGAGGACTGGATTCGGGGAGCCAAGGCCCGTCCCGCCGCGGCGGAGGGCGGCCGGCCGCCTTATTTCACCGGCACCCTGCTGGGCCGGGCCAAGCTGGCCGGGGAGGGCAAATCCACCGCCGAGGTGCTGGCTTCCCTGGACGGGGAAATCACCCTGTCCGTACGCAATGGCAGCCTCTCCCACCTCATCATCGAAGTCCTTGGCCTGGACCTGGCCCAGGGGCTCGGGGTGGCGCTGCGGGGCGACGAGGACCTGCCCATGCAGTGCGCGGTCATGGACCTGCAGGCCAAGAACGGAGTGATCGCCCCCAAGGTGGCCCTCATCGACACGCCGGTCACCCTGGTCCTGGCCGACGGCACGGTGAATCTATCCAGGGAGAGCCTGGACCTGCGCCTCACCGCCAAGCCCAAGAACGTCTCTCCCTTCACCGTGCGCTCCCCCATCCGGGTGCGGGGCAGCTTCGACGACCTCAAGGCGGCGCCGGAATCCGGCCCCATCGCGGCCCGGGTACTAGGGGGCGTCGCCCTGGCCTTCGTCAATCCCCTGGCCGCCATCCTGCCCTTCATCGATCCCGGCGGCGCCAAGGGTTCCCCCTGCGCCCAGGCCCTGGCCACCCTCAAGCGCTGACCGGCAAGGCCGGCGGCCCGGCGGCGTAAAATGCGGTTCCTGCCGCCCCGCTGCCCGCACCACTGCCCGCCATGACCGCCCGGCCTCCCGCCTTCGCCTATTCGCCGCCGCCCCACCTGGGATTGGCCATCGTCCATCAGGAGGAGACTTTCCTCGTCCTCGACAAGCCGAGCGGGCTCCTGTCCGTCCCCGGCCGGGGCGAGGACAAGCAGGATTGCCTGGCGAGCCGGGTCCAGGCGGAGTTTCCCGATGCCCTCATCGTCCATCGCCTGGACATGGAAACCTCCGGCCTGCTGGTCATGGCCCGGGGGGAGGAGGCCCACCGGCGCCTCAGCCGGCTGTTCCGGGAACGCCAGGTGGACAAGCGCTACATCGCCGTGGTGGCGGGGCGCCTGGCGACGATGGCGGGAGAGGTGAACCTCCCCCTCATCACCGATTGGCCCAACCGGCCGCGGCAGAAGGTGGATTTCGACATCGGCAAGCCGTCCCTCACCCGTTTCCGGGTCCTGGGCTACGCAGGTGATACGACCCGGGTGGAGCTGGAGCCGGTCACCGGCCGCTCCCACCAGCTGCGGGTCCATATGCAGTCCCTCGGCCATCCCATCCTGGGGGACCCGCTCTA
The DNA here is from genome assembly GCA_035655235.1 of Rhodocyclaceae bacterium. Classification (GTDB taxonomy): domain Bacteria; phylum Pseudomonadota; class Gammaproteobacteria; order Burkholderiales; family Rhodocyclaceae; genus JAGTRP01. Next base: position 8,491 of record DASRUX010000092.1, on the reverse strand, counting down.
CGGCGAGGCTGGGGCGCGGCTGCTGCTGCACGCCACCCGCATCGCCTTCCCCCATCCCTTTACCGGCGAGCCCATGGCCTTCGACTGGGAACCGGAATTTTGAAAGGATGATGGAACGATTTCTTATGAAAAATGTTTACTCCTTTGCAGTCCCACCCAAAGGAGAGACATCATGAGAAAAACCATCCTTTTCGCTGCCCTGGCCACCGCCGCCACCTTCTCCCTGGCCCAGACGCCCCCCGCCAAGACTTCCGCCGACGGCCTCACCGGCCCCAACGGCATGACCCTGTACACCTTCGACAAGGACCAGGCCGCCAGCGGCAAGAGCATGTGCACCGGCAAGTGCGCCGAGAACTGGCCGCCCTTCTATGTGGCCGAGGGTGACAAGGCCAGCGGCGACTTCTCCATCGTCACCCGGGACGACGGGCAGCGGCAGTGGGCCTACAAGGGCAAGCCCCTGTATTACTGGTCCAAGGACATGAAGGCCGGCGACCGCACCGGGGACAATTACAACAACCTCTGGCACGTCGCCAAGTAAGGTCCGCCAAGGACATCTCCCCGGCCGGCCCGGACCGGCGGGAAGGGGATGGATGACAGGAAAATACGGCCCACCGGCCGAGTGGCAAAAGCCCCGGCCGGCGCTGTCTGTTGCGCCGCAATAATCCGTATAATCCGTGCCATTTCAAACCCTTGCCGCAAGGCATGGCCGCCATGCTCATCTGGTTCGTCGTCCTCTACCTGGTCATTTCCATCGGCATCGGCCTCTTCGCCGCCACCCGGGTCCATAACGCCAAGGATTTCGCCGTCGCCGGCCGCCACCTGCCCCTGCCGGTGGTCACCGCCACGGTCTTCGCCACCTGGTTCGGGGCGGAAGCCGTCTTCGGCGCCTCGTCCACCTTCGTCAAGGAAGGGTTGCGGGGCGTGGTGGCGGACCCCTTCGGGTCGTCCATGTGCCTGATCGTCGCCGGCCTGTTCTTCTCCCGCTATCTCTACAAGCTCAACATCATCACCCTGGGCGACTTCTACCGCATGCGCTACAACCGCTCGGTGGAGATCATCACGACGCTCTGCATCGTCGCCTCCTACCTGGGCTGGGTGTCGGCCCAGATCAAGGCCCTGGGCCTCATCCTCAACGTCGTCACCGATGGTGGCATCACCCAGACTGCCGGCATGATCCTGGGCGCCGCCGTGGTGCTCACCTACACCACCTTCGGCGGCATGCTGTCGGTGGCGGTGCTGGATTTCGTCCAGATGGCGGTGAGCATGGGCGGCCTTTTCTATATCGCCACGGTGCTGTCCGACAAGACCGGCGGGGTGGCCACGGTGATCGACCACGCCGCCGCCGCCGGCAAGTTCGAGTTCTTCCCCGAGCCGGACCCCTGGCTGTGGATCACCTTCATCGGCGCCTGGCTGACCATGATGCTGGGCTCCATCCCCCAGCAGGACGTGTTCCAGCGCATCACCTCGGCCAAGAGCGCCAAGGTGGCGGTGTGGGGCTCCCTCCTGGGAGCCTCCATCTACTTCTGCTTCACCTTCGTGCCCATGTTCATCGCCTATTCGGCGACCCTGATCGACCCGGGCCAGTACATGCCCCTGCTGCAATCCGAAGCGCCCACCGACTACCAGCGGGTGCTGCCCCTGCTGGTCATGGAGCACACCCCCCTGTTCGCCCAGGTGCTCTTCTTCGGCGCCGTGCTGTCGGCCATCATGAGCTGCTCCTCCGCCACCCTGCTGGCGCCCTCGGTGACCTTCGCCGAGAACATCGTCCGCGGCTTCTACCCCGAGATGGGCGACCGGGCCTTCCTGCGCATGATGCGCCTGTGCATCGTGGCCTTCGCCTGCCTGGTGCTGGGCTTCGCCCTGGTTTCCAACGCCTCCATCTTCAAGATGGTGGAGAACGCCTACAAGGTGACCCTGGCCGGCGCCTTCGTGCCCCTCTTCGCCGGCGCCCTGTGGAAGCGGGCCACCACCCAGGGCGCCCTGGCGGCCATCGTCGGCGGCCTGTCCTCCTGGCTGCTGGTGGAATTCCTGGTGGGCGAGGCGAGCCCGGTGCCGCCCCAGCTCATCGGCCTGGGAATCAGCGCCGTCGGCATGGTGCTGGGCTCCCTGCTCCCCCAATGGGTGGGCCGGCCCACGGTCCACGAGGACATCCACGCCGCCCTCCACCACCGGGCCGCCGCCCAGACCCATCACGGTTCGCCGGTGCACGAGCACACGCCCCACTGAGGCTTCCCGGCTTCCGCTCCCGGCCACGGGCCATAAAGGGGTATCCGTAATTCGTGGTTGATTTCGTGCTGAGCACTGCACCATCGAAATGGCATGTTTACCGAAGCAGTGCCAGTGGGCCGGGTTCGGCCAGAAGCCGTATTGAGGATTTGGCCCGATAGCGGACATCCGGGCCGATTTCCTGGCTTCAGTCTTATTGGTGTCGTTATGCGGATTCAGACAAGGCTCTATATTGCGCATTCGATACCATGCGCATAATGCACGCATGAATATCAGTTGTTGTTCGGACCCGGTAGGTCCATTTATCAACCATCAGAGCTTGCTCAACCTCCTGTTTGGAAGCTTCAACATGCGAATACCTAGCCAATCCGGATTCATTGCCGGCCCCCTAGTGCATACCGACCAAGGTCTCGTGCCCATCGAGCAGATCAAGGTTGGCGATCTCGTGCTCTCGCAGCCGGAGGAGCAGGGGGAACGGGCCTATCGAAAAGTCACCCAAACCTTTGTCCATGACGATGCGCCGATCTGGGTCGTGAAATATATGCTCATCGATGGCGATGTGCCTTATGGCCACCCGAAATACATGCCCAGAGATGAGACGCTGTACCACTGCTATGTCACGGGCAATCATCCGTTCTGGGTGGAGGGAACGGGCTGGACGCCAGTCGAGGAACTTAAGCAATATCAAGTGCTGGAACTGGCGAGTGGGCAGCACGCCGAAGTGAAGTTGATTTGGCCGGTGATCCGCAGCCTTGAGCCGGGATTCGGCCGCGTGTGCTCCAACATGTATGCTGAAGGCCAGGAAGTCCATATCGTCGATTTCAGAAATGGTAGCAATCTGTGGAAATATCAATGGCATAAACACGACGAAGCGCCGGTGCCCTATCAGGCAGGTTATCCGATTGAGGATATCGGCGAGATCCCCGGTATTGAAGACGGTGATGATGCACTCTTCAAGACCCGGGTGTACAACATCGAAGTCGAGGACTTCCACACCTATTACATCGGCGACCTGGGTGTATGGGTCTCTGCATAGTTTCAGTGCTGGCGCGTTGCGCCCTGACGGGCCGGAGGAGATGCCTACATTGTTACTGACCGTCTGCTTTCCAAGGCTTGCTATTACCGCTCAGGGTCGAACTGAGCCCCCCTGTAGTTGAAGTTGCAGCCCTACGCGCCGACCTATTGCGCCACAGCAATCGGGGTCCCTAACAACCACAAATTACGGATACCGCTATAAAGAAAGGGGAGGCCCGTGAATCCCTTCACCGCGGCCCCCCGCTGATTCCGGCCGAGTACCCCCAAGTCTGAACTCCGCCCCGGCTGGGCGGTCAATAAATACAAGCCACTCAGTACGGCCCGGAAAGGAGGCGTGCCGTGCATAAAACGATTCCCCTCACTCCCCAAATGCAATGCATTGGAGTGGCGAATTTCCTAGGTGCTCCTGGACCGGGTCCCGAGCGGGGACCGGAAGCCTTGCGTCAGGCGGGGCTGGTCGCGGCCCTGCAGCGTAACGGCCTGCCGGCGGAATGGCGCGTGACCCTGGCCCCCGGCACGGGAGAGCGTATGCAGGCCTTGTATCAATTGCTCCTGGACGTGGCGGACGCCGGCGAGGAGGTGGTTTCCTCCGGCGCCAAGCCGATTTTCGTGGGCGGCGACCACAGTCAGGCCGCGGGTGCCTGGCGGGGCGTCGGCCGGGCCCTGGGCAAGGCGCCGGGGCTGATCTGGATCGACGCCCACCTGGATTCCCACACGCCCGCCACCAGCCAGTCCGGCAATCTGCACGGCATGCCCCTGGCTGCGCTCCTGGGCTATGGCGATCGGGCCATGACCGATATCCCCGGCCCTACCCTCGATCCCCTGCGGGTGGCCGTGGTGGGCGGCCACAGTTTCGAACCGGCGGAAGTCCGCTTCCTGGATCAACTGGGGGTGCAGATTTTCGGCATCGAGGAAATCCGCCAGCGGGGGCTGGGGCCGGTGTTCGCGGATGCCCTGGAAATCACCAATCGGGATGGGCAGGAGTTTGGCATCAGTTTCGACCTGGACGCCATCGACCCCCGGGAAGCCCCGGGCGTGTCCACGCCGGTGGCCGGCGGCATCCCCGCCGAGCCCCTGCGCCGGGCCCTGCACGGCTGCCTGCGGGAGCGGGCCTGCGTCGGCCTGGAGGTGGTGGAATACAACCCGGACTACGATCCCCACGGAAGCACCGCCCGCCTGGTCATCGACCTGGTTGAATCCGCCGCCCAGCCGGGCAGCGCCGAGCTGCGCCAATGGGAAGGCAAGCACGGCGCCCGCAATTACGCCCCCCTGCCGGTGGTGCTGCAGGCGGGCCGCGGCTGCTGGCTCACCGACGTGGAGGGCAAGCGTTATCTCGACCTCATGTCCGCCTACTCCGCCGCCAGCTTCGGCCACAGCCATCCCCGCCTGGTGGCGGCGCTTTCTGCCCAGGCGGGCCGCCTGGCGGTGACCTCCCGGGCCTTCTCCAACGACCGGCTGCCGCTGCTGCTGCGCCGGCTTGCCGGCCTCTTCGGCTACGACCGGGCCCTGCCGGTGAATACCGGTCTGGAAGCGGTGGAAACGGCCCTCAAGGCCGCCCGCAAGTGGGCCTACCAGGTGAAGGGCGTACCGGAAGGCCAGGCCGAGATCATCGCCTGTTCGGGCAATTTCCACGGCCGGTCGATTGCCATCGTCGGGCTATCCACCGAGGCCCAGTACCGGGACGGTTTCGGCCCCTTCCCAGCGGGCCTGAGGACGGTGCCCTACGGCGATGCCGAGGCCCTGGAAGCCGCCATCACGCCGAATACCGCCGCCTTCCTGGTGGAACCGATTCAGGGGGAGGGCGGCATCATCGTCCCGCCGGAAGGCTATCTCGCCGCCTGCGCTGAAATCTGCCGGCGCGACCGGGTGCTATTCGTCGCCGACGAGGTGCAGACCGGCCTCGGGCGTACCGGCCGCCTGCTCGCCGTCGAGCATGAGGGCGTCCGCCCGGACGGGGTGATCCTGGGCAAGGCCCTGGGCGGCGGCCTGCTGCCGGTTTCCGCCTTCCTGGCCGACGACGAGGTGATGCAGGTGTTCCATCCCGGCGACCACGGCTCCACTTTCGGGGGCAATGCCCTGGCCGCGGCGGTGGCCCTGGAGGCCTTGGACATCCTGGAGGAGGAAGCCCTGGTTGGTCATGCCGCTGAACTTGGCCGGCACTTGTCGGTCTGCCTCCAGGAAATCGCCCGGAATTCGCCGGCGGTGCGGGAAGTGCGCGGCCGGGGATTATTGGCCGGAATCGAACTAAATCCCCAAATCGATGCCCATTCGTTGGCACTTGCCCTCCTGGAGAAGGGCGTGCTGACCCGGGAAACCCACGGAACGGTGCTGCGGCTTGCTCCGCCGCTCGTCATCTCCCGCGGGGAACTGGATTGGGGGCTGGTGCAGATTGCCGACACGCTGGCGGCCTGGGGAGAGCCCCTGCCGCGGGCGGCCTGAAAGTCGAAACGGAAATAAATCTTTGTACGGGTTGCCTATCTAACCGCTAGGGCGCCAAGGACGAGAGGAGGCCATCATGTCATTGTTCAGCCGTTACCAGAGCCGCTACGAGGCCTCGCAAGAGGAAGAGATGTCGGTCCAGGATTACCTGGAGCTATGCCGCAAGGATCGCACCGCCTATGCCAGTGTCGCGGAGCGCATGCTGATGGCGATCGGCGAGCCGGAGCTGGTGGACACCCGCCTCGACCCGCGCCTCTCCCGCCTTTTCGCCAACAAGATTCTCAAGGTCTATCCCGCCTTCCGGGAGTTCTACGGCATGGAGGAGGTGATCGAGCACATCGTCGCCTACTTCCGCCACGCCGCCCAGGGCCTGGAGGAGAAGAAGCAGATCCTCTACCTGCTGGGTCCCGTCGGGGGCGGCAAGTCGTCCCTGGCCGAGAAGCTGAAGTCCCTGATCGAGAAGGTGCCCTTCTATGCCATCAAGGGCTCGCCCGTCCATGAATCGCCCCTGGGGCTCTTCAACCCCGCCGAAGACGCCACCCTGCTGGAAGAGGACTACGGCATCGCCCGGCGCTACCTGGGCTCCATCATGAGCCCCTGGGCGGTGAAGCGCCTGCACGAGTTCGGCGGCGACATCACCAAGTTCCGGGTGGTGAAGCTGCGCCCCTCCGTCCTGTCCCAGGTGGCCGTCTCCAAGACCGAGCCGGGGGACGAGAACAACCAGGACATTTCCTCCCTGGTGGGCAAGATCGACATCCGCATGCTGGAGAAGTATTCCCAGAATGACACCGACGCCTATTCCTACTCCGGCGGCCTGTGCCTGGCCAACCGGGGCATCCTGGAATTCGTCGAGATGTTCAAGGCCCCCATCAAGGTCCTGCACCCCTTGCTGACCGCCACCCAGGAGGGCAATTACAAGGGCACGGAAGGCTTCGGCGCCATCCCCTTCGACGGCCTCATCCTGGCCCACTCCAATGAAGCGGAGTGGTTGTCCTTCAAGAACAACCGCAACAACGAGGCCTTCCTGGACCGCATCTACATCGTCAAGGTGCCCTACTGCCTGCGGGTGTCCGACGAGATTCACATCTACGAGAAGCTGCTGGCCAACTCGTCCCTGTCCAAGGCGCCCTGCGCCCCGGACACCCTGCGCATGATGGCCCAGTTCTCGGTGCTGTCCCGCCTCAAGGAGCCGGAGAATTCCAGCATCTTCTCCAAGATGAAGATCTACGACGGCGAGAATCTCAAGGACACCGACCCCAAGGCCAAGAGCTACCAGGAGTACCGGGACTTCGCCGGGGTGGACGAAGGCATGACCGGGCTGTCCACCCGCTTCGCCTTCAAGATCCTGTCCAAGGTCTTCAACTTCGACCACCGGGAGGTTTCCGCCAACCCGGTGCACCTGATGTACGTCCTGGAACAGCAGATCGAGCAGGAGCAGTACCAACCGGAAATCGAGGAACGCTATCTCCGCTTCCTGAAGGAATACCTGTCGCCCCGCTACGCCGAGTTCATCGGCAAGGAAATCCAGACCGCCTACCTGGAAAGCTATTCGGAATACGGCCAGAACATCTTCGACCGCTACGTGGTCTATGCCGACTTCTGGATTCAGGACCAGGAATTCCGCGACCCCAACACCGGCGAAATCCTCGACCGGGTGGCCTTGAACGACGAGCTGGAGAAGATCGAGAAGCCGGCCGGCATCTCCAATCCCAAGGACTTCCGCAACGAGGTGGTGAATTTCGTCCTGCGGGCCCGGGCCAAGAACGGCGGCAAGAACCCGTCCTGGACTTCCTACGAGAAGCTGCGGGCAGTGATCGAGAAGAAGATGTTCTCCAACACCGAGGAGCTGCTGCCGGTGGTGTCCTTCAACGCCAAGGCCAGCGCCGACGAGGCCAAGAAGCATCAGGACTTCGTCAACCGCATGATCGACAAGGGCTACACCGAGAAGCAGGTGCGGCTGCTGTGCGAGTGGTATCTGCGGGTGAGGAAGAGCTCATGACCGTCAGAATCGTCGACCGACGACAAGACAGCCGTAACAAGAGCTCCATCAACCGCAGCCGCTTCATCCGCCGCTTCAAGGGGCAGATCCGGAAGGCCGTGGCGGACGCCATCGCCCGCCGGGGGATCCGCGACCTGGACAGCGGCGAGAAGATCGGCATCCCCGGCCGGGACATCTCGGAACCCCAGTTCCGCTACAGCAAGAGCGGCATCCGGGAGAATGTCCATCCGGGCAACGACCGCTTCCAGACCGGCGACGAGGTGGACCGCCCCCTGGAAGGCGGCAGCGGCCCCGGCCGCGGCCAGGCCAGCAAGGACGGGGAGGGGATGGACGACTTCGTCTTCACCCTGTCCCGGGACGAATTCCTGGACATTTTCTTCGACGAGCTGGCCCTGCCCAACCTGATCAAGCGCCAGCTGGCCCGGATCGACGAGTACCGCCGGGTGCGGGCCGGCTACACCCACACCGGGGTACCCACCAACATCAACCTGATCCGCACCATGCGGGGCGCCACCGGCCGGCGCATCGCCACGGTCGGCCCCCAGGCGGCCCGGCTGCGGGAGCTGCAGGAGGAGCTGGAACGGCTCCAGGCCCAGCATCCCCACGGCGACCCGGAAATCGACCGGGTCCAGACCGAGATCGCCGTCCTCCGGGCGAAGATGGGGGCGATCCCCTTCATCGACTCCTTCGACCTGCGCTACAACAACCGCATCCGCATCCCCGAGCCCTCCACCCAGGCGGTGATGTTCTGCCTGATGGACGTGTCCGGCTCGATGGACGAAGCCCGCAAGG
>DASRUX010000091.1:0-2560 GCA_035655235.1 Rhodocyclaceae bacterium | reverse complement strand
AGACCAGGGCGAAGCTCCCCAGCACCCAGGGATTCTGCAGGGCGGTGGACACCAGTGTACCGGTCAGCCCCGCGGCGACGCCGGCCGCGGCGTAGGTCACCGCCATCCCCAGGACATAGGCCACGGACAGGGCGAAGCCCCGGCCCCGGGAAACCTTGTGGCCCTGGCCGGCGATGATGCCGGACAGGATGGGGATCATGGGGAAGACGCAGGGGGTGAGCGCCAGGCCCAGGCCGGCTACGAAGAAGAAGGCCAGGTTGGCCCAGAAGCCGGCGTGCCTGAGGGCCTGGGCGATGGCCCCGCTCTCGTCGCTGCCCATGGCCGACGGCGCGGGCGCGGCGCCGGGAATAGGCAGCTCCACATTCACCGTCTGGGTCTGGGGCGGATAGCAGATGCCGGCGTCGGCGCAGCCCTGGGAAGTGATCTTGAGGGTCAGCGGCAGGGGGCCGGAAGCGCTGCGCTCCACCGGCAGCCTGATGGCGACCGTCTTGTAATAGACCTCCATCTTGCCGAAGTTCTCGTCATTTTTTTCCTTGCCCTGGGGGAACTGGGGCGTGCCCAGGGTGGCGGCGGCGCCCTCCTCCAGCTTGAACCGGAACTTGTCCCGGTACAGGTAATAGCCCTTGGCGATTTCGTACTGCACTTCCACCGTCTGGCCGTCCAGGGCCCGGGCCGAAGGCTTGAAGGCCACCGCCGGGTCGAGGAATTCCTGGGCGTGGCCGAGGCTCACGACGAAAAAGAGGCAGAGGAGCAGGTATCGCGTCATTGATGGGTCTCGTTGGCGACCCAGTCCAGATAGGCGGGCAGCCCTTGGTCGATGGGGAGGGCGATGATTTCCGGCACCTCGTAGGGATGGACGGCCTGGATCGCCGCTTCCAGGGCCGCATAGCGGTCCGCGCTGGTCTTGATGAGGAGCGGCACCTCGGCGGCTGTCTCCACTGCGCCCTGCCAGCGATAAACCGAGCGGCAGGGGGCCAGGATATTCACGCAGGCAGCCAGGCGACCCTCCACCAGGTGGCGGGCGATGTCCTCCGCCACGGCGGCGTCGGGGCAATTGGTGAGGACGAGCAGGGTTGCCATCGGGGAAATTCTACTTGAGCAGGCGACGGCGGGTGAGGGTTAGGGCGACGGTGTAGCCCACCGCCGCAGTTGCCAGCAGGATGCCGATGTGGAGCAGCGCGTCCGGCGGCACCTGGCCGGCCAGCAGGGGCCGGGCCAGCGCCACTCCCTGGGCCAGGGGCAGCCAATTACCGACAGTGGCCAGCCACACCGGCATCTGGTGGGTGGGGAAGAACACGCCGCTGATCAGGGTCATGGGCGTGATGAACAGGGTGAAGTAGTACATGAAGAAATCGTAGGACGGCGCCAGGGCGGTCCAGATCAGGCCCAGGGAAGCGAAGGCCAGGCCGGTGAGGACGATGGTGGGCAGTATCCACAGGGCCATGGGGCCGTGGGCCAAGCCCAGGGCGGCCACCACCAGGAAGATGGCGCTGCCGGACAGGAAGGACTTGGTGGTGGCCCACAGCAACTCGCCGGCCACCACGTCCCCCAGGCCGAGGGGCGTGTTGAGGATGGCGTCCCAGGTCTTCTGGACATGCATCCGGGAAAAGGACGAATACAGGGCCTCGAAGGTGGCGGCGTTCATGGTCGAGGCGCACACCGTGCCGGCCGCCAGGAAGCCCACGTAGGGCTGGCCGTCGATGCGGGGCAGCATGGCGCCCAGGCCGTACCCCAGGCCCAGCATGTAGATGAGCGGGTCCGCCAGGTTGCCCAGGATGGAAGGCAGGGCGAGCTTCTTCCAGACCAGGAAGTTGCGGCGCCAGACGGGGAGCCAGTGGAGAACCCGATGAATTTCGGCCATTGGGCGAGGGATGGGATTGGCTAGGGAATCGCTCATTTTACCGTGATCAGATGCCGGTGATCCCCTGCGCCCCGTTCTGGGTTGGATGCACCAAGTCGGGTGATGGGGAAAGCCGGAAGCTGCCTCGATACCGCTGAGATCGCCGGGAGTCCCATTGATTCCATTGGCTTATCGAGCTGTCCTTGCCATCGGCATGACTCTTGCTGCATTGCATCAAGTTCTGAACCATAAGGAGAATCCAACCATGGACAAACGACTCGAAACCGCCCAATTGCTGGCCCGCTTCAAACTGCAGGTGAAGCGCAGCCTCAACCAGACCGTGGACCTGGAGCTTCTGGCCCGGGACACCGACTACGCCCGCCAGCGCCTTTCCGAAATCGAAGAGGATGCCCTGGACGAGGACCTGCTGGTCATGGTGTTGCGTCTCAGGGACCTGCTGGTGCCGGCGCCGGTGCCCGTGGTTGAGGTCGCCGCCGTTCCCGTCATCGCGGCCGCTCCAGCGCCGGAAGCACCGACAGTGCGGGAAACCCGCAATTACCTGATGGGCGCCCGGGCCTGGTAGCCCGGGGAAAACTCAGTCCCGCAATTCCCGCCCGGTCAGCTTGATGAAGACGTCTTCCAGATTGGAAGCACGGTGGACGTAACGCAAGCCTTCCGCATCGGCCAGGCTGGCGAGCAGCTGGCGCGGGTCGCGGCAGT
>DASRUX010000090.1:0-20516 GCA_035655235.1 Rhodocyclaceae bacterium | reverse complement strand
AACGAACGGCTGGAATTCCTCGGCGATGGCATCCTGAATTGCGCCATCGCCGCCGAGCTTTACCGCCGGTATCCGGACTTGCCCGAGGGGCAGCTTTCCCGCCTGCGCGCCCATCTCGTCAAACAGGACAGCCTCCACCGGCTGGCCTTGAGCCTCCAACTTGGCGATGAATTGCGCTTGGGGGAGGGGGAACTGAAAAGCGGAGGGCATCAGCGTCCTTCCATCCTGGCCGATGCCCTGGAGGCCATCTTCGGTGCCATCTATCTTGACGGCGGCTTTGAAGCAGCCTATCAGACCATTGTGCGCCTCTATGGGGAGCTATTTGGCGAGCTGGCCCCGGGCCAGAGCATGAAGGACGCCAAGACCCGCCTCCAGGAATGGCTCCAGGGACGCAAGAAGCCGCTGCCTCGCTATGTCGTCCTGGAAACCACCGGCGCGGCCCACAGTCAGCTGTTCAAGGTGGCCTGCGAAATCGACAGTTTCGGTGTCCGGACCCTCGGCGAGGGCGGCAGCCGCCGCCTGGCCGAACAGGCTGCCGCCGAAAATGCCCTGAAAGCCCTCAATCCATGACCAATATCCGCTCCGGCTACATCGCCATCGTCGGCCGTCCCAATGTGGGCAAGTCCACTCTGCTCAATCATCTGGTGGGGGAAAAGATCAGCATCGTCTCCCGCAAGGCCCAGACCACCCGGCACCGCATCACCGGCATCCTGACCAATCCGGATGCCCAGTACGTGTTCGTGGATACACCCGGCTTCCAGACCCGGTTCTCCAATGCCCTCAATCGGGCCATGAACCGGGGCGTCACCCAGACCCTGGTGGACGTGGACGTCATTCTCTTCGTTATCGAGGCGGGGCACTTCGACGCCCGGGACCGGGCGGTCATGAAGCTGCTGCCGCCGGACATTCCGGCCATCCTGGTGGTGAACAAGACCGACCGCCTGAAGGACAAGGGCGCATTGCTGCCTTTCCTGGCCCAGGTTTCGGCCGAGCATGACTTCGCCGCCGTGGTGCCGGTGAGCGCCGTCAAGGGGCGGCAGACCGACCAATTGCTGGCTGAGGCCCGCAAGCATCTCCCCAATGAAGAGCTGCTTTTCGGGGAAGACGAGCTCACCGACAAGAGCGAGCGTTTCCTGGCGGCCGAGTACATCCGGGAAAAGCTCTTCCGCCTCTTGGGGGACGAACTTCCCTACAATGCCGCGGTGGAGATCGAGAAGTTCGAGCAGGAAGGCAGCATGCGCCGCATCTACGCCGCCATCGTGGTGGATCGGGATAGCCACAAGGCCATTGTCATCGGCAAGGGCGGTGAATCCCTGAAGCGGATCGCCAGCGAAGCCCGTCAGGACATGGAGCGCCTGTTCGATAGCAAGGTCTACCTGGAGGTTTGGGTCAAGGTGAAGTCCGGCTGGGCCGACGACGAACGCCTTCTGAAGAGCCTCGGCTACGAGTAAACGGCAATGCAGCGGCAGAAGGTCGACGCGCAGCCTGCCTACGTTCTTCATACCTATCCCTTCCGGGAAACCAGCCTGATCGTCGAAGTCTTCAGTCGCGATTTCGGCCGGCTGGCCCTGCTGGCTCGCGGTGCTCGCCGTCCCCGCTCCGCCATCCGGGGTCTCCTCATGGCTTTCCAGCCCCTGGAACTGGGCTGGGCGGGCAAGGGAGAGGTGCTGACCCTGATGAAGGCCGAGTGGCAGGGCGGTCAGCCGCTCCTCAAGGGGCCGGCGCTGTTCTGCGGCTATTACCTCAACGAACTGCTGGTCCACCTGCTGCCCCGGGAGGACTCCCATGAGCGCTTGTTCGCCCGCTACGGGGAAATGCTGGCCAGCCTGGGTAGCGATCCGGAAGGCAAGGTTTCTGAGCCCGACTTGCGGCGGTTCGAGAAATCGCTGCTCCAGGAACTAGGCTATGGCCTCACCCTGGACCACGACAGCGAAGGCCGGAGGGTGGAGCCGGATGCCTTCTACAGCTATCAGATCGAGCAGGGGCCGGTCCGGGAGGGGGGCGGCGCGCCCGGTGGGCAGATGGTCAAGGGGCAGACCCTGATCGACCTTTCCGCCGAGGATTTCTCCAACCCACGCACCCGGGTGGAAGCCAAGCAACTCATGCGTTCGCTCATGGCCTATTATCTGGGCGGATCCGAATTGGAAACCCGAAAAATATTCAAGGAGCTGCAGGAACTATGATCGAGTTGGGCGTCAATATCGACCACGTCGCCACCATCCGCCAAGCCCGCCGGACCTACGAGCCCGATCCCGTCTGGGCGGCCGTGGAGGCCCATCTGGGCGGGGCGGACGGCATCACCGTCCATCTGCGGGAAGACCGTCGCCACATCCAGGACGAGGACGTGCGCCGCCTGCGGGACCTCACCCAGATCAAGCTCAACCTGGAAATGGCCGCTACCGATGAAATGGTCGGCATTGCCTGCCGCCTGAAGCCGGAAATGGCCATGCTGGTGCCGGAAGGTCGCCACGAGGTGACTACCGAGGGCGGTCTCGACGTGGCCGGCCAGGAAGCCCTGCTCAAGGAAGCCGTATCCCGTCTGGCGGATGCAGGCATTGTCACCAGCGTCTTCATCGACGCCGACCTGGCCCAGGTGGAAGCCGCCGCCCGCATTGGCGCCCGGGTCTGCGAAATCCACACCGGTCCCTACGCTCACGCTTTCCATGCCAAAGGCCGGGATGCCGAGGCGGCTGCGGTGGTGGAGGAGCTGGACAAGGTCCGCCAGGCCGGCCACGCCATCCGGCAGCTGGGAATGCGCTTCAATGCCGGCCATGCTCTCAATTACTACAATGTCCAGCCGCTGGCGCGCCTTCACGGAGTGCGGGAACTGCACATCGGCCACGCCATCGTCAGCCGCGCCATTTTCGTCGGCCTGCGGGAAGCAGTGCGGGAAATGAAACAGCTCATGCGGGAAGCCGCCGACGTGGGCGAATGATCCACGGCATCGGCACCGACATCGCCGCTGTTGCCCGGCTGCGTTCTCTCTGGGAGCGGCACGGGGAACGGGCCGTCGAGAAGATTCTGGCTCCCTCCGAGCGGCAGGACTTCGAATCCGCCCCTGACAAGGGGCGTTTCCTGGCCAAGCGCTTCGCTGCCAAGGAAGCCTTTTCCAAGGCACTGGGAACCGGGGTGCGGGCTCCTGCCACCTTGCCGAACATCGCCGTGACCCACGACGAGGCCGGCAAGCCGGCCTTTGCCTATGGGGACGAACTGGCGGCCCTGGTCACCGGCCGGGGGCTGGTCGCCCATCTTTCCATCAGCGACGAAGCGGAGTACGCCGTCGCCTACGTGATCCTCGAAAAGCCATGAAATCCATGCCCCTCGGGCCGCTGATGATCGACATCGTCGGCACCGAACTGACCGACCTCGACCGGGAGCGCCTCTGCCATCCGCTGGTGGGCGGCATCATCCTGTTTTCCCGGAATTTCTCCGACGTGGCCCAACTGGAGAAATTGACCGCCGAAATTCACGGACTGCGCAGTCCCCGGCTACTCATCGCGGTGGACCATGAGGGCGGGCGGGTTCAACGTTTCCGTGAGGGATTCACCCGTCTCCCAGCCATGAGCGCCCTGGGGGCCGCCTGGGAGCAGGATGCCGAATCTGCGCTGAACAAGGCGAGGCAAGTGGGCTATGTCTTGGCCGCCGAACTGCGAGCCCGGGGCGTCGATCTTTCCTTCACGCCGGTCCTGGACCTGGATTACGGCTGTTCCACCGTCATCGGCGCGCGTTCCTTCCATCGCCGCCCGGAGGTTGTTGCCCGGCTTGCCGGGGCGTTGATCGAGGGGCTGCGTCAGGCGGGAATGGCCGCCTGCGGCAAGCACTTCCCAGGGCATGGCCATGTGGAAGCGGATTCCCATGTCGCCATACCAGTGGATGAGCGTTCCTTCCATGAACTGCAGGAGGACATCGCGCCCTATCGGCAGCTGGTCCTGGATGCGGTCATGCCCGCCCATGTGACCTATCCTGCGGTCGATGGAAAAACGGCAGGATTTTCAAATGTATGGATAAATTATTTAAGAAATGACGTGAAGTTCGATGGCGTCATTTTCAGCGACGATTTGTCCATGGAGGGGGCCAGCGTCGTCGGTGGTGTGGTGGATCGCGTGGAGGCGGCCCATCGTGCCGGCTGCGACATGCTGCTGCTCTGCAATGCGCCGGATTCGGTGGGCGAGGTGCTGGAAAAATGGCGTCCGACGGAAGATGCGGCCCGGGCTTCGGCCCGCAGTCGGCGTATCGAGAATCTAGTGCCGGCTACCCCGGCTCCCGTCTGGCCGGATCTGCTCGCAGATGGCGGATATCAGGCGGCCGTACAGGCGACATCGAGCCTGGTGGCCTGAAAACAGAAAGGGCAGCCGAAGCTGCCCTTTTTCGTACCCGGTGAAAAGCGATTACTTGACGCGGGAGCGGTACTCGTCGGTGCGGGTGTCGATTTCGATCTTGTCGCCGATTTCCACGAAGGCCGGGACCGGCAGTTCGAAGCCGGTGGCCAGCTTGGCGGGCTTCATGACCTTGCCGGAGGTGTCGCCCTTGACGGCGGGCTCGGTGTAGACCACTTCACGGACCACGGAGTTGGGCAGTTCGACGGAGATCGCCTTGCCGTTGTAGAAGACCACTTCGCAAGCCAGGCCGTCTTCCAGGTACTTGAGAGCGTCGACCATGTTCTCGGCTTCCACTTCGTACTGGTTGTACTCGGCGTCCATGAACACGTACATGGGATCGGCGAAGTAGGAGTAGGTCACTTCCTTCTTGTCGAGGATGACCTGCTCGAACTTGTCGTCAGCCTTGTAGACGGATTCGGACGGAGCGCCGGTCAGCAGGTTCTTGAGCTTCATCTTGACCACGGCGGCGTTGCGGCCGGACTTGTTGTATTCGGCCTTTTGCACCACCAGCGGGTCGCTGCCGACCATGATGACGTTGCCGGAGCGGAGTTCTTGAGCGGTCTTCATTCTGGATGTCCCGAAAGCTTAAAAATAGAAAAACGTTAAATTATAACTTAACGTCGCAGAATTTGACGAGGTTTGCCGCCAGGTCGTTCTGCTGGGCGAGGGCTTCGGCCCAGTGGCGGCTATGTCGTTCCAGGGTAGGGCGTTGGGCCATGAAGGCATGCCAGGCGGTTCCCAGGCCGGTACCGTTGTTCCAGGCGTGGAAAACGCCGGTCACGGCGTTTGCCGCGGCGGCCGGCAGGGAAGCGGCGTAGCGGGCCAGGAAAGCGTCGAGCTTGGTCAGGTGGGCGTCGTCCTGCTGGGGATAGATGTGCCAGACGAAGGGCTTCCCGGCCCATTGAGCGCGGACGAAGGAATCCTCGCCACGGACGAAGTTGATGTCGCATTGCCACAGCAGTTGGTCGAAATCCGCCTGGGCGACGAAGGGGGTCGGCAGCAGTTCCAGATTTCCCCGCCGCCATGGTCCACCGCTGCCCACATGGCGCTGGACGGCAGCCAAGGGCTTGCCAGGAGGCACGTGGCAGCGGATCGGCTGTTTTCCCGATGCCCAGGCATCGATCAGTTCGCCGACCGGGGCAGTGTCGTAGCAGAACAGGCTGACTTCGACGGCGTCGCGGGCGGGGAGGGTGGAGATGAAGGCATCCCTCCGTTCCAGCAACCCTTTTTCCCGCAGCAGGCCGCCGGTCCGGGGCGTGAAGCCGGGGAAGAAAAAATGCTTGGTGAGGGGCAGGGAAGGGTGGGGCGAGGCCATGCCGTGACAGTCTTCCACCCAGTCCTCGGCCGACAGGTATTCGAGATTGATCCAGCGAGGTTTGCGCGGCCGGCCGGCCATGGCCTGCAGATAGCCGGCGGGCAGGTCGCAGGCGAAGGCTTCAATGACCACATCGGCCGCTTCTGCCGCCGGAAAGGGGGCGGTCCAATGCCGGACTTCGACCCCATCGATGGTTTGGCAGGGGTGGCCGGGGTCGAAACCCGGACATAGGGACTTCAACGTGGCCGGTTCATCCACCCACAGGCGAACCGCCAGCCCGTATTCGGCCCTAAGCTGACGGGCAAGCCGCCAGCACACGCCGATGTCTCCGTAGTTGTCGATGACCCGGCAGAAAATGTCCCAATGTGGCTGCATGGCCGCCATGTTAACATCAGCCGATGACTACATTCGTTCATCCCGCCCATTGCACCGCCTGTCCGCGCCTGGCCGAACACTTGGCAGCCATCCGCCTTCGGGAGCCGACGTGGCATGCCTATCCTGTTCCTCCCTTCGGTGAATTGAGTTCCCGCTTCGTGGTGATCGGCCTCGCCCCCGGTGAGCGGGGGGCCAACCGGACTGGCCGGCCGTTTTCGGGTGACGTGGCCGGAGAGCTGCTCTATCCGGCGCTCCATCGTTTCGGCTTCGCCAGCGTGCCCGAGCCTCTGGATGCCACCGGCTGGGCCAATCCGGCCATGCACCTGTCGGATTGCCGGATCACCAACGCCGTCCGCTGCCTGCCGCCGGCCAACAAGCCCACTACGGCGGAAATCCGCCAGTGCAACGGCTACCTGAAGGCAGAGCTTGCCGCCATGCCGAATCTTAAGGTCATCCTGGCCCTCGGCGCCATCGCCCACCAGAGCGTCCTCTGGGCCTATGGTCAGAAGCCCAAGGATTATGTGTTCGGGCACAACGTCCGGCACACCCTGCCGGGGGGCATCGTGCTCTTCGACAGCTACCATTGCAGTGGATACAACTGGCGGACGGGGCGCCTCAGCCGGGAAAGCTTCGAGGCGGTCTTCGAGGGCATCCGCCGCTATCTGGACGAATGAGTTTCGACGCCAAGGCCTTCCTCGCCACCTTGCCCGACCTGCCCGGCGTGTATCGCATGCTGGGAGAGGACGGGACCGTTCTCTATGTCGGCAAGGCCAAGAACCTGAAGAAGCGGGTTTCGTCCTATTTCCGGGACAACCTTTCCAGCCCCCGCATCGCCCACATGGTGAGCCAGATCGCCACCATCGAGACCACTGTCACCCGGTCCGAGGCGGAGGCGCTGCTGCTTGAAAACAACCTCATCAAGTCCCTGTCGCCGCGGTATAACATCCTGTTCCGCGACGACAAGTCCTACCCCTACATCATCCTGACCCGGGGAAAGTATCCACGGCTCGCCTTCTATCGCGGCAATCCGGATCGTCGGGCAGACTATTTCGGGCCGTTTCCCTCCAGTTGGGCGGTCAGGGACAGCATCCATCTTCTCCAGAAGATGTTCCGGCTGCGGACTTGCGAGGATACCGTCTTCGCCAACCGGTCCCGCCCCTGTCTCCTATACCAGATCAAGCGTTGCAGCGGGCCTTGCGTCGATCTCATTTCGCCGGAGGCTTACGCCGAGGATATCCAACTCGCCGCCCTGTTCCTCCTCGGCAAGCAGCAGGAGGTGATCCGTCGCCTCACCGAGGCCATGGACGAGGCGTCCATGCGCCTGGCCTTCGAACAGGCCGCCATCTATCGAGATCAAATCCAGTCCCTGCGCCAAGTCCAGGAAAAGCAATACGTCTCCAGCAGCAAGGGCGAAGATGCGGACGTGGTCGTAGCCATCCGGGAAGGCGGACAGCTGTGCGTCAATCTCGCCATGGTGCGGGGCGGGCGGCATCTGGGGGATCGCCCCCAGTTTCCGACCAATGCCGGAGACTCCTCTCCGGCCGAGGCGGTGGCGGCCTTCCTGCTCCAGCACTATTCGGCCCATCCCGCCCCGGCCCGCATCCTGGCAAGCCCGTTGCCTGCCGAGGACGAGGAGGGCGAAGCCGCCGCCATGCTGGCCCAGATGGTCGGGCGTTCGGTTCCCATCCAGGAGGCACGAGCCGTCTCCCACCGCATGTGGGTGGAAATGGCCATCCAGAACGCCAAGCTCGCCATCGCCGCCCGCAGCCAGGCGACGGCCCTGCAGGAGCACCGGTTGGCCGCCCTGCAGGAGGCTCTGGGGCTCGCCGATCCGCTCCAGCGCATCGAGTGTTTCGACATCAGCCATACCCAGGGGGAGGCCGCCATGGCGTCCTGCGTGGTGTATCACGGTAACGGCATGCGGAAATCCGAATACCGTCGCTATAACATCCGGGGCATCCAGCCTGGCGACGATTACGCCGCCATGCGCCAGGCGGTGACCCGCCGCTACGACAGTCTGGCGGAAGGGGAGGGCACGGCCCCGGACCTGATCCTCATCGACGGCGGCAAGGGGCAGGTGGGTTCCGCCTGGAGCGCCCTGGCCGACCTGGGCCTCACCAGTATCCCGATGCTCGGGGTGGCCAAGGGGGAAGAAAGAAAGCCCGGGCTGGAAACCCTGATTTTCCCGGAGGGGAGGGAACCGCTACAATTGCCGCCGGAACATCCGGCGCTGCACCTGATCCAGGAAATACGGGACGAGGCTCACCGGTTTGCCATATCCGGCCACCGTGCCCAACGGGGCAAGGCCCGCAAGACGTCGACATTGGAGAATATTCCCGGTGTCGGCCCGGCCCGGAGAAAGGCACTGGTCGCCCGGTTCGGCGGCTTGCAGGGGGTTCTAGGCGCGAGCATCGATCAACTGGCGGCAGTGCCCGGCGTCAGCCGGGACCTAGCCGAAAAAATATACGCTGCATTGCATTAATGCCATTCAACCTGCCCATTCTCCTGACCTGGCTGCGCATCGTCGCCATCCCGCTGCTGATCGCCGCCTACTACGTGCCCGAGAGCTGGGTCACCCCGCACGAACGCAATGTCGCCGCCACCCTGATCTTCATTGCCGCGGCGCTCACCGACTGGGCCGATGGCTACCTGGCCCGGCGCCTCAACCAGACTTCGGCCTTTGGCGCCTTCCTCGATCCTGTAGCCGACAAGCTCATGGTGGCTGCGGCCCTCATCGTGCTGGTACAGTTGGATCGGGTGGATGCCATCGTCGCCTCCATCATCATCGGTCGGGAAATCACCATTTCCGCCCTGCGGGAGTGGATGGCCAAGATCGGCGCTTCCAAGAGCGTGGCGGTATCCATGCTGGGCAAGATTAAGACTACGGCCCAGATGATGGCCATCCCGCTGCTGCTTTTTCATGCCCCCATCCAGGGGACCGATACCATGTTCTACGGGACGGCCCTGATCTGGGTTGCGGCGCTCCTGACCCTGTGGTCGATGGGATATTACCTGCGCATGGCCTGGCCGGAGATCGTGCAGCGAAGCGGGGATCGCGGTTGACAATATCCCGGCAGCGTCTATAATGCGCGCCTGTTCGATGCGGCAGTAGCTCAGTTGGTAGAGCGCAACCTTGCCAAGGTTGAGGTCGAGAGTTCGAGACTCTTCTGCCGCTCCAGTTTTGCTGGGGAAAGCGTTGTGGCTTTCCTCTTGAAGTTGTAAGGTGCGATTTAGGCACGGCGCGATAGCAAAGCGGTTATGCACCGGATTGCAAATCCGTGTAGGTCGGTTCGACTCCGGCTCGCGCCTCCAGAATTGTGCGGCAGTAGCTCAGTTGGTAGAGCGCAACCTTGCCAAGGTTGAGGTCGAGAGTTCGAGACTCTTCTGCCGCTCCAGTTAAGAAGGGAAAGCGCAAAGCGCTTTCCCTTTTTCGCATCTGACGACCGAAAATTAGTTAATCCGCCCGCCCGGATGGTGAAATTGGTAAACACAGCGGACTTAAAATCCGCCGCCGCAAGGCTTGTCGGTTCGAGTCCGATTCCGGGCACCAGCAGCGCCACAGGATTTCCAGATGATCATTTATGACCTTTGCTGCGACAGCCAGCACCGTTTCGAGGGCTGGTTCCGCAGCGCCGAAGACTTCGAATCCCAACTGGAGCAACGTCTCGTGACTTGCCCCCAGTGCGATAGCGAAGTGGTGCGCCGGGTGCCGTCGGCGGTTGCCATTTCCTCTTCTCCCCGGGATACGGTGGAAACCGTGCCGATGCAGGAGCAGCAAGCGGTGGCGGCTGCCATGCCGGTCGGGTCCCAGGCCATGGCGCTGTATCGGCAACTGGCCAACCTGATGATGACGGTGAGCGAAGACGTGGGCCATTCCTTTGCCGAAGAGGCACGGCGCATCCATTACAAAGAAGCGCCGGAACGGCCCATCCGCGGCCAGACCACGGACGAGGAATACGAGGCCCTGCAGGACGAAGGCATTGGCGTGATCCGCCTGCCGGCCATCAAGAAAGAAGACCTCTCCTAAGAGAGGCCTTCGTTCCGCAACTCAGCGCGGTGCGGCTGGCGCTGGCGGGGGCGGAGGAGGAGGCGCCGTCGTAGCAGCGGGCGGCGGCGGAGGTGCCGGCGGCGCCACCGTGAATTGCCCTGACACCGGCACCCGGTGTCCCTTGGCATACATGCACTGGATGAAGGCGTGGTCGAAGCGGCGCTGGGCGCCGTAGGCCGACGTATCGCCGGCAGACGATCCGGCCATACTCCCCACCAGCAGGCCCGTACCCGCACCGACGCCGGCCCCCTGGTTTCCACCGATGGCCGCGCCGGCGATGGCGCCGATGGCAGTGCCGGCGACCGCGCTACGGGCCATGCTATCGCTGGCCGCCTGGCCCGCAGCCCGGCCTCCCGACTGCTCGACGGCAAATTGGCGGCAGAGGGAATCGTCAAAGCGGAATTGCTCGAAGCTCTTCCCCGTGCCCGGCAATACCATCACGCTCGGGCCGGTGGGATACGTGACGCATGCTCCCAAGAGAAGGATGCTGGCGACAGGAAGAATCCGCTTAAGGGCGGGCATACATAAGCTCCATGGGTTATATCAGGACGGTGGGCGGGGCATGACCTTCTGCCAGCCTTCCGGGCATTGCTGCACGTAAGGGTAGTAGGTCCTGGAACTGTTGCAGTAGTACCAATAGCTCTGGGGCGCGGGCGTCTCAGGCTGCTGTTCGATATAGACGACGGGCGGTGGCGGGGCGACCGGCACGGCCACGACAGCGGGTGGATAGTAGGGGCGGTAGAAGGGATCGTACCAAGGCCACAATGGAGCGCCGATGGAGATGCCGACGCCGACGCGGGTGCCGTGGTGGCGGCTTCCGCCATGGGCCCAACTCGGGCTTGCGGCCCCCACTGCCATCCCGACCAGCAGCAGGGCGATGGGCAGTTTGGACAGTTTCATGGATTTCCCCGGAAATCTAGGCTTTCTTCTAGTATGCCCAGTATGCCATCCAGTTCAAGGAGGGAAACAATCTTTTACTTTTCCTGGAGCCGAACAACAAGGCCAGTTCCCGAAGGAATGGGGAATTGCATGGCCATCGACGACCTTCAGGAGTTGTTCTTGGGAGTGTTGCTCCGGGCGTGCCAAGCGGAGTAATCGAAGCCGTAGCGGTCGTCCGGCACGCTTTCCTGGTCTGCCAAGTCCTGGAGAGAGCGGTGAGGCTTGTGATCCCAGTAGAGGAACCATCCCGTACGCTGTTCCCGCACCTCCTCCGGGTGTTCCTTTAGGAAGTGGGTCATGAAGTCGGTGAATTCGGAAACGTAGCCCGTATCCTGTTTTCCCTGGTTGGCCGGCGGTCCGTAGCGCATGATCTCTTACCTCCTGCACAGACTTGGATCGATTCCGGAGGCGCCGGGTTTCACGGCCCCGTAGTCAGCGATGCCAATACACCCGCACCAGGTTCTCCGCATCGCTGTAATGGAAATTGAGTTCGCCATGGCAGGCCCGGTGCAGGGCTTCCCCCAGGCGGCGGGCCAGGTGGATGCCGGTGGTGGTGACCACCATGCCGCCGTCGGCCGGCTCCTTTTCCATGATGCGTTCCAGCGGGTGTTCGGACTGCTCCTTTTCCGATTCGGACTCGATCAGGCGTTCCAGTTCGTCCCGGTGCTGCATGAAGTAATCGCCGGAGACATGCACGAAGCCCACAGGAAACTGGTCCTGGATGCGTCGGCAGGCGGGGCAGAAGGACTGTCTCGCATTTGGGGGCGCTTCCGCCCAGGTCCAGCGGCCATCCCGGAAGACGACATGGCATTGAGGGCAAACCGTGGGCTCGGGCGGCTTCATGGCCGGCCGGTAGGCGTCGTGCTTGCCATCCTCGACCAGGCGGTCAAGGCGAACGGGATGCTGGCCTGAGGCCTTGGAACGTTTTCCCATGGAAGCCTCCAAAGGTGCAACGGGATCGGCGACGGCCCCGCAACTACTTCCTGACTTCCAGACGATTGTTGACATCGCTGACGCCCAGGACGCACCAGGCGTCGAACTCCGCCATCTGCCTTTCTTCTTCGGTGGCGATGACACCCTGCATGGTCACGATGCCGCTGTGGGTGGTCAGGTTGATCTGGTCGGCATGGGCCAGCAGGGGGTCCATTTCCAGGGCCAGGCGGACGGCGTCGCTCACCTCGTCGTCGCAGTCCATTTCGGCGGGAATGACCGCCAGGCGGTTGATGACGTTGCGGCAGCCCGGCACCCACCAGGCCAGCACCTCGGCGATGCGCTTGTGGGACAGGCTGATGACGAAACCGTCCAGGTTCATGACCCCGTCGCTCACCGAAAAGGTGAACTCGCCGCTCCGGTCGTCGTCCTGGGTCTGGTGCAGCGATTCGGTCTCCCCCTTGGCGGAGCGGCTGATGGCGCAGTTCTTGAGGTCGATCTGGCCGAGGATCAGCTGGGTATAGGAGTCGAGAATCTCCCCGTCGGTCCGCTGTTCGGCGGGAACGACGCAGAGCTGGTCTTCGACGGTATCCAGGCCGTCGGCCTGGGCCGCCAGGTGGACCGCCAGCCGCTTGGCGGCCACGCTGTCCACATCGCCGTCGATGACCAGGCAATTGTCCTTCACTTCCATGTGCAGGGGGGAAGAGCGGCTCCTGATGCGGGGTTCGCCCTCGATGGCCGCCTGCACCCTTTTCAAAAATCCTTCATCACCGATCACAATGCCACCTCCAATTCCGGTTGATCCAATCCATCGGCCAACCCGGATAGGTCACAAGGTGGGCGTTGTGTCATGGATGTGAGTTTTCTCGTGCTGCCCCTGGCAGGGCAGACAGCGCTTGGCTGCGGGGAATACCTGAAGACGCTCGAAGTCGATGGTCAGCCCGCAGTCGATGCAATTGCCGTAGTCGTTCCGGTCCATGCGTTCCAGGGCAGCCTCGATTTCCCGGATCTCTTCCACGTCCCGATGGACCATGGCGTTGTCCAGGTCCACCAGAAGATCGGCCACCGAGGCATCGCCCAGGTCGGGGATTCCCGCCAGTTCGCCGTAGGGATGTTCGCCCGTGCGCTCCAGGACTTCCATGATCTGGCCGCGCAGGGCATCCCGGCGACGCTGCAGCGCATCCTTCAATTCTTGGACTTGGTCTTTGGTCAGTTGGGTCATCCGTCACTCCCGTTGGTCGCCCCGTCGAAACCCTTGTTGCGGGATGGCGGCCGGCCAAGGCCGGCTGCGATCCTCTTGAATGTCTTCAGCGCTTCGGAGACGAAGGCCGACTTCAGCGCGAAGACCGGGGCATGTCGCTACGGCGGGTCACCAGCCAGCCGATCAGCGCCCCGACGCCCACCGCTGCCCCGGCCGTGGTCCACGGATGGTCGTGGGCAAAGGTGTTGGTGGCCCGGGCCGCGGTCTGGGAATAGTCGATGGCCTTTTGCTTCAGCACATCCAGGTCGTCCTTGGCGACGGCCCAGTGCTCCTTCAGCTTGTCCCGGGCGGCGTTGTAGCGTTCGGAAACCTTTTCCTGGGCGGTGTTCATCATTTGCGAGGCATCGGCCGCCATGGTTTCGGTCTTGTTCTCGGCCGACTTCACCATGGGGTCGCTCATATAGTCAGACATGCTTATCTCCTTTTAATGGACGCCGCATCGGGAGCGGCTGTTTCTGGGAACCCGGCCGGGAGCCCGCGCCCAAAGGCGAACGCAAGCGCTCGTGCCACCAGGGCGCCGAAGACGAAAGTTAAGCGGATGACCTGTGCCGGTCGTTGGGGCCGCATTACGATGCAAGAATGAAGCAGACCTGTTTTTGGGTATGCCAGGGCGGGTGTAGTTCCGGTGAACTGAAAAAAACCGGTGGTTTCAGCCGGTTCTTGCGCGCTTCGCTGCGGCGGTGATGGCGTCGGCGAAAATTCCGGTCAGCTGGACGGGGAAGGAGGGCGGACACAATTCATTACAGTTCCTTACAGCATGCGGCACGGCCGGCCCCTACAGTGTGGCCATAGAGCAGGTCGCACTGCTACTCGTAAGGAGAGAAAGATGAACAAGTTCTGGATTCCGGCCCTGGTCGCCACCGCTGCCTTCAGTGCCAATGCCTTTGCCCATGGCGGTTGGGATGACGGCGACCACTGGCGCCATCATCGCCACGGCTATGATCGCGTGATGGTCGAGCCCGTCTATATGGCGCCCCCGGTGGTGTACCAGGCTCCCCCCGCCGTCGTCTATCAGGCGCCGCCCCAAGTGGTCTATCGGGAGCAAGTGGTCTATCGCGACCGTCCGGTCTACTACCAGGCTCAGCCCAGTTACGCGCCGGCTCCCGCCTATTCCTCGGGCTACGGCGGCAACCGGGTCATGGGCCAGGCCATCGGCGCCGTGGCCGGCGGCGTCATCGGCAACCAGGTCGGCCGCGGTACCGGCCGGGTCGTGGCCACCGCTGCCGGCGCGGTGATCGGCAGCATCGTCGGCGGCAACGTCGCGACGGGCTACAGCTACTGAGCTTGAAGGCCGGCCGCGGGACCGGGCGGTCCAGCAGCCGGCAGCGCTTCCCCGCGGAACGCCCGCGGGTAGGGGCGTGCCTAAACGGGTTGTTCCTCTCTTTCGTGCCGCCGCGAGCCGGCGCGCCAACCCATGACCGCACGCCCCGTTCTGCCCGGCATGACCCTGACGCCGGAGCACGCCAGGCAGCTGGAAGCCCTGGTGAAAACCCTTTCCCCCGATGAAGCCCTGTGGATCAGCGGCTATCTGGCGAGCTTCGCCCGCCATGCCGTTCAGGCGGTTCCGAGCCCGGTCCGGCCGGCCCTGCTCATCCTCTACGGTTCGGAAACCGGCCACGGCGCTGGCCTGGCCCGGCTGGCGGAGAAGAAGGCGGCTGCCCGCGGGTTGGCGGTCCGCAATATGGCCATGGACGATTTCCGCCTCCAGGAATTCCACGAGGTCGGCCAGCTGCTGGTCATCGCCAGCACCCATGGGGACGGCGACCCGCCTCCCGCTGCGGTGGATTTCTACGATTTAGTCATGGGCCGCAAGGCGCCCCGGCTGGAGGGGCTGAAATTCGCGGTGCTGGGACTCGGGGATTCCACCTACGAGCGCTTTTGCCAGACCGGAAAGGACCTCGATCAGCGGCTGGAAGCCCTCGGTGCCCAACGAATCCAAGGTCGGGCCGACTGCGACGTGGATTACGAAGCCAAGGCCGATGCCTGGCTCGACGAGGTGCTGGAACAGTTTGCCCGGGAAGTGCCCGCCCAGGCGGCTGCGGCGGCTCCGCCTAGCCTGCTGGTTCAGGACGCCCAGTTCGACGCCCACCATCCCTTTGCCGCCACAGTCATGGAAAACCTCATCCTCAACGGCCGGGGCTCCGAAAAGGAGACGCGCCACATCGAGCTTTCCCTGGCCGGATCGGGGCTGGCGTGGGAGCCGGGGGATTCCCTGGGGGTCCTGCCGGAGAACGATCCCGCCCTGGTGGCCGAGCTGCTGGCCGCCCTGGACTTGCGTCCGGATGAACCCCTGGCCCAGGAAGACGGAGAGATTCCCCTGGCCGAGGCCCTGACCCGCCGCTACGAAATCACCGCCCTGACGCCGGGCTTTATCGGCGCCTATGGTGAGGCTGCGGCGGCGGAGCCCCTGGGTGCCCTGGCGGCTCCTGGGAAGCAGGCGGATCTCCGGCAGTACATGGCCGGCCGGCAGGTGATCGACGTGGTTACCGAGTTTCCCGCCCGGGGGCTGGATGGGAAGGCATTCGCGGCCATGTTGCGGAAGATGCAGCCTCGGCTCTATTCCCTCGCTTCCAGCGCCGCAGCCTATCCGGAGGAAGCCCACCTGACCGTCGCCGTAGTCCGCTATCACAGCCACGGACGCAAGCGCCAGGGGCTGGCATCGGCGTATCTGGCCGATCGGGTGGGCAGCGACGGCAAGGTGCCAGTGTATGTGTCCTCCAACAAGAATTTCCGGCTGCCGGCGGATGATTCCGTTCCCCTCATCATGGTCGGCGCCGGCACCGGCGTGGCGCCGTTCCGGGCCTTCCTCCAGGAGCGGCAAGCCCGGGGGGCGAAGGGGCGCAACTGGCTTTTCTTCGGCGACCGCCGCTTCCGCACCGATTTCCTCTATCAGGTGGAATGGCAGCGCTTCCTCAAGGACGGGCTGCTGACTCGCATGGACGTGGCCTTTTCCCGGGACCAGGCGGAGAAGGTCTATGTCCAGCACCGCCTGCTGGAGAAGGGCAAGGAGGTCTTCGCCTGGCTGGAGGAGGGCGCTTGTCTCTACGTCTGCGGCGACGCGAGCCACATGGCCCCGGATGTTCACCGGGCCTTGGCCGCCATCGTCGTCCGGGAGGGCGGCATGGACGCCGAGGCGGCGGAGGAATACCTGAAGCGCCTCCACAAGGAGCGGCGCTACCAGCGGGATGTGTACTGAGGGTTCCACATGGACCGTAGCCGCGACCTCTCCCAGCCCATGGAAAATCTCAATCCGGCCGAAGCCCTCAAGGCCGGCAGCCGCTTCCTGCGGGGGGGCATCGCCGACGGCCTGGCGGACCCGCTGACCGGCGCCATCCCCGGCGAGGATACCCAGCTCCTCAAGTTCCACGGCATCTACCAGCAGGACGACCGGGACCTCCGGGATGAGCGCCGGCACCAGAAGCTGGAGCCCGCCTATGAATTCATGGTGCGCCTGCGCCTGCCCGGCGGCGTGTGCCAGCCCTGGCAGTGGCTGCGCCTGGACGAGCTGGCCTGCCACTACGGCAACGGTACCCTGCGCCTCACCACCCGGCAGACCTTCCAGTTCCACGGGGTCCTCAAGGGCAATCTCAAGCCGACCTTACGGGGTATCCATGCGGCCCTGCTGGACACCCGGGGCACCTGCGGTGACGTGAACCGGGGAGTGCTCTGCTCCCCCTATCCCGTGCCTTTCCATGGCCGGCTCCACGAACTCGCCAAGGAGCTGAGCGACCGGTTCTCGCCCCGCAGCCGGGCCTACCATGAAATCTGGCTGGACCAGGAGCCGGTGGCGGGCGGGGAGGAGGAGCCCATCTACGGCCCCACCTATCTGCCCCGCAAGTTCAAGATCGTCTTCGCCGTCCCGCCCTGGAACGACGTGGATGTCTATGCCCAGGACCTGGGCTTCATCGCCATCGCCGACGGAGATGCGCTGGCGGGATTCAATGTCAGCGTCGGCGGCGGCATGGGGCGCACGGACCGGGAGCCGGCCACCTATCCCCGGCTGGCCGATGTCATCGGCTTCTGCCCGCCCCAGCAGGTGGTGGCGGTGGCCGAGGCGGTGGTGGGCATCCAGCGGGATTACGGGGATCGGGTGGATCGCAAGCATGCCCGCTTCAAATACACCCTGGACGACCGGGGCATCGACTGGTTCAAGGCCGAGCTGGAGCGCCGCCTCGGGGAGTCCCTGGAAGCGCCCAGGCCCTTCAGCTTCGAAACCAACTGCGACCCCATCGGCTGGACCTCGGGAGCCGACGGCGCTTCCCACTACACCCTGTTCGTGGAGAACGGCCGGGTGCGGGACGCGAAGATGGCCGGCTTGAGGGAGATCGCCCGCATCCACGGCGGCGATTTCCGCCTCACCCCCAACCAGAACCTGATCATCGCCTACATCGCCCCGGAGCAGCGGGCCTGGATATCCTCCCTGCTGGCGGAATACGGCCTGGACCGCCGGCCGGGCCTGCTGCGCCAGAACGCCATGGCCTGCGTGGCGCTGCCCACCTGCGGGTTGGCCATGGCCGAGAGCGAGCGTTACCTGCCCGATCTGGTGAGCAAACTTGAGGCGGTCCTGGCGGAGTGCGGCTTGTCCGAAACGCCGATTACGGTCCGCATGAGCGGCTGCCCCAACGGCTGCTCCCGGCCCTACATCGCCGAGATCGGCTTCAGCGGTCGGGGGCCCGGCAAATATAATCTCTACCTGGGCGGCGGCTTCCACGGCCAGCGCCTCAACAGCCTGTACCTGGAAAACGTGGGGGAAGAGCAGATCATGGCAGCCCTGGTCCCCATCCTGCGCCGGTATGCGGTGGAGCGCCTGGCCGGGGAGCGTTTCGGCGATTTCGTCATCCGCGCCGGCATCGTGCGGGAAATCCGCCAGGGCAGGGAATTCAACGGTTAGGGAGTGGGGAATGCGGCAAAGTTACGCCACGGTGGCGCCTTATATCACCAAGGACGGTTCGGAAATCCGCGAGCTGATGCATCCCCTGGTCCACGGCAACCGGGCCCAGAGCCTGGCGGAAGCCACCGTTCCCGCCGGCTGCCGGACCTTGCTCCATCGTCATGGGGTCACGGAGGAGCTGTACCACATCACCGCCGGCGAGGGCGTCATGACCCTGGGGAACGAGCGCTTTCCCGTGCAGACCGGCGACACCGTCGGCATTCCGCCGGGGACGCCCCACTGTATCGAGGCGACGGGGCGGGGGCCCCTCAAGCTCCTGTGCTGCTGTTCGCCGGCCTACGCCCACGAGGATACGGAACTGCTGGGCGTTGCCTGATCAGGACAGCAGGGTGGTGGTCATCTGCGGTTCCGCGGCCCGGTGGGGCCGGCGCAGGAGATAAGTCTCGAAATCCTCGGCCGGCATGGGCCTGCCGAAGAAGAAACCTTGCACCTCGTCACAGTCGGACAGGCGGAGGTGGTCCAGAACGGGCTGGGTTTCGACCCCCTCGGCGATGGTCTTCAATCCCAAGGTCTTGGCCATCTGGACGATGGCCTGGACCAGGGCCGCGTCTTCCGGATCGGTGGCCATGTCCCGGACGAAGGAGCGATCCACCTTGAGCTTGTCCACCGGGAAGCGCTTCAAGTACGACAGGCTGGAGTAGCCCGTGCCGAAATCGTCGATGGACAGCTTCAGTCCCAGTTCCTTCAAGCGGGTGGCTTTTTCCAGGACCGATTCGGTGTCCCGGATAAGGATGGATTCGGTGATTTCCAGCTCCAGCCAGCG
Source organism: Rhodocyclaceae bacterium (assembly GCA_035655235.1). Taxonomy (GTDB): domain Bacteria; phylum Pseudomonadota; class Gammaproteobacteria; order Burkholderiales; family Rhodocyclaceae; genus JAGTRP01. Next base: position 1,555 of record DASRUX010000090.1, on the reverse strand, counting down.
GGCGTCCAAGCCGCTTTCCGCCAGGGCGGCGACCACCGTGTCGTAGATGTCCGGGGTGCGGAACTGGACGGCGGAGAGATTGACGGCGACGACCACCGGCGGCAGACCCGCCCGTTGCCAGGCGACGGCCTGGCGGCAGGCCTCCTGCAAGACCCAGGTGCCGATGGGCACGATGAGCCCGCTGTCCTCGGCGATGGGGATGAAGCGCCCCGGCGGCACCAGGCCCAGCTCCGGGTGGTACCAGCGCAGCAGGGCCTCGGCGCCGATCACCGCCCCGGTGCGCAGATCCACCTGGGGCTGGAAGTGGAGGACCAGTTCGCCCCGCTCGGCAGCGCCCCGCAGCTTGCCCAGGAGGTTCATCCGCTCCACGGCGTCGGCATTCATCTTCCGGTCGAAGAAGCGGTAGGTGTTGCGGCCGGCCTCCTTGGCCTCGTACATGGCCAGGTCGGCGTTGCGCAGGAGTTCGGTGGCGTCGGTGCCGTCGTCGGGATAGATGGCGATGCCGATGCTGGGGGAGGTGACCAGTTCCCGCTCCTCCACCTGGAAGGGGGCGGCGAAGGCCGAGATGACCTTTTCGGCGATATTGCTGGTGTCGTCCCCGTGGGCCAGGCCGTTGAGGACGATGAGGAATTCGTCCCCGCCCAGGCGCGCCACGGTGTCCTCGTCCCGCATCGCGGCCTGGAGGCGGGCGGCGGCCTGCTGCAACAGGGTGTCGCCGGCATCGTGGCCCAGGGTGTCGTTCACCTGCTTGAAATTGTCCAGGTCGATGTACATGGCCGCCGCCCGGGTCCCATTGCGGCGGCTGTGGCCCATGGTGTGCAGCAGCCGGTCGTGGGCGAGGACCCGGTTGGGCAGTCCGGTGAGGTTGTCGTAATGGGCCTGGTAGGCGATCTTTTCCTGCTGCTCGTGGCGTTCGGTGATGTCTTCCCGGGATAGCAGCAGGTGGGCGGCGAAGCCGGTATCGTCGTGGACCGCGGCCAGGTGTATACGCTCCCAGTACAGGCTGCCGTCGGCCCGCTGGCTCTGCCGTTCGGTCTCCCAACAGCGTTCGCCATTGACGGCGATGAGGATGGCTTCCTCCATGTCGACGGCCTCGCCGCCGCGCAGGGCGCTGGAGATATGGATCCCGGCCAGGGCGGCGAGGGCGTCGCCGGTGATCTGCTGGTAGGCGGCGTTGGCGTACTCGATCTTGCCATCGGTGCCGGCGATCAGGATGCCCACCGGATTCTGTTGGACGGCCTGGGAAAAGAGAGTGAGGCGCCCGTTGGCTTGACGCAGATCCTGGGTACGGGCTTCGACCCGGTCTTCCAGCTCCATCTGGGCGGTGCGCAGGGCCGCTTCCCGGGAGAGGACCTGTGCCCGCATGGCGGTGAAGGCGGCGGCAAGGTCGCCGATCTCGTCGTAGCGGTAGATGGCCACCCGGCCGCTGTCCTTGCCGTCGGCCAATTGCTGGGCGTGGCCGTGCAGTACCCGGATGCGGCGGACCACGATCCGCCCCGACAGGGCCAGGCCCACGATCATGACCGCGGTGCCGAGCAGGACGAGGAGCAGGAAA
>DASRUX010000089.1:0-6599 GCA_035655235.1 Rhodocyclaceae bacterium | reverse complement strand
GGGCGGCAGCCTCGGAGGCGAATTTCTTGTCCTTCACCAGGGCCTGGAAATCCCGGAGGGCTTCCGCCGGCGTGCCCTGCTGCGCTTTCAGGCGGGCGCGGACCAGCTGGAAATCGACGCTGTCGGGCACCTGGCGGTAGGCTACCTGGTGCTCCCGGTTCTGCATGTCGGACATCCGCTCCCCGGTAATGGGGTGGGTGCGCATGTACACCGGGGCATTGGTTTCGTAGAGCCGGCCGGCCCGCTGCAGGCGCTCGAAGAAATTGGACATGCCGCGAACGTCAAACCCTGCCTTGCTGAGAATCTCGAAACCGGACCGGTCAGCCTCCCGCTCGAAGTCCCGGGAGAAAGCCAGTTGGGCCGAAACCGCCGTCGCCTGGCCGGAGACGATGGCCGCCGAGGCAACCTGGGAGTTGGAACGAGCCGCCAGGAGAGCCACCGCCATCCCCAACATACTGGCGATGGACAGCTGCTTTTCCTTGGAAATCTGCCGGGCGATGTGGCGCTGGGTGACGTGGGAGACTTCGTGGGCCAGCACCCCGGCCAGTTCGGATTCGGTCTGGGCGGACAGGATCAGCCCCGTGTGGACGCCGATGAAGCCGCCGGGCATGGCGAAGGCGTTGATGCTCAGGTCGTTGACCGGAAAGAAGTGGAAGCCGATGGCCGGATCGCTGCTGGCCGACGCCAGCCGGCTGCCCAGCTGATTCAGGTAGCTTTCCACGTCCGGATCGTCCAGGTAGGACGGATCCCGCCAGCGGATTTCATGCATGATCTGCTGGCCGATCTTCTTCTCGGTCGCCAGGGACAGGTCGTCGCTGGCCGCATCCCCCAGTTCCGGCAATTCGTCGGCATGGAGGGAAGGCAGCGCAAGAACGAAGGCCAGAGCCAGGGCCGTCAGGCGGTGAGTTAGACGCATAATGCTATGATAACGCACCCAAGTTATCGCCGGCCTGACAAGGCCGTAACCAAAAGTAACGCCTGTGACTCGCGGTCCCCTCACCCATTTCGACGACGCCGGCCAAGCCCATATGGTCGATGTCGGCGGCAAGATCGAAACCGCCCGGGTTGCCCGGGCTGCCGGCAGCATCCGCATGGAACCGGCGACGCTCCGGCTCATCCTGTCAGGCAGCGCCAAGAAGGGCGATGTCCTGGGTATCGCCCGCATCGCCGCCATCCAGGCCTCCAAGCGCACCGGCGACCTGATCCCCCTCTGCCATCCCATCGCCCTCACCCGGGTAGCTGCCGATTTCACCGTGGACGAGGCCAACCATGCAATCCATTGCGAGGTTACCGCCGAATGCTTCGGCCGTACCGGCGTCGAAATGGAGGCGCTGACCGCCGTGTCCGTCGGACTCCTGACCATCTACGACATGTGCAAGGCGGTGGACCGGGGCATGCGTATCCAAAACGTCCGGCTCCTGGAAAAATCCGGCGGCAAATCGGGCCATTGGCAGGCGGCCGACTGAACCCATGAATCCACTGCGTAGAAAACTGCTGAAAGGCGGTACGGCTGCGGCCGCGTTGCTACCCCTGCTCGGCGCCGGTTTGCTGGTTCCGGGCCGCGCCCTGGCCGCCCCCTGGAACCGCACCACCTTCACCGCCCGGGGCATCGGCGACGCCCTCAAGGCCTACGGTGCCCAACCGGGCCCCGAAAGCCGGAATATCGTCATCAGTGCGCCGGAAATCGCCGAAAACGGCGCCAAGGTGGAAGTGGAGATCACCAGCAATCTGCCGGACAGCCGCAGCATCGCCCTCTTTTCCGACAAGAACCCGATGCCCCTGTGCGCGGCGATCGAATTCGGCAAGAACGCCGTGCCTTTCTGCCGGCTGCAGGTGAAATTGGCGGAAACGACCCGGGTGCGGGCCGTGGTGAGGACCGGCGACGGCAAGACTCATATCGCCAGCCGGGAGATCAAGGTCACCCTGGGCGGCTGCGGAGGCTAGAAGATGGCTGAACCGATCAAGATGCGAGTCCTGCTCCAGAGCGAAATTGCCGATATCCGTATCCTCATGCCCCACCCGATGGAGACGGGACAACGGAAGGACGAAGCCGGGCATGGGGTGCCCGCCCATTTCATCCAGACCTTCACGGTCAGCCTCAATGGCGCGATGCTGGCGGAGGGCCAGCTGAACACCTCGATTTCCAAGAACCCCCTGTTCGGATTCAAGGCCCGGGGCATCCGGGTCGGGGATCGCCTAGCTGTCCAGTGGATCGACAGCAAGGGGGAGCAGCGTCGGGACGAGATCGTCGTCGCCTGAATTGCTCCGAAGATCGTCCCAAAAAGCGGACGTAAAAAAACCCGTCCGGAAACGGACGGGCTTGCAAAAATCCGGAGCCCTGATTAGGCGCGCTGGATATTTGAAGCCTGCTTGCCCTTCGGACCTTGCACGACCTCGAAGGAAACCTTCTCGCCTTCCTTCAGGGTCTTGAAGCCGTTCATGTTGATGGCGGAGAAATGAGCGAACAGATCTTCGCTGCCATCATCAGGGGTGATAAAGCCGAAGCCTTTGGAATCGTTGAACCACTTGACGGTGCCAGTTGCCATATTTGCTACTTTCCTACGAAATAACTGAATAAAACGGGTTTCCCCGACTGCCTGTTTGACTTCAGTGACCGTGGTGCGCAGCGGCAGCCTTGATTCAACTTGAATCCAAACATACTGGCTTTCTACGCCAGTTGAATGAAACCGTCAACTCCCCAGCGATATGGGCGCATCAATGAAAACAGTTCCCATTAGGGACAGGAATGGCTGACCCATCCGGGGTAAAAAGACTTTCCTGACAGCAATGGAGAACTCTTCCAGAACGGCACGGTCCTACACCCCCGGATGAGCCGACCGGGGCCTTGGCCAGGCCGACGGATCGTGTCCATCCCGGCTCGCAGGGTAATTCGGAAATCTGCAGGTATTTTTTGTGATTCCGGCAGGCGCGGCCTTGAGGAATCCTCTTTCGACCACCATATACAAAGTACGATGCGTCGCTGCAATGGTGCGGCTTCTGGCGGCTATTGCAGAATGAAAAGGACTGTATAAGAATCGAACGCATGGCCACCAAGCATCAGGATGGCGGTCTGGTCGAGGCACAGCGTACTCGACTGGAACCGCCAAAATTGTACAAAGTGTTGTTGCTCAACGACGACTACACGCCTATGGACTTCGTCATCGTCGTGCTGCAGCGCTTTTTTGCCATGGATACAGAACAAGCGACGCGAATTATGCTCAAAGTTCACAACGAAGGCCGGGGGATCTGCGGAGTCTTTCCCCGCGACATTGCCGCCACCAAAGTGGAGCAAGTGAGTGCCTTTGCCCGCCAACACCAGCATCCGCTCGCTTGCGTCATGGAGGAAAACTGATGATCGCCCAGGAACTCGAAGTCAGCCTGCACATGGCTTTTGTCGAAGCGCGGCAGAAACGCCATGAGTTCATCACCGTCGAACATCTCCTCCTGGCGCTCCTGGACAATCCTTCGGCGGCCGAGGCTTTGCGCGCCTGCGGCGGCAAGATCGACGTGCTGCGCAAGGACTTGACCAATTTCATCAACGAGCACACGCCCACCGTTTCCGGCGAGGATGACATCGACACCCAGCCGACCCTGGGCTTCCAACGGGTGATCCAGCGGGCGATCCTGCACGTCCAGTCTTCCGGCAAGAAGGAAGTCAATGGCGCCAATGTGCTGGTAGCCATCTATGGGGAAAAGGATTCCCACGCCGTCTATTTCCTGCAGAAACAGGGCGTCACCCGGTTGGACGTGGTGAATTTCATTTCCCACGGCATCAGCAAGGTGCCCCAGCAGAAGGCCCCGGTGGAAAACGAGACCGAGGCCGAAGTCGAGCAGCAGCAGGCCGGCCCCCTGGAGCAATACACCATCAACCTCAACGCCCTGGCGTTGCAGGGCAAGATCGACCCCCTCATCGGACGGGACAAGGAACTGGAGCGGGTCATCCAGATTCTCTGCCGCCGCCGCAAGAACAACCCCCTGCTGGTGGGCGAGGCCGGCGTGGGCAAGACCGCCATCGCCGAGGGCTTGGCCCGCCGGGTGGTGGAGAGCGATGTACCGGAGATCCTGGCCAAGGCCAATGTTTACGCCCTCGACATGGGCGCCCTGCTGGCCGGCACCAAGTACCGGGGCGATTTCGAGCAGCGCCTGAAGGGCGTATTGAAGGCCCTGCAGGAGAATCCCAACGCCATCCTGTTCATCGACGAGATTCATACCCTCATCGGGGCCGGCGCCGCTTCGGGCGGCACCCTGGATGCATCCAACCTGCTGAAGCCGGCCCTTTCCTCGGGAGCGTTGCGCTGTATCGGCGCCACAACCTACACGGAATACCGGGGTATTTTCGAAAAGGATAGCGCCCTGTCCCGCCGCTTCCAGAAAATCGACGTGAACGAGCCGTCGGTGGCCGAGACCGTGGAAATCCTCAAGGGCCTGAAGGCCCGCTTCGAAGCCCACCATGGCATCAAGTATTCGGCCAATGCCCTGTCTTCTGCCGTGGAGTTGTCGGCCCGCTACATCACCGACCGCCACCTGCCGGACAAGGCCATCGATGTCATCGACGAGGCCGGCGCCGCCCAGCGCATCCTGCCCAAATCCAAGCAGAAAAAGGTGATTGGCAAGCAGGACATCGAGGAAATCGTCGCCAAGATCGCCCGCATCCCGTCCCAGCATGTGACGGTGGATGACCGGGGAGCCTTGCGCAACCTGGACCGCGACCTGAAGGCCGTCGTCTTCGGCCAGGACAAGGCCATCGACGCCCTGGCCAAGGCCATCAAGATGGCCCGCTCCGGCCTCGGCAACCCGGGCAAGCCCATCGGCTCCTTCCTGTTCAGCGGTCCCACCGGGGTCGGCAAGACGGAAGTGGCCAAGCAGCTGGCCTATTGCCTGGGCGTCGAGCTGATCCGCTTCGACATGTCCGAATACATGGAACGCCACGCGGTGTCCCGCCTGATCGGCGCGCCCCCGGGCTACGTAGGCTTCGACCAGGGCGGTCTGCTGACCGAGGCCATCACCAAGAAGCCCTATTGCGTCCTGCTCATGGATGAGATCGAAAAGGCCCATCCGGATATCTTCAACATCCTGCTGCAGGTCATGGACCACGGCACCCTGACGGACAACAACGGCCGCAAGGCGGACTTCCGCAACGTGGTGATCATCATGACCACCAACGCCGGCGCCGCCGACCTGCAGAAGACCAGCATGGGCTTCACCGCATCCAAGGAAACCGGGGACGAGATGGTGGAGATCAAGCGCCTATTCACCCCGGAATTCCGGAATCGCCTGGATGCCACCATTTCCTTCGCTTCCCTGGATCACGATGTCATCCTGCGGGTGGTGGACAAGTTCCTCATGCAACTGGAGGAGCAGCTCCACGAGAAGAAGGTGGAGGCCCACTTCAGCACCGCCCTCAAGGAGATGCTGGCCGACAAGGGTTTCGATCCCCTCATGGGCGCGCGGCCGATGTCCCGGCTCATCCAGGACACCATCCGTTCCGCCCTGGCCGACGAGCTGCTGTTCGGCCGGCTGGCCAACGGCGGCCATGTGACAGTGGATCTGGACAAGGACGGCAAGGTGAAACTGGTGTTCGCCGAGGAGCCGGAAGAAGTGGTCTGAAACGACTAACCAACCGAAAAGCCATGCCAAGCCGGCATGGCTTTTTTATTGTTCAAACAGGGAGACAAAACCAATGAGCTTCAAAACCCCCGATCTGTGCGACCAATTCGAGGCCGAACTGGGCAAGACCGTCCGCGTCGTGGCGCCCATGTTCCAGCGCTATGGTGGCCGGGTCGCCTTTTCCGGCCGCATCTCAACCCTCAAGCTGTTCGAGGACAATTCCCTGGTGCGGGAAGCCCTGGGCCAACCGGGCCAGGGCAAGGTGCTGGTGGTGGACGGCGGCGGTTCGATGCGTTGCGCCCTGGTGGGCGACCAGCTCGCCATCCTGGCCAAGAAGAACGGCTGGGAAGGCATCGTGGTCTATGGCTGCATCCGGGATTCCGGCGACATCAACCAGTTGGACATCGGCGTCCGCGCCCTCAACACCCATCCCCAGAAGAGCATCAAGAAGGGCGTGGGGGACGTGGATATCGCCGTCACCTTCGGCGGCGTCACCTTCAATCCCGGTGAATACCTTTACGCCGACGAAGACGGCGTCCTGGTTTCCAGCCAGCCCTTGCTGTAATTCCTTCGGCGGCCCCCGCTCGGGGTGCCGCCGCCTCCCCTACCATCAGAGGTCCAACAGCACCTTGCTGTCGCAACCGACCCGGACGTTGCCCCAATGCCGGCCGCCCACCAGGATGGGCATAGCGATGTCGCAGAGCAGTTCCCCGGTATCCCGGATATAGGTCTGGAGCAGGAGCGGCTGGGTGTTGCGGGCCGCCCGCAGCTCGGTGGGCGCCTCGAACTTGCGGCAGGTGCGGTTGCCGGCCAGGTCGGTCTGGTAATCGCCGGTCAGGGGCCGGGAAAACTTGGCGTTGTGGGCCGTCAGGTAGCCGTTGATATCCACCGCCACCGCATATACCCCGCCGGTGATGCCCGCCAGGGCGTCGTCCAGGAGCTTCTGGCATTCCCGGACATAGGTGTCGCCATAGGTCACCGAATACTTCTGC
>DASRUX010000088.1:0-10064 GCA_035655235.1 Rhodocyclaceae bacterium | reverse complement strand
GTGGATGAAGACCAGCAGGGGCTCGTTCGTCTGGGGAACGGCCCTTTCGATCAACTGGGCAGCATCCCCGGTAAGGGGGCAGTGGAACAGCCCCAGTTGGGCCTTGTTGTCGATCTTGGCGGCGATGAGGCCGGCGCATTGCTTGGGAAGGTCGAGGCCGATCAGCTTCAAGCCGACCACCACCCACTTCAGGATGCCCCGGGTGGCGCCCCGGGTTTCCAGGGCGGGGGCGATCTCCAGGGACTGCTTTCCTTCCGCATCCACGGTGCCGCCCTGGATCAGCTCCTGCCGGTAGTCCGCCACCGTCATCCACACCCGCTGGCCGCCCTGCAGGCACAGCTCCAGCACGTCGTCGTCGGCGGCTTCCACCGGCAGCACGTCCCCCGCATCCCGGCTGCGGTTGAGGGTGAATTCGGTCACCGTCACTGTGCCGCCATCCAGGATGTCGGCGGGGAGGGGCGGCACCGACGAGTCCTTTTGCCGGCCGTGAATCAACAACGTGGTCTTGGTCATTCCTGTTTCCTTGGGTATCCAGGTTGGGAATACGCCACGATCCGCGGCTCGCCTCGATCCGGCGGCCGGGCGTGGCTGTCGAAATGGAAAAGCGTTGCCGGCCTACAGGCAGGCGGCCTGGACGTGCATCCAGTCGTAATTCTTGTGGCGGCCCAGGCTGGCCCAACCCTGTTCTTCCCAGCAGGACCACCAGGCGTCGTAATCGGCCTTGGCGAAGCCGGCCCGGTCCCGGCCCCATTCCAGCTTGTTGCGGTCCGGATCGAAATCGAAGGCGATGCCCCAGGCGTGGGTCGACATGCTGCTGCCGCCCCGCTTCTGGCGCATGTTGAAGCCGCCGCCGAAGAGATCGAGCCGCAGGCTGCGGATGCTGTCCTGGCCGTAATGGGCCAGGACCTGCTCCAGCACATGGCGCAGGCTGTCCCGGACCTTGGCGTGGCACTGGGTGGTGCGGACGACGGAAGCGGTATCCCAGGAAAGGCGCAGGGGATAGGGCAGCTCCAGGGACACCAGGTTGGTCCCCGGTTCACCGTAGAAGGCCCGCAGGGTGGCGTCCGCCTCCTTGGGCCAGCCGTTGGGATTGGCATCGGCGGGCGTCTTGTCCCGCCAGGCGGTGGGCGCCTTGCCGCTGCTGCGCAATTGGGCCAGCTGGCCGGCGGCGTACTCCGTTTGCGGTCCCCAATAGCCATCCAGAGCGCCGGCATCGAGCCCGGCCCGGCGGCAACAGGCCTGGAAGGCGAGCACGGTCCGCCGCTGGTCGGGGAAGGTGGCGTAATCGGCGGGCCAATCGGCAGGGGTGAAAAGGGAGGCTGTCCAATCGGCCAGGGCGCGGTCGACTGCGCCCAGGGTGGCGTTGCCGAACTTGCCGTCGACGGGGCCGGGGTCGAAACCGGCGGCGGCGAGTTCGCCTTGCAGCAGGCGGATGTTGGTGGGGGTCATGGGCTGGTCTCCAGTTGAATATTCCGCAATCCAAACAGCATGTAAATATTGCTTTGGTATAAAGGAAAACGCAAATGGCAAGCCGTGGCCGGCCCGCAGCAGGGGAGTCAGCGGCTGGCGGTCTGTTCCCGGTACTGCCGGGGATTGATGCCGGTCCAGCCGATGAAGGCGCGATAGAAGGCGGAAGGGTCGGCGTAACCCAGTTCGGCCGCGATGTCGGCAATGGACGCGTCGCTCTTGGCCAGCCGCGACAGAGCCAGGTCCCGCCTCAAGGCATCCTTGATGGCCCGGAAGCTTGAGCCCTCGTCGGCCAGGCGCCGGTGCAGGGTCCGGGCGGACAAGTTGAGGCGGGCGGCCACCGCCTCCTGCTCGATGTTGCCGGGCAGGGCTTCCCGGACGATGTCCCGGACCCGCAGCACCATCTCCCGGTCCCGCCGGTAGAGCATGGTGAGCTTGCCCGGGGCTCCCTCCAGGAAGGCGGCCAGGTCGGCCTCGTCCCGCCGGATGGGCAGGTCCAGGAGGTTGGGATGGAAGCGGGCGATCAATTCAGTCCCGCCGAAATCGTAGTGCTCGGTGTAGATGAGAGCGTAGTCGTCGGCGTGGGCCGGGCGAGGATAGGGAAAGGTTACCGAGTCCAGGGCGACGCCACGCCCCACCAGCCAGCAGGACAGCCCATGCAGGAGGCGCAGCAGCCATTCGAAGGCGAAGACCCGGGCGGGATCGCCGGCGGTGGCCGCCAGGGGGCGGGTTTCGGCGATGTGCAATTCGGCCGCCTCGGGCGTCCGGCGCAGGCTCACCGCCAGATCGGGCAGGACCACCCGCAGGAAGCGGCTGGCCCGGTCCAGGGCCTCGGCCAGATGGGGGGCGCCCACCAGGCTGCGGCAGAGGAATTCGAAACTTCCCACCCGCATGGGCTGGCTGAACAGCCCGAAGCCTTCGTCGTCCAGCTCCCGGTTGATGAGGTTGTAGAGGGCGGCGTAGCGGGGGAGGGGAATGCGGGTGGCGGAGTCTGCAAGGTCGATGCCGGCGGCGGCCAGCAGGGGCGCCGTGTCCCGGCCCGCCCGCAGCGGCCCGGCCAGCATGCCGATGACAAAACCCGGAGCGACGGTGGCCAGGCTGCGCGGGGAAAGGGAGGATTGGGGCATGGGCGGTGAAGGGACTCTGGAAGAGGGTGGGCGAGCCGCTGGAAAAACAAGGATAGCATCGTGGCGGAATTTGCACGATTGCCGTCGGGGCCGGCAATGGCAAAAGGGTCGAACACTTCCTAATATTCCGTTACTAAAAACTTATGTTCGGAGACACCACCGCCATGACCGACCTCTCCATCGCCAACAAGATTTCGGCCTACAAGCCGGCTAACAAGGTCCGCTTCATCACCGCCGCTTCCCTGTTCGACGGCCACGACGCCTCCATCAACATCATGCGCCGCATTCTCCAGTCCACCGGCGCGGAGGTGATCCACCTGGGCCATAACCGCTCGGTGCAGGAGATCGTCAATGCGGCGCTGCAGGAGGATGTCCAGGGCATCGCCATCACCTCCTACCAGGGCGGCCATGTGGAGTTCTTCAAGTACATGATGGACCTCCTCAAGGAAGGCGGCGGCGAGGAGATCAAGGTGTTCGGCGGCGGCGGCGGGGTGATCGTGCCTTCCGAAATCCAGGAGCTTCATGCCTACGGCGTCACTCGCCTCTATGCCCCCGAGGACGGCGTCAAGATGGGCCTCCAGGGCATGATCAACGACGTGGTGCAGCAATCCGATTTCGCCCTCTCGGCCGGCGTGCCGGAAACCGCCGAGGCCGCGCTGGCCATGCTGAAGGCCGGCAATCGCCGCCAACTGGCCCGCCTTATCACCGCCCTGGAAAACGGCGCCTGCAACGATGCCGTCAAGGAGGCCCTGGTGGCCGCGGCCAAGCAGGTGAAGACGCCCGTGCTGGGCATCACCGGCACCGGCGGCGCCGGCAAGTCCTCCCTTACCGACGAGCTGGTGCGCCGCTTCCGCCTGGACCAGGGGGACAGCCTCAAGGTCGGCATCGTCTCCATCGACCCGTCCCGCAAGCGCACCGGCGGCGCCCTCCTGGGCGACCGCATCCGCATGAACGCCATCGAGCATCCCAACATCTTCATGCGCTCCCTGGCGACCCGCGATACCGGCAGCGAAATTTCCGTGGCGCTCCCCGAGGTCGTCGCCGCCTGCAAGCTTTCCGGCTTCGACCTGGTGATCGTCGAAACCTCCGGCATCGGCCAGGGCAACGCCGCGATCGTGCCCCATGTGGACCTCTCCCTCTACGTCATGACCCCCGAGTTCGGCGCCGCTTCCCAGCTGGAGAAGATCGACATGCTGGATTTCGCGGACTTCGTGGCCATCAACAAGTTCGACAGGAAGGGCGCCGAGGATGCCCTGCGGGACGTGCGCAAGCAGTACCAGCGCAACCGGGAGATGTTCAGCCATCCCGTCGACGACATGCCGGTGTTCGGCACCATGGCCGCCCGCTTCAACGACGACGGCGTGACCGCCCTCTACCAGGCCCTGGCGCCCCGGCTGGTGGAGCAGGGCCTGAAGCTCGGCAAGGGCAAGCTGCCTCGGGTGACGGTGAAGCAATCCTCCGGCTCCCGGGCCATCGTCCCGGCCCAGAGGGTGCGCTACCTGGCCGAGATCGCCGACACCGTGCGCGGCTACCACGCCCACACCGAGGAGCAGGTGACGCTTGCCCGGGAACGCCAGTCCCTGCGCATTTCCGCCGGCATCTTCAAGGGCTGCGACAAACCGGCTGGCGACTTCGACGAACTGATCGCCTGGAAGGACAGCCAGCTCGATCCCAAGGCCAAGAAGCTGCTGGAAATGTGGCCGGATACCGTCAAGGCCTATTCCGGCGACGAGTACGTGGTGAAAATCCGCGACAAGGAAATCCGCACCAAGCTCATCAACGAATCCCTGTCCGGCACCAAGATCCGCAAGGTCATCCTGCCCAAGTTCGGCGATGAGGGCGAGACCCTGCGCTTCCTCATGAAGGAAAACGTGCCGGGCTCCTTCCCCTTCACCGCCGGCGTCTTCGCTTTCAAGCGGGAGAACGAGGACCCGACCCGCATGTTCGCCGGCGAGGGCGACGCCTTCCGCACCAACCGCCGCTTCAAGAAGGTGTCCGAGGGCATGCCGGCCAAGCGCCTGTCCACCGCCTTCGACTCCGTCACCCTCTACGGCTGCGACCCGGACGAGCGCCCGGACATCTACGGCAAGATCGGCAACTCCGGCGTCTCCATCGCCACCCTGGACGACATGAAGGTTCTGTACGACGGCTTCGACCTGGTGGCGCCTACCACCTCCGTCTCCATGACCATCAACGGCCCGGCCCCCATCATCCTGGCCTGCTTCTTCAACACCGCCATCGACCAGCAGCTGGACAAGTTCCGGGCCGACAACGGCCGGGAGCCCACCGAGGACGAGGCCCAGAAAATCCGGGAATGGGTGCTGTCCACCGTGCGCGGCACCGTCCAGGCCGACATCCTCAAGGAAGACCAGGGCCAGAACACCTGCATCTTCTCCACGGAATTCGCCTTGAAGATGATGGGCGACATCCAGGAGTTCTTCGTCCATAACCAGATTCAGAACTTCTATTCCGTCTCCATCTCCGGCTACCACATCGCCGAAGCCGGGGCGAACCCCATCTCCCAGCTGGCCTTCACCCTCGCCAACGGCTTCACCTACGTGGAGAGCTACCTGGCCCGGGGCATGCACATCGACGACTTCGCCCCCAACCTGTCCTTCTTCTTCAGCAACGGCATGGACCCGGAATACTCGGTCATCGGCCGGGTGGCGCGGCGCATCTGGGCCGTGGCCATGAAGAACAAGTACGGGGCCAACGAGCGCAGCCAGAAGCTCAAGTACCACATCCAGACCTCGGGCCGCTCGCTCCACGCCCAGGAGATGGACTTCAACGACATCCGCACCACGCTGCAGGCCCTGATCGCCATCTACGACAACTGCAACAGCCTGCACACCAACGCCTACGACGAGGCCATCACTACCCCGACCGAGGAATCCGTGCGCCGCGCCATGGCCATCCAGCTCATCATCAACCGGGAATGGGGCGTGGCCAAGAACGAGAACCCCAACCAGGGCGCCTTCGTCATCGACGAGCTGACCGACCTGGTGGAAGAGGCGGTGCTGAAGGAGTTCGAGGCCATCGCCTCCCGGGGCGGCGTCCTGGGCGCCATGGAGACCGGCTACCAGCGCGGCAAGATTCAGGAGGAGTCCCTGTACTACGAGCACAAGAAGCACGACGGCTCCTACCCCATCATCGGGGTGAACACCTTCCTCAACCCCAAGGGCATGGCCCAGCAGGAAATCGAGCTGGCCCGCTCCACGGAAGAGGAAAAGCAGTCCCAGATTTCCCGCCTGCGGGACTTCCACCAGCGCAACGCCGACAAGGCCCCGGCCATGCTGGAGAAGCTGAAGCAGACCGTCATCGGCAACGGCAACGTCTTCGCCGTGCTGGTGGATGCGGTGAAGGTCTGTTCCCTGGGCCAGATCACCGGTGCCCTCTACGAAGTGGGCGGGCAGTACCGGCGCAGTATGTAAGCACGACTCCCTCGGTGCGTAGCCCGGGCTTCGGCCCGGGCTTTTTTCGTTTACCGGGATCGGAAAACGGGCTGCGCCAAGAAAATTCCTATCCCATCCGGTTTTCAGATTCGTTTAATCGGCCAAAACTAATCTGGCGGCATATCGACTTTCGAGGGTTCCATCGATGTCCCGTCCGCTTCGCAACACGCTCCAATCGGTTCGCCAGCCGCTGACCGTCACCCATGTGCTGGCAGGCTCTCCCCGCCGGGCCGGGACCGAGGACTTCATCCGCACCTGCTTCTCCCGCCACTACGGCGCCCGGATTCCATCCTTCGCACCCAACCTCACCCTGCTGGAAAATGCTGGTGGAATCGTGGCTGCGACCGGCTGGCGCTGCGCCGGAGACGAGCCCCTCTATCTGGAAAACTATCTGGACGAGCCCATCGAAAACGCCGTGGCGCGTCTGGCGGGGCAACCCGTGCCGCGGGAATCCATCGCCGAGGCCGCCCACCTGGCATCCCACCGGGCGGGGGCCAGCCTCGATGTCATCCTGACCCTGGCCCGCCACCTCGACCGCCTGGGTTTCGAATGGGTGACCTTTACCGCCACCCGTACGCTGGTCGGCATCTTCGCCCGCCTCGGCCTGCCCCTCCTCAGCCTGGCGTCGGCCAATCCTGCCCGGCTCGGGCCCCAGGCGGCGGCCTGGGGGAGCTACTACGACACCGAACCCATCGTCGTCGCCGGACGCATCCGCCTGGCCATTGAAAAGGCCGCCCGCCATGGCTGAGAACATCACCGGAATTCTGGCGAGCCTCCCTCCCGGGACGAACCTGCTGTGCGGGCCGGAGCGTTCCTTGCAAGCGGCGGAAGTCGCCGCGGAAATCGAGATACTTATCCCCAGGCTCAACGGTTGTCGAGTCCTCGCGGTCCTCGCCGACAACAGCCCGGCCTGGGCGATTGCCGACCTGGCGGCGCTCCAGGCCGGAACGCCGCACCTGCCGCTGCCCTCCTTCTTCTCCGCCGCCCAACTGGCCTGGGCACTGGAGCAGACTGCCGCCGATGCCGTCCTCACCGACCAGCCGGAACGGATCGGCGCCCTCGATCTCGGCTTCGCGGTCACCGGCTCCTGGCAGGGATTGAAACTGCTGCGGCGGGTTGTCAGCCCCATCGACCTGCCGCCGGGAACGGCGAAGATTTCCTTCACTTCCGGCAGCACCGGCACGCCCAAGGGCGTCTGCCTGAGCGCCGCCGGACTGTTCGCCACGGCCCGGGCGGTGGGCGAACGCCTCGCCGGCTTGCCCCTGAAGCGGCATCTGTCGGTCCTGCCCCTGTCCCTGCTCCTGGAAAACGTGGCCGGCATCTACGCGCCCTTGATGCGCGGCATGTCCATCCATCTGCCGCCCCTCGCCACCCTCGGCTGGCAGGGCATGGCCGGCTTCGCGCCGGGTTCCCTGCAGGCCGCGGTGGAAGCCGCCGCCCCGGATAGCGTCATTCTCGTGCCGGAATTGCTCAAAGTCTGGGTGCTGTATCTCCAGGCAACCGGCCGGAAAGCCCCGGCTCAGCTCGGTTTCGTCGCCGTCGGCGGCGCCCGCGTTGCCCCGGCCTTGCTCGCCGGGGCGCGGGCCTGCGGCCTGCCGGCCTACCAGGGCTATGGTCTGACCGAATGCGGCTCGGTGGTCAGCCTTAACTGCCCGGGCGACGACGGGGAGGGCGTCGGACGCCCCCTCGGCCATGCCCGGACCCGGGTCCAGGACGGGGAACTGTTCATCCGCACCCCCGCCTTCCGGGGCTATCTCGGCCAGCCCGAAACCTGGGTGGAGGAGGGCGAAGAGAACGAGTTCGCGACGGGCGATCTTGGCGACATCGACCCGGCAGGCCATCTGCGCCTCGCCGGCCGGCGCAAGAATCTCCTGATCACCTCCTTCGGCCGCAATATCGCGCCGGAATGGGTGGAGTCGGCCCTACTGGCCCACCCGGCCATCGCCCAAGCCATCGTCGTCGGCGACGGCCGGCCCCATCTGGCCGCCATCGTGGTGCCTGCGCCGGGGGCGGGTACGGAAGCGGTGGCTGCGGCCCTGGCCGATGCCAACGAGGCTCTGCCCGACTATGCCCGGGTCGTCTCCTGGTTCCCTTCCCCCGCCCCATTCACCGCCCAGAACGGCCTGGCAACCGGCAACGGCCGTCCGGTCCGTAGCGAAATCCTTAACCGCTTTGCCGCAGAAATCACCATCCATTACGAGAGAGGAGTACCGCAATGTCCTGTTATGAAGAACTGATCGCCAGCACCGCCGCCGACCGCGCCCACCTGTTTGCCGCGCCGGTCATCGCCGACTGCCTGCAGGGAGGCGTGAGCCGTGAAAACTATCTCGCCTTTCTCCAGCAGGCCTATCACCATGTGCGCCATACGACGCCGCTGCTGATGGCGCTGGGCGCCAGCCTGCCCGACCGCCTGGCCTGGATGCGCCGGGCGGTGGTGGAATACATCAAGGAAGAAATCGGCCACGAGGAGTGGATTCTCGACGACATCAAGGCTGCCGGCGGCGACCCCGAGGCGGTACGGCGCAGCCATCCCGACCTGCCCGCCGAAGTGATGGTGGCCTACGCCTACGACCTGATCGCCCGGGGCAATCCGGCCGGCTTCTTCGGCATGGTCTTCGTTCTGGAAGGCACCAGCGTCGCCCTGGCCCTGACCGCCGCCGACCGTATCCAGGAGGCCCTGGGCCTGCCGGATGCCGCCTTCAGCTATCTGCGCTCCCACGGTACCCTGGATCAGGAACACACCCGCTATCTCGCCGAACTGCTCGACCAGCTGCCCCCCGACGACCAGGCCGAAGTGCGCCGGGTCGCCCGGGTATTCTTCAAGCTCTATGGCGACATTTTCCGGGCGCTGCCGAGTGCCAATGTCCCGCGCCAGGATGCGACATGGAACTGAGCAACGCCCGCATCCTGCTCACCGGCGCCACCGGGGGGCTCGGCCAGGCCCTGGCCCGCCGGTTGAAGGCGGCGGGAGCCGAACTGCTGCTGGCCGGGCGGAACCGGGAAGAGCTCGCCCGCTTGCAGAACGAACTCGGCCGCCAGGCCAGCGCCATCCGGGCCGACCTCAATTGCCCGGAGGACATCGAGCGACTCGCCGGCTTGGCCCAGGAGTTCGGCGTCAATGTCCTGATCAACAATGCCGGCATCGGCGCCTTCGGGCTGGTGGAAGAACAGCCCTGGCAGGAGGTCGAGCAGGTACTGGCCACCAACCTAGCCACGCCCATCCGCCTGTCCCACGCCCTGCTGCCGTGGCTGAAAGCGCAGCCCCAGGCCGCCATCGTCAATGTCGGCTCGGCCTTCGGCAGCATTCCCTTTGCCGGCTTCGCTGCCTATTCCGCCGCCAAGGCCGGGTTGCGCGGCTTCTCCCAGGCCCTGCGGCGGGAGCTTGCCGACTCGCCGGTCCGGGTCGTCTATGTGGCGCCCCGGGCCATCGCCACGCCGTTCAACTCACCGGCGGTCGAAGCGCTCAACCGGGCGCTCGGGAATCGCAGCGATTCCCCGGAAGCCGTCGCCGGGCAGATCGTCAGCGCCCTGCAGCAGGGGGAGAGCGAGCGCCATGTCGGCTTTCCCGAGCGCTTCTTCGCCTGGCTGAACGGCACCCTGCCGGCCGCCGTCGATCGCGGCCTCGCCGCCAAATTGCCTACAATCAAACACCACGCGTCGCCCCGCGGCGTTTCGTGAAAGGACTTTCCATGTCGATCTGCAAGCGTCTCGTCCTTGGTTTTTCCGCTTTCCTGCTTTCCGCTCCCTTGCTGGCGGCGACGCCGGAGGAGGTGATTCGTCCGATCCAGCAGCAATGGGCCGACATCAAATACGCCCAGCCGGAAAAGCAGCAAGCCGCCCTGTACCGCACCCTGGCCGAACAGGCGCACCAGCTGAGCGCGGCCAACCCGGATTCGGCGGAAGTGCTGATCTGGGAAGGCATCGTCGTTTCCAGCGAAGCCGGAGCCCGGGGCGGCTTATCGGCCCTGTCCCTGGCCGAAGAGGCCAAGCGCCTCCTGGAGAAAAGCATCCGGCTCAA
>DASRUX010000087.1:0-5113 GCA_035655235.1 Rhodocyclaceae bacterium | reverse complement strand
GAATCCCGCCGCGCCACCTCGGGCGCCTCCTGGCTCTCGTCGATCACGGTTCTGACCCGATCATCCAATATTCATCTCCCGGCCGTACTTTCGTCATAGGCAGCGGCCCAAATCTTGCTAACCGCTTGCACCGTCGTACCGACCGCATAGGTCACGCTACATTACTTCAAAACCTGCGAGCCGACGGCCGACATAGAACTTTCCAAGGTTAAGACATGCTGCCCAGAACGCTGCTCATCGCCCTTCTCATCGCCGCGACGCCCGCCATGGCCGCCACCGACCCGCTTGCCGACGCCGTCAAGGCCATCGAATCCGGCCGGCACGCCCAGGCGGCCCAGATGCTGCTTCCCCTGGCCAATGCCGGCAACCTGCTGGCCCAGTTCCGCCTCGGCAGCCTCTACTACAACGGCCAGGGCGTTCCCGAAGATGAGAAGCAGGCCATCTACTGGTGGAAGAAGGCCGCTGCCCAGGGCTATGCGGAGGCCATGTTCCAGCTGGGTTCCGCCTACCTATTCGGTTCCCAGACCGCAAAAATCGTACCCGATCCCGACCGGGAGGCCGCCACCTGGTACTTCCAGGCCGCCAGCGCCGGCCATGCCGAAGCCCAATATCACCTGGGCCTCCTCTTCCTGGCCGGCAAGGGCGTGGTGGACAGCCGGGTGGAAGCCGCCCGCTGGATGAGGAAGGCCGCCGCCCAGGGCCATCCGGAAGCCAAGAAGGCCCTGGCCGCCATCGAAGCCGGCAAGTAGTTACAGAAGGGCCCGCACGGCGTCGTGCGCCGGCCCGGCATCCCAGTCCCGCTCCCCCACCACCACTTCGGCGACCACGCCATCCCTACGCACCAGCAGGGTGGTGGGAAACAGCCCGATCCCCAGGGCCGCCCGGGCCCGCTTGCCGGCCGGGTCCATGAGGATGGGAAAGCCGATGCCCTCGCGGAGACGGTATTCCCGCACAAGGTTGGCATCGGTATCCACCGCCACCCCCTGCACCGCCAGCCCGGCCGCCGAGTAGCGGCGGTGGAGGCGTTCCAGCCCCCCCATTTCCGCCCGGCAGGGCGGGCACCAGGTCGCCCAGAAATTGATGACGGCGGGCCGGCCCGCCCCGCCCAGGGCCTGCTCCGGCCCATCCAGGCCGGACAGGGTCAGGGCCGGCAGGGGCTGCCCGGCGGCCAGCTTGGATTCGGCCTCCCGGCCGCAAGCGGCCAGGAGCCAGGGTAGGACCGCCAGACGCCCCAGGGCTGCCCGGCGCCCGACGCCCCCGGGATCAGAAGGGGCGCTTGACCGAGATGCCACCCCGGACCTGCCCGATCTCGTAATTCACGGCCCGGTCGTGGGGATACTCCTGGGCCAGCAGGGCCTTGACCCCCTCCGACATCTGCCCCACCGGGCCATGGCAGGCCAAACAGGGTTGGCCGACGGGGATGGCCTTCATGTAGCGGAAGTAGCGCCCCCCCGGCTCGTTGACCACTTCGGAGGTTTCCAGGGCATCGGCTTTCTCGCCTTTGGCAAGGCGTTTCTCGAAATCGAGAAGAACCTGCTGTTCCCAGGGGTCCGCGTCCCCCAGGGCCCGGTTGCGGGGCCGCAGGGTGACCCGGGTGACCCGCATCCCGGTCTGGCGAGAAACGGCGGAAGCCGCTTCCGGGGCGCTGTACTTGCAGACCACGATGGAGCGGATGGGGCCGGTGCGGTCCATTTCCCGCACCAGCTCGCCTCGCACCTGGTTCAACAGGGTGGTGGCGGCCTTGCGGGCCTCTTCCAGGTAGCGGCCGCGCACGTCGTCATCCGAGGCGCGGGCGCCCAGCGCCACGGCCAGGAGAACGCCTGCCAATCCGAGCTTGCCCATCGACCCCATTGCCGTTCTCCCTGGCAGCGCCCCGCAACCGCCGGGGCGCCCGCGTTATTTGACCTTCTTGTTGATGATGATCCGGATATTCCCCGCCCCCGGCGAAACCGTGGCCGACAGACCTTCCAGGTCGCCCGGACGGGGCATGGCGTCGCCGCTCTTGGACACCCGGGCGCCGACCACCACCTTCGGATACTGGGACAGGCGGAAATTGGGCGCCATGGCCATGCTGTCGTCCAGGGTGAAGCGCAGCGGCAGGTCCGCCACCGTCTTCTTCATCATGGCCAGGGGAATCCTGGGGCCGTCCTCCGCCCGGGCGAAGACGAAGACCGTGTCGCCCGGCGAAACGGCGCCCGCCAGAGAGCCGTCCAGAGTCACCGTGCCGCTGACGGCATTGCCCGGCGCTGCGGCCGGCGCATCGGCCTTGGCTGCCGGAGCCGTGGCCCCGCCCGTCTTGGCGACCACCGCCATGCGGTTCTCGGCATCCCGGATGCTGCCCTGGATACCTGTCGCCACAGTGGAATCCTCCGGCACCAGGGTCAAAATCTTGCGCCATTCGCCGATGGCCGCCGGGTAATTCTGCTTCTGGAAGGCGATGGTGCCCGCCAGGGCCAGGGCCTTGACGTTGTTGGGATCGACCTCCAGGGCGCGGCGGACGATCTGCTCCGGCTGGCCTTGCAGGTTGCGGCCCTGGGCCATGGCCACCACGTCGGCGAAGTCGGCCAGCACCTGGGCGTCCGGCGGCAGCAGGTCGATGGCCCGACCGTAGGCCACAACCGCCTCCGGGAAGCGGCCCATGGCGCCGTAGGAACGGCCCAGCATGAGCCAGCCTTCGCCGTCGTTGGGGTTGTCCTGGAGCTTGGCGGCCAGGCCCTCCACCATGGCGGCGATCTGCTGGGCGTCCACGGAATGGCCGCCGTTCTGGGCGGTAGCCGGCGCCTTGCCGGTCAGGGCGCCGGGGGTGCCCAGGAACAGGTATAGCGAAATGGCGACGGCGGGCACCAGCAGGCCCACCACGCCGGCCACCAGGGGCCGCCGCAGGACGGAGCCCGGGGCGGCAGGGGCAGCGGATTCGGACAAGTCCTCCAGGGCCCGGCGCTCCAGTTCATCCCGGGCCTTTTCGTAGGCGGCGGCGTCGATGGCGCCGCTGGCCCGGTCCCGCTCCAGTTCGGCCCGCTGCTCCCGCAGCACGGCCAGGTTCAGCTCCCGCACCTTGGCGGCGCCGATGTGGCGGGTGGAATCCCGCCACAGGGGATAGAGAACGGCCGCCAGCACGGCGAGCAGCAGCAAAGCGGCGATGACGATGAATAGGGTCATGCCTTCTCCTTCAGGTCGCCGTCCAGCAGGCTTTCCGCCCGGGCCCGCTCCTCGGCGGACAGCGGGGCGGCAGCGGTCTTGCGGCGGCGATTCAGCTTGACGAACAACATGCCCAGCCCGCCCGCGAACAGGGCGAAGGGCCCGCCCCAGAGGAGCCAGGTGGTGCTCTTGACCGGGGGGCGATAGAGGACGAAATCGCCGTAACGCTGCACCATGAAATCGATGACTTCCTTCTCGGACTGGCCCCGCTTGAGCATCTCCCGGACCTGGTTCTTGAGGTCGGCGGCCAGCTCGGCGTGGGAATCGGCCAGGTTCTGGTTTTGACAGACCAGGCAGCGCAATTCTTCCGAAAGTTTCTGGACCCGGGCTTCCAGGGCCGGGTCCTCCGCGGCGGGCGCAGCCTCGCCGGCGTGGGCCAGCCCGGCGAAGACCAGCCAGAGGATGAAAAACAATTTACGCACCATTGAGCTCCTTGACGAGCGGGATGATCTTTTCCTTGAGCACCGCTTCGGTCACCGGGCCGGTGTGCTTCATGCGGATGGTTCCCGCCTTGTCGATGACGAAGGTTTCCGGCACTCCGTAGACGCCGTAGTCGATGCCGACCCGGCCTTCCCGGTCCCAGGCCGAGAGCACGTAAGGATTACCGTGCTCGGCCAGCCAGGCGGCGCCCGCGGCACGGTCGTCCTTGTAGTCCAGGCCGACGATGGGCACCACGCCGTGGCGGGCGAAATCCATGAGCACCGGATGTTCCTGGCGGCAGGACACGCACCAGGAGGCCCAGACGTTGAGCAGCCAGACCTTGCCCCGGAAATCCTCCGGGGAGACGGTAGCTTCCGGCTGGTGCAGCTGGGCCACCTTGAAGGCGGGGGCCGGCTTGCCGATGAAGGGGGAAGGCACGTCCCGGGGATTGAGGCGCAGGCCCACGGCCAGGAAGCCGACCAGGATTACGAAGATGCCCAGGGGCAGGAGGAAGCGACGCATGGCCCTTACCTCACGCCCGCTCGGCCAACCCGCCCGCCGGGAGGCCCGCTTCCTTGCGGGCGGCGATGCGGTAGCGCCGATCGGAAATGGCCAGGAGGCCGCCCAGGGCCATCAGCAGGCAGCCCCACCAGATCCAATCCACCAGGGGCTTGTACTGGACGCGGACGATCCAGGTTTCCTGGTCGATGGCCTCGCCCAGGGAAACGTAGAGGTCCCGGAAGAGGCCGGTGTCGATGGCCGCCTCGGTCATGGGCATGCGCTGGACGGCGTAGATGCGCTTTTCCGGCTCCATGGTCCTGACCACGCTGCCGTTGCGGCTCACTTCGATATGGGCGCGGGCGGCAATGTAGTTGGGGCCGTTGAGTTCCTCGATGCCCTTGAAGGTGAAGGTGTAGCCCCCCAGGGTGGTGCTGTCGCCGGCCGCCATGCGGACATCGGCAGAGGACTCGAAGCTCTTCACCATGGTCACGCCCAGGATGAAGACGCCGACCCCGGCATGGGCCAGGAGCATGCCCCACTGGGCCCGGGGCACCGAGGCCAGGCGGGCGCCCAGGCCGGTGGAGCCGCCCCGCCCCCGCTCCCAGAGCTGGACCGCCGTGGCGCCGATGACCCAGAAGCCCAGGAAGAGGCCGAAAGCGGTCATGGCGGACCATTGGCCGAGGGCGAAGGGCACGGCCACCGCGGCGGCGGCCACGGCGGCAGCCATCCACTTAAGGGCAGCCGGGAAGTCGGCCTTGCGGGCGGCCTTCCAGCTGGCGAAGGGGCCGATGCCGATGAGGGCCACCAAGGGCACCATCAGGGGCACGAACACGGCTTCGAAATAGGGGACGCCGACGGAAATCTTGCCCAGGTCGAGGGCGTCCAGAAAGAGCGGGTAGAGGGTGCCGATGAGCACGGCGCCCCCCGCCACGGACAGCAGGACGTTATTGACCAGCAGCAGGGATTCCCGGGAAACGATGTCGAAATTGCCCCC
>DASRUX010000086.1:0-16745 GCA_035655235.1 Rhodocyclaceae bacterium | reverse complement strand
AGCAGGACGCCGTTGAAATTCTCGCCCCTGGCAATGGCGCTCTTGGCCCGGTCGGCGAAATCGCGGCCCTCCTCGGGATCGCGATAGAGGCAGGCCACCGGCTGGCCTGCCAGGGTGCCCCGGGAGTAACCGAAGATTTCTTCGAAGCGCCGGTTGCAGGTGACGATCTGCCGGCCGCGCAACAGGGCAATCCCGACCATGGCGTTGTCGACGATGGCCTGCTTTTCCTCCAGCAGTTCGGCAAGCCGGACTTCGTTGCGCCGACGCTCGCTGATGTCCCGGCCGACCATGACCCCGTAGCAGCATTCGTCCACCACGGCGACCCGGTACGACAGTTCCAGCCAGACAGTAGCGGTGCCGGAATGGAATTCGACCACCGTCGAACGGGGCCTCGACTTGCCCAGGGGGCCGCGGGTTTCCATCTCGCTGCGGAGGAATCCCAGGATGTCATCTTCCCCATCGATGCCCAGGGCGAGGAAGGGCTTGCCGATCAGATCGCCGAGGGGCCGCCCGAGCAGGGCGCCGAGGGCCGCATTGGCGTCCACCACGGTGGCGTCGGGCAGGGAAAGGAGAATGACGAAATCCGAGGTGCAGTCGAGGAGCGCCCGGAACCGTTCCAACTGGGCCAGGTTGCTGCGTAACTGGGGATAGTAGCTTTTGCGGAACGAGCGCCCACTCAGCCCGATGATACGGTTCTTGATGTCTTCCCGATCGTCGTCGGGGTCATAGGGCTTCGCCATAGATCGCCTTGATATCGTCTACCCGCGCCCGTTTCGGGTTGGTCACCAGGCACACGTCCCGCTCGGCGTAGCGGGCCAGTTCGGGGATATCGGTCCGGTGCACGCCCCGGGAGGCGAGGGAATCGACAATGCCGAGCTTGCGCCGGAAAGCCTCGATCCGCTCTGTGATGGCAGTCGCCAGCTCCCGGGAAGCCATGCCGCGGGTATCGATGCCGAACACCTGGGCGATGGTCCGGTAGCGATCCGGGACGGCATCCAGGTTGAAGCGGATGACGTGCTCCAGGAGGAGGGCGTTGCATTCCCCGTGGGGCAGGTCCAGGTAGCCGCCCAGGGGGTGGGACAGGGCATGCACCGCCCCCAGGCTGGCGTTGGAAAAAGCGATGCCGGCCTGGAGGCTGCCGAGCACCATGTTCTCCCGGGCAAGGAGGGAGTCGGGCTGGGAACAGGCCGCCTCCAGGTTGTTCCAGACCAGGCGGATCGCCTCCAGGGCGTGGAGGTCCACGATGGGCGAACTGGCGGTGGAGACATAGGCCTCGACGGCGTGGGTGAGGGCATCGAGGCCGGTGCAAGCGGTGAGGTGGGGGTCCAGGGTCATGGTCGTCGCCGGGTCGATGAGGGCCACGTCGGGCACCATGCTCTTGCTGATGATGGAAATCTTGCAGCGCTCCGCCGAGTTCACCACGATGCAGAACTGGGAAATATCGGCGGAGGAACCCGCCGTGGTCGGGATGCAGATCAGGGGCGGCCCGGGCACCTCGACCCTATCCACCCCTTCAAAGGCCAGGATGCCGCAGCCGTTGGTATGGACGATGCCGATGCCCTTGGCGCAGTCGATGACGCTTCCCCCGCCCAGGGCCACGATCACGTCGCACCGTTCCCGGGCATAGAGGGCCGCGCCGGCCATGATCTCGTGGTCCTTGGGATTGGGGGTGAGGGCGTGGAAGACCACCGAGGGGATGCCCGCCGCCGCCAGGTCGTCCTCCACATCCTTGAGCCAACCGGCGGCCATGACGCCGGGGTCGGTGACGATCAGCACCCGCCGCGCGGCGAAATTCTTGGCATAGTCGCCGACCCGATGGCGGGCGCCGACGCCGAAAATGAATTCGGGCACCACGAACTTGCGCATTTCATAGGCTGACATGGCCACTCCCTATCCTTTCCGAACGGCTCCCCAACCCATCGCCTCGACCCGGGCGGATGCGCGCCGGATATCCACGCCTGCCGCCAACTCCATTGGTATCACTCGTGACCTATGCCCCCAATACGAGTCACCACGTATTTATGACTTTGGTCGTAGAGGCTTAACTTTAGAGGGATGAAGCGCCCGGTTTTGCAGGATCGCGTCCGGGCATTTTCCGGACTCTCCCCTCAGAACAGTTCGATGCGCTTGCCGCCTTCGCCGGCGGGCTTCTTGAGCAGGGATTCGGCGTAGGCCTGTTCTTCCCGGGCGATGGTCTCGGCATTGACCATGCTGGTCGCCATGCGCTTGCACAGCACTTCGCCGTTGGTAGGCAGCATGATGACCTTGCGGGACCAGGGGCCGAGGAAGTCGGAGGCGATCAGGGGAATCCCCTCCCGGGCCAGCCATTCCCGGATGAAATCCACATTGCGCTGCCCCACCGAGCGGGAGGGGCACTGGTTGGTGTTGATCACCGCGCCGCCGCCGAAGGCCTTGGCCGTGATGCGGCGGCGGACCGCCCCCTGGTTGAGCATGGCGTTGAGCAGGGCTTCCATGCAGGCATCGCCGGCCAGGAGCACATCCTCGTCCACATAGCGGCCCCGGTTGAGCTGGGGCAGCATGAAATGGTTCATGCCCCCCAGGGGCAGGGCGGAATCGTACAGGCAGACGGCAATGCACGACCCCAGCAGGGTCGAAATGGGACGGCGGCCCTCGACCGCCCATTCCCCGGGAAAGATGGCACGGGAAAGACGCTCGATTTCCCGGGGCGGAAGTGTCTCGTAATCAACCATTAGCTGCATATTATGAACCATGTCGTCTTCATCGACGACGGCGCCGGAAGGTCGCCAAAAAAAACCCCACTGGTCGCACAGTGGGGCAGTACCCTCGAGAGGAGGGAGAGGAGACAAGACAATGCACAAGCAGAGATCGGTTGCACCCCGCAGCCCATCCCGGGTGCCGCGGGGATGTCGGCGGCATTGACTGCAACGCCGACAGCCGCAATGTAGCGGACTATGACCGGAGAATATATACGCGCCAGCACGTAAGGGCGATCCCTCAGCCCGCCTCGTCGGTCCAGGGGTTCCGCCGCAGCCGGTAGGGGGCCAGGTCGCGGCTCTCCAGCCGGGTTCCCGGCAGGTAGAGGCGCCGGGCCGGGCTGTGGACCGCCCCGTAGGCCCCCAGAATGCCCCGGACATAGGCCTGGGTTTCCGGATAGGGCGGGATGCTCCGGCCGTGGCGCAGCACGGCCCCCTCCCCGGCGTTGTAGGCGGCCAAGGCCAGGGGCAGGTCGCCGAACAAGTCCAGCAGGTAGCCGAGATAGGCGGTGCCGGCCCGCAGGTTGCCGTCGGGATCGGCGAGGTCGCTGATGCCGAAGCGCCGGCCGGTGTCCGGCATCACCTGCATGAGCCCCACCGCTCCCTTGGGCGATACGGCCTGGGACCGGTAGGCGGACTCGGCCCGAACCACCGCTTCCACCAGGGCCGGGTCCAACCCCCGGGCCCGGGCGTGGCGCGCCACCAGGGCGGAGAGGCGGGAATCGCCGCCCTTTCGTGACTTTCCCGGCTTTGCCGGCTCCCCCGGCAACCGCAGTCGGTAGTCGGCAGGATCGACCGTCAGACGGTAAGGGCTGACCCGCTCAGCCGCCCCGGCAGGCAAGGCCGCCAGCGCCCCAAGGACGAAGCACAGCTCAATAGGCGCCCGCATCCTTGAACACCAGGATGACGGTCCGGGCGATGATGTAGAGGTCCAGGCGCAGGGACCAGTGGCGCAGGTATTCCAGGTCCAGGTCGATGCGGGCTTGCATCTTGTCCAGGGTCTCGGTCTCGCCCCGGCAGCCGTTCACCTGGGCCCAACCGGTGATGCCGGGCTTGACCTTGTGGCGCACCATGTAGCCCTTGATGAGCTTCCTATACATCTCGTTGTGGGCCACGGCATGGGGGCGGGGGCCGACGATGCTCATGCGCCCCTGCAGAACGTTCACGAACTGGGGCAACTCGTCGATGGAGGTGCGGCGGATGAAGCGCCCGATGGGGGTCACCCGGGCGTCCTCCCGGGTGGCCTGGGTGACGGTGGCCCCGTCCTCGCACACGGTCATGGAGCGGAACTTGTAGACCATGATCTCCTTGCCGTCGAGGCCGTAGCGCCGCTGCTTGAAGATGGCCGGCCCCGGCGAGGACATCCTCACCAGCACCGCCACCAGGAGGAGCAAGGGAAAAATCAGCACCAGGATGAGAAGGGCCAGGACGATGTCGCTGCCCCGCTTGATGAGCCCGTTCATGCCCGAAAAAGGGGTATCGCACACGGCCACCACCGGCATGCGGCCCACCGCGTCCATACGGGCCTGGATGAGGTCGGTGACGAACACGTCCGGGACGAAATAGATGGAAGCCGTGGTGTCCCGCAGGCTGTCCAGGAGCGCCAGGATGCGCTGCTGGGAGGCCATGGGCAGGGCCAGGTAGATGACCTGGATGCCGCAGCGCTTCACGTAGTCCGCCACATCCTCCAGCTTGCCCAGGACCGGCTCGCTGCCGGCGTTGGCCCGGGTCAGTTCCCGGTCGTCGAAATAGCCGGCCACCCGCTGGCCCAGCATGGGATGGCGGGCAATCTCCCGGGCCAGTTGCCGGCCCTGGTCGTTGCAGCCGACGATGACCGCCCGGCGAAAACCCAGGCGGTTGCCCACCACCGCCTTGGCGACGGCCCGGAAGGAGAGATGCCCCGCCACCTGGGCCACCGGCGCCAGCCACGCCCAGTGGATCACGAGCCGGGACGGGAAGCTGCGGATAAAGCCGGTGGCGAAGCCGAAGGCCAGCACCAGGGCCACCAGCCCCGCCCAGCCCAGGACCACGTCCCGCACCATTTCCCGCAGGCTGTGCTGGGACAGGCGCTTGCCCGGGAAGGTGAGGGCGAAAAGCAGCACCGCCACGACGATGTAGTAAGCCGGCTCGCCCCCGTGCTCGAACCCCAGGGTGAGGGCGGTCAGGGTGAGGAGCACCGCCGCCGGCTCCACCAGGGATTCGGCCAGCTGGAAAAGCGCCGTGCCGGCCCGCTCCATGCCCGCGAACTGGCGGGGAGCCCCCAGGTTCCCGACCTTGCGCGTTCCGGCGTCGCTGTTGGCCATGGGTGCCTCTGCCCCTCTCACTCCGGGAACATCATGGGCGGCTCGCCGGTGGACGGCCCCGGCGGCGTGCCCCGGGGCGGCAGGGGCGGCCGCCACATGCGGCCTTCGTAGACGAATAGCCAGTCGCTGTACTTGTCGGCACGCTCCAGCCGGGTGTCCCGGGCGGTGAAGCCGGCGATCTTGAGGGGTTTCTGCTCCGACTTGCTGTACACCCCGGCAATGCCGCCGTCGGAGGCACGCACCAGGCCCCAGTCGGTACCGCCGGTCATGGGGTCCCGGTAGAGGCGGCGCAGGTAGCGCTGGATGCCGGGGGAACGGCTATCCGACAGCAGGTCCTCCAGGCGGGGGGGAAAGCGCCGGATGCCGCCGGGCCCGTGTTCCACGTAGCGGCCGATGGCCTGGCGGTACTCGTTGCCGATGAAGATCAGCTCCCTCTCCTTCTCCCGCTGCTGGGCAGTGCGCCAGACCTGGCCGGTGGCCCCCAGGCCGGCGCCCATCATGGCCACCAGCAGGATCACCGCCAGGTAGGTGAAGCCGCCCTGCCTCACCATGTTCCGTACTCCGTGCCGTCCTGGCCCTTGCCGGGGGCGCCGCTCTTCACGTCGTACACGGCCCCCTGGCTGGGGTCGGCCGGCGGCACCACCAGCCAGGTGGTCTTGCTGTCGGTGATCGGGTCCTTGGGCACCAGGCGCAGGTAGCCCTTGGTCACCAGATCGTCCAGGCTGTCCGGGTACTTGCCCCGGTCGCCGTGGAACTTGTCGATGGCGTCCCGCATGGTGGCGAGGTCCGAGCGCAGCACCGCCTCCCGGGAGCGGTCCACGCTGTTGAAATAGCGGGGCGCCGCCAGGCTGACCAGGAGCCCGATGATGGCCATGACCACCAGCAGCTCGATGAGGGTAAAGCCCCGCCGTTCCATGGGCTGTCACCACTCCCGGTAGGGCACGCCGTTCAAGCCGGCCCCGGTGGACAGGGAATAGACATCGAACACGTCGTCCCCTTCCCGGGGATCGTCCGGCGGACTCTTGTAGCTGCGCTTGCCCCAGGTCTGGGAAGGGGGCACCGACTCGTCGGTGGCCATGGGGTCTCGGGGCAGGCGGCGCAGGAAGTACATGCGCCGCTGGTCCGGGCTCTTGGGATCGACCACGCCATTGACCAACACGTCCAGATTGGGCGGATAGCCGGAAGCGTCCGCCGCCTTGGGAATGCGGCCCTCGTCGGTGGCCTGCTTGTAGGCGTCGATGGCGGCGCGGATTTCCCGCAGGTCGGCCCGCAGCTCCACCTCCCGGCTGCGCTGGGCCGCCACTTCGGTCAGGGGCAGCACCATCCCCGCCAGGACGGCGATGATGGCCACGGTGACCATCAGCTCGATCAGGGAAAAGCCTTGGGAAATCCGTTTGTTCATGGTCCAAGGGCAGAGAGCGGGATCGCCGCCGGGGGTTCCCCGCCGGTGGGCGGCGGCACGGGGGCTGCCGGGGCGGCGGGCGAGGTGGCCGGGGCAGGCGCCCCCGGTTCGGCGCCGGGCTGGGGCGCCGTCACCCCGGGGGCGGTGGGGGCCCCCTGGGATGGAGCGGGAGTCACCGGTGAGGCGCCAGGGAGTGGCCCGCTCACCGCCCCGCCGCCTTCCCCGCCGGCGCCGATGCGGCCGATGCCACCCTCGGTGCCCGCCGGGAATTCGGTGGCGGAGGCCGCCGGCAGGGTCAGGCTGCGGACGATGTGGGGCGTGATGAGGAGCACGATCTCCGTCTTGGCGGTGTTGTCCGTGTTGCTGGAGAAAAGCCGGCCGAGGACGGGGAAATCCCCCAGCCCCGGAATCTTGCTGGCACTGCGCCGGTCCTCGTCCTGGATCAGGCCCGCCAGCACCTGGGTTTCCCCGTCCCGCAGGCGCAGCACGGTCCCGGCCGAGCGGGTGCCCACCTGGTAGGCGACGGTGCCCGTGGTGCTGGTGATTTCCCGGGCGATGCTGCTCACCTCCAGGCCCACCTTCATGGTCACGTCGTCCTCCAGGCCGATGTTGGGCTCCACGTCCAGCTTCACCCCCACGTCCAGGTAGGTGATGGACTGGGAGACGAAGCCGGTGGCAGTCGCCGTGCTGGTGAGCACCGGCACCCGGTCGCCGATGTGGATCTTGGCCTTCTCCCGGTTCTTCACCCGGATGCGGGGATTGGCGAGGACATTGGCCAAAGTGTCCTGGGCGTTGATGTTGAGGAGGATCGCCGGATTGGCGACGAAGCTGACCAGGCCGCCCCGGCCGTGCTTCAGGTCCACAACCCCGTTGGCCACCGTCGTACCCGGCGTGGTGGTCTCCACCACGGCGCCGCCGGGGACGTTGGTCTGGGTGGTCGTCCCGCCTTGCAAGATGCCGTAGCCGATCTGCCGAGGCCACTGGACGCCCAGGTTCTGGAGCCGGCCCCGGCTCACCTCCAGCACCTCCACCTCCAGGAGGGCTTCGGGCTCCGCCAGGTCCTGGCTGGCGATGAGCTTCTCGGCTACCCGGATGGCATCCAGGGTGTCCCGAATCATGAGGAGGTTGAGGCGTTCATCCACGAACACGTCCCGGGTCTTCAGCATGGTGCGCAGCATGTTCCCCACCTGCTTCACGTCCGCATTGGCCAGGTAGAAGCTCTTCATCACCAGTTCCTGGTAATCCCGCTGCTTGGCCGGGGTGTTGGGGAAGACCAGCATGCTGTTCTCGGACAGCACCTTGCGGTCCAGGCCGTTGGTCATCAGGATGAGGCGCAGGGCCTCTTCGATGGGGGTGTCCTTGACGAAGATGGTGGTGGTGAGGTCCGGCTTCACGTCCCGGTCGAAGACGAAATTGATGCCGGCGCTGCGGGAAATCACCTCGAACACGGCCTTGAGGCTGGCATCCCGGAATTCCAGGGTGATGGGCCGGGACAGCCGCGACTTGAGCTTGGGCGCCAGCACCACCTCCCGGTTCTGCAATTCGTCGATGCGCCGCAGCATGGCCCGGGCTTCCCGGTCCCGGGGATTCTCGGCCAGGAGGCGGCGCAGCAGCACCTGGGCCTTTTCGGTCTTGCCCGCTTCCAGCAGGGTGGCGGCTTCCTGGCGCAGGGCGGTCCGGCGGCGCTCGGCCTCCAGGTCCGCCACGGCCAGGGCCACCCGCTGGTTGTTGGGGTCGATGGCCTGGGCTCGCCGGTAGAAGTCGGCCGCCTCGTCGAAGCGCCCGTTCAGGCGCTCGGCCAGGCCCTGGGCCAGCAGCTGGTTCACCGCCCGCTCCCGTTGGGAGGCCAGGTAGGCGCGGACTTCGGCATTGCCGGGAGATTCGTCTGCGGCCTGTTGGAGGCGGGCGAGGCCTTCCTCGGTACGCCCCTGGAGGATGAGGGCGCGGCCCTCCTCGAACTTGGGGCTGGTGGTGGCGCAGCCCGCCACCAGGAGCGCGCAGCCCAGGAGGGGCCAGGGGATAGAGCTGTTCTTGTTCATTGGATGCTCCCTATTTCGAGGGTCTGCTGCTTGTGCATGGGGAGATAGACGAAGGTCACCGCCTCGGGGGTGATGCGCTTCACCCGGTACACGCCGTTGATCACGTCCCCCTGCCGCACCGCCAGGTTGCGGTCGTCCTCGTCCTCCAGGTAGACCGTGATCCGGCCCCGATCCACCAGCCGGCCCAGGTAGGTGAAGGGCAGTTCCGGCGGCTGGGGCGGGCCGGGGGGCGGCGGGGGAGGCGGCACGTACCAGCTTTCCTTGGGGAAGATGTCCCGGATTTCACCCCCGCCGGCCCGCAGGTCGCTACGGGAAAGGCGCAGGCTGCCCGGGTCGGCCGGGGCGGTTTTGGCAGTCGTCTCCGCCGGGGCGGGGGCGGTCGATGAGCGGGCGGCCGGGGCTGGGCGGTTGCCCTGGGGCACCGCCGCTTCCTCCGGTTCCTCGCCGCTCCAGATGACCAGGCCTACGGTCACCGCCAGGGCGCCCCCCAGAAGGGTCCAGCGCTGGCGGGGGCTCAAGGCCATCAGGCCGCCTCCCGCAGGTAGAGGACAAAGCGGATTTGGGCATCCACCGTCGGCTCGGCGATGTTGGGCCGATGAATCTGCACCTCCCGCAGGGCCAGGGTGGGAATTTCGGTGAGCACCGTGCGGATGAATTCCCGAATCTGGACGTAGGAGCCCTTCACCGGCAGGTTCACCTCGTAGTTGAACAGGCGGCTGTTGCGGTCCAGGGTCTGCTTGTATTCGGCCCGGTCCAGGGACAGGGAGAACTGCTCGCCGGCGGCGTAGATTTTCTGCAGCCAGGCGGGGGCCGTGTCCCGGCTGGGGAAGGCGTTGTAGAAGGCCGCCACCTGGGCTTCCGCCCCCTGGCGCTGTGCATTGGCGGGAGACGCAGCCCGGGTGCGGGCGGCGGCCACCTGCTGCTGCACCCCGGCCAGTTGCAGGTGCTCCGGGAGTGACAGGCCCACATAGACCCCCGCCGCCAGGACCAGCAGGGCGATCCCCGCCAGGCCGGGCCAGCCCAGGGCTTTGCGCCAGCGTCGCAGGAACCAGCGCCAGTCGCTCATGACGAGGTCCCCCCCGCATTCGCCCAGTCGGCGGACACCAGGAAGCGGTAGGGCTTTTCCGGGTCCTGTTCCTGGCGTTGGTCCTCCACCAGGAAGACGTTTTTCAGCACCCCGCCCTGGCCCAGGCGATCGACGAAGGCCAGGATGTCGTCCCGGCGCTTGGCTTCGCCGGTGATCTGCACCACGCCCCGGGAGGCGTCGGGGGCGATGGTGAGGAGGGCGATGTCCCCGGTCTTGGCTTCCTCCAGGGCCTTGAAGAGGGATTCCCAGGGGCGCTGGATATCCCGGGCCACGACGCTGGCAGCCTGGACCATCTGCTGCATCTCCCGGTCGTCCCCGGCCCGGGGCAGGGTGCGGACCGCCGCCGGGCGCTGGAGCCGGGCCAGTTCCGCCTGCCAGGTGCCCACCTCGTCGGCTGCCCCCCGGTAGTCCAGGAAGGCGGCGCCGAGGGCGACGATGCCGGCGGCCAGGAGGGCGAGGCCCCCTGGGGAGAATGTCCGGGGCTGGAAGTCGAGGTCGACGGGGCGCATGGTCCCTCAGGCGGCGTTGAGCGCCATGGCGTAGGGCGCGTCGTCGGCGGTGGAGAAGCCAGGGACGGCCGGCAGCTTGAGGAGGCTGCCCGACCAGCCGTCGGCCAAGGCCATCTGCCCGGTTGCCACCTCCGGGGCGGCGATGCACAGGCGCTCGGGGGGTGAGTCCCGCCCGGCCAGGAGCAGGGCCCGATCGAGAATCTGGGGCAGTTCCCCGCCCCAGCCTTCACTCACCGATTGGCAATGGACCCCGGCCCATTCCCCTTCCTGGAACCAGGCGAGGCAGAGGCGCCCTTCTTCGGCCAGGAGGAACCAGTCCTTCCTGCCGTCCAGTTCCCGGCGCCAGCGGTTGAAGGCGGCCAGGAGGTAGGGACGGATGGAGGTCAGGGGTAGGCGGTTGGCGGCACAGGCGTCCCGCAGGCCGGTCAGCAGCCGCCGATCCACGGCGCAGGCCAAGTAGGGAGCCGGGGGCTTGCCTTCGCTCCACAGGATTTCCCAGTCGTCGGCGGCATCGCCATAGACCTCGGTGAAGCGGTGGCGCACCAGGGCCAGCAGGTCGTCGCCGGAGAGCTTTTCCTGCCAGGGGATGAGGAGGTAGTGGGCGAAATGGTTGGAAAGGATGGCCCGCAGCTCGGCGTGCTTCCACTGCCGGCCGGGGAGGGCGCCCGCCAGGGTGGCCAGGGCCGGCTGCCAGGGGGCTTCGCCGGGGGCGGGCTCCGGGCAGGCGAGCACGTCCTTGGCCACCACCCGTTCCCCCAGGCCCTTGCCCAGGCGGACCAGGATCACCCGCCGGGGGGTGAGGACGGCATGGATTCGGTCACGCCACGAAAGTGACACGGTTGATCTCCTGCAGCGTCGTCTCGCCGTTCCTGACCAGGTCCACCGCCGCCTCCCGCAGGTAGCGGGTGCCGTTGGCCCGGGCCGCCTCCTTGATGCGGCGGATGGGTTCCCGGCCGATGATGAGTTCCCGGATTTCGTCGTTCAGGTAGAGCATCTCGGCGATGGCCTTGCGGCCCTTGAAGCCGGTGCCCCGGCATTCGCCGCAGCCGCGGCCGTGGCGGAAATTGAAAGACGCAGCCGCCTCCGGCGAGATGCCCGAATCGGCGATAAGCTGGGGTGCCGGCCGGTCGCCCCGGCCGCAGTGGGGGCAGATCACCCGCACCAGGCGCTGGGCCATGATGCCGTTCAGGGCCGAAACGAAGCTGTAGGGGTCCACGCCGATGTGCATGAAGCGGCCGATCACGTCGAAAACGTTGTTGGCGTGCACCGTGGTGAAGACGAGGTGGCCGGTCAGGGCCGCCTGGATGGCGATCTGGGCGGTCTCGGCGTCGCGGATTTCGCCCACCAGAATTTTGTCCGGGTCGTGGCGCAGGATGGACCTGAGGCCCTTGGCGAAGGTCAGGCCCTTCTTCTCATTGACCTGGATTTGCAGGACGCCGGCCAGCTGGTACTCCACCGGGTCCTCGATGGTGATGAATTTGTCCTGGCCCTGGTTCACCTCGCACACCGCCCCGTACAGGGTGGTGGTCTTGCCGGAGCCGGTGGGGCCGGTGACCAGGACCATGCCGTAGGGCTCCCGGATGAGGCGGCGGAAATTGGCGATGGACTCCGGATCGAAGCCCAGGATGTCCAGGGACAGCCCCTGGCTGGACAGAGCCCGGCGGTCCAGGATGCGGAGCACCGCGTCCTCGCCGAAGATGCTGGGCATGATGGACACCCGGAAATCCACCTCCCGACCGCGCATGGCCACCTTGAAGCGGCCGTCCTGGGGGACGCGGCGCTCGGCGATGTCCAGTTCGGACATCACCTTGATGCGGGAAATGACCTGTTCCGCCAGCTCCTGGCCGGCCATGTGGCCCACTTGCGTCAGCACCCCGTCGATGCGGTACTTGATGGCCAGGCCCTGGGCGTCGGTCTCCAGGTGCACGTCGCTGGCCGCGGCCTTGAGGCCGTCGTAGATGATGGAATGGACCAGGCGCACCACCTGGCTGGTGTCCTCGCTGATGGCCCGCAGGGACAGGTCCTCCGCCATCCCGCCCGCTGCCGCCTCCGCCCCGGCTTCGGGGAGCATCGAGTCCATGGCGTGCATCTTCTCTTCCTGGCGGGAGAAGTAGACCTCCAGGTCGGCGTGGTGGGCGAGGCAGGGGGTGAAGGGCTGGCGCACCTGGTTTTCCGCCCAGGCCAGGAGGCCGGTGTCGAAGGGATCGGCGAACACCAGGCGCAGCTTGCCCTCGCCGTCCCGCATGGCCAGGCATTCCCGCTGGGCGGCCCGGGGGAAGGGGATGAGTTCCCACTCCGGCTTCAGCCGGTAGAGGCCCTTGATATCCACCCAGGCGTAGCGGAAGGTGCCCGCCAGGGCGGCCAGGAAATCCATGGCCGGCAAGCCGGCCTGCTCCTCCAGGACGACGACCACGGGCCGGTCGCTGACGGCCGCCTCGTTGCGGGCCCGGGCGACCTGCTCGGGGGTGAATCGGGATGCTGCAACTGCCAACTCGCTCATTTGATGCTTCCTGCCAACTCGAAAATGGGCATGTACATGAGGACCACGATGGCGCCGATCACCAGGCCGATAAAGGCCATGAGGATGGGCTCGAACAGCCGGGTGAACCAATCCACCCAGCGGGCCATCTCCTCCTCGTGGAAGATGGCGATCCGTTCCATCATTTCCCCCATCTGCCCGGTGCCCTCGCCCACCCGCAACATGCGGGAGGCCACCGGGGTGGTAAGGCCGTTGTGCTCCATGGCCCGGGAGATGGGATGGCCCTCCCGGATTTCCCGAGCGGCCTGCTGGAGCTGCCCCCGCAGGGTGGGCTGCAAGAGCCCGGACACCATGTCCAGGGCGCTGACCACCGGGATGCCGCCGGCCAGCAGCATCCCCACCGTGCGGTAGAAGCGGGCCAGTTGATAGACCCGCATGCGCTCCCCGACCCCGGGGAGGGCCCACAGCCGGGTGCCGAACCAGCGCTTGAAGCCCGGATGCATGACCGCATAGGCCAGCCCGGCCAGCACCGCCAGGGCTCCCAGCGTCACTGCCAGGGCGTGCTGGTTCAATAGCCCGCCCCACGCCAGGAGAATGCGAGAGAAGAAGGGCAGGTTCTCTCCCATGCTTTCGTACACCCCGGCGAAGCGGGGCACCACGTAGCCCATCAGGAAGAGCACCACCAGGCCGCCCACCACCATGAGCAGGGTCGGGTAGATGGCGGAACTCACCACCTTTTTCTTCACCGCCTCCACCGTCGCCTGGTAGGCCACGTAGCGGGCCAGGGCCTCGGTGAGCGCCCCGGTCCGTTCGCTGGCCCGCACCGTCGCCACGTAGAGGGCGGGGAAGACGGCCGGGAACTGCTCCATGGCCGCCGACAGGGTCTGGCCCTCGTGGAGGATGCGGATGACGCCTTCCAGGACCTTGCGGGCTTCCGGCCGATGCTCCTTTTCCACCAGGGTCTGGATGGCTTCCAGAAGGGGCAGGCCGGCGCCGAGGAGGGCCAGCAGTTCCTGGGTAAAGAGGACCAGGGGGAAGGGAGCCCGCCGGCCAATGCGGATATTGGCCAAGGCCAGGCCGCCCGCCGGCCGGACGGTGAGGACCTTGTAGCCCATGCCCCGGGCCCGCAGGGTGGCGTCGGCATCGCTCGCCGCCTCGATGGAAAGGGAGGCCACGCCGGCGCCCTTGACGGCTTTCACCTCGTAACGCATGCGCTGCCTCGATCCAATTTCCACTCCCTCGGCCGCCGACCCGGACTCGGACGCGCCATCCCCGATTGGATCGGCCACCCCGGAGGCAGTTCCGGCCCTTGCCCCGGGATGGCAGGGGGTCCGGACCCGAAAGTGCCCAAGGGAGAAGCGGCAGTCCGGGAACTTTCGCCAGGGGTGCGATGCAGCCGGAATCCCCGCCGACGCCGTAGGCGGGCATAATGGCGACCATCGGCCCATGCATCACACTTTCATTGACGCCAGCCCAGAACCTGCCCACGCCCGACGCCCAGGCCCCCGGGGATAGCCTCCCCGAGGACGAGGTCGAGCTTGAGAAGACCCGGCTGCTTTTCCAGAACGCCGGCCTGGCCCAGACCATCACCGTCATCAACGGCGGCGTGCTGCTCTTCATCCTGGGCGGCCTGTCGCCTCCCCTGTGGGCCGTAGGCTGGCTGCTGCTGGCCATCGCCGTCTCGGCCTCCCGCTACGGGCTGGCCCGCCGCTTTTCCCGGCGTGCCCCGCCCCCGGCCGAGGCCTTCCTCTGGCGCCGCCGGGCCGTGGCGGGGGCCCTGGTGGCCGGCCTGGTGTGGAGTGGCGGGGTGACCGCCATCATGATCGCCGAACCGGAGACCGTCCGGCTCTTCGCCGCCCTGGTCATGTGCGGCATGGTGGCCGGCGCCGTGCCCATCCTCTCGTCGGTGCCCGCCGCCTTCCGGGCCTATACGACGCCGGTGATGCTGGCCATGGTCGCCACCGCCGTCATCGACAACCACGGCCCCCGGGACTGGATGCTGGCCCTGATCGCCCTCCTCTTCCTGTTCGCCCTGGTGAAGAGCGCCCGCTATTTCCACGACAGCCTGGACCGCTCCATCCACCTCGCCCTGCACATGCGCCGCATGGCCGAGCAACTGGACCTGGCCCGCCAGGGGGCAGAGGCCGCCTCCACCGCCAAGAGCCGCTTCCTGGCGGCCATGTCCCACGAAATCCGCACCCCCATGAACGGCATCCTGGGCATGGCCCAGATTCTGTTGGCGCCCCGCATGGAAGACGCCGAGCGCCGGGACTGCGCCCACACCATCCTCAGTTCCGGCCAATCCTTGCTGCGGCTCCTGAACGACATCCTGGACCTCTCCAAGGTGGAGGCCGGCAAGCTGGAACTGCGCCCCACCGACTTCGATCCGGCCCAGCTCATCGCCGAAATCGCCAGCCTGTTCGCCGAACCGGTCCACGAAAAGGGGCTGGCCATGGATACCGCCTGGAGCGGCCCCGCGGACTGCCACTACCGGGCCGACGCCAGCCGCCTGCGGCAGATGCTCACCAATTTCGTGAACAACGCCATCAAATTCACCTTCCACGGTTCCATCCGCATCGAGGCCCGGGAACTGGCCCGTCGGGGCGACCAGGCCCTCCTGGAGTTCGCGGTGGCGGACACCGGCATCGGCATCCCGGAGGACAAGCGCAGCCTCCTCTTCCAGCCCTTTTCCCAGGTGGATGGATCGGATACCCGCCAATTCGGCGGCAGCGGCCTGGGCCTGTCCATCGTCAGCAACCTGGCCCGTCTCATGGAGGGGGAGGTCGGGGTGGATAGCGAGGAGGGCAAGGGCTCCCGCTTCTGGTTCCGGGTGCTGGCCGGGGTGCAGCCGGCCGCCGAGGCCCAGCCGACGGTGCCCGCAGCCGACTTCGCCGCCGGACTGGCCGGCCGCCGGGTCCTCCTGGTCGAGGACAACGGAATCAACCGGGTGGTGATCAAGACCATGCTGGAGAAGCAGGGCATGGGGGTGAGCAGCGCCGACGACGGCCAGGCGGCCCTGGATCTCCTGGCCGGCGGGTTGCGCCCCGACCTCATCCTCATGGACTGCCAGATGCCGGTGATGGACGGCTTCGAGGCCACCGTCCGCATCCGCGGCTGGGAGCAGGCCCTGGGCCTTCCCCGCCTGCCCATCGTCGCCCTCACCGCCGGCGCCTTCGAGGACGACCGCCACCGCTGCCTCGAAGCCGGCATGGACGATTACCTGGCCAAGCCCGTCAACCTACCCGAACTGCTTTCCACCCTGGCAAAATGGCTGGCTTAGCGGCCGGCTATGCAAGCGTCAACGAACCCGGCCGGGCACCCGTAAAGAAAGCAGAACATGAATGTCATCATCGTCGGAGCCGGCAAGCTCGCCAAGGAGTTGCTGGAGTCCCTGGGCACCGGCGGCGCCCATCCCGTCTTCCCCTGGGCTGAGCGGGACCGGGCCAGCGGCAAGTCCATCGTCGTCCATGCCGGCTCCGGCCGGGAGCTGGACGAGGTCGTCGCCTATTGCCGGGCGACCCGCTCCCCCCTCATGGAGCTGTCCACCGGCTCCCGGGTCGAGGCGATGACTCCCGACTTCCCCCTGGTCCTCTGCCCCAATACCAATATCCTGATGCTCAAGTTCATGGCCATGCTGGCCAGGAACGGTGCCATGTTCGAGGGCTACCCGATCGCCTTCACCGAATCCCACCAGGCGCAGAAGTCCTCCACCCCCGGGACGGCGGTAGCCATGGCCCAGTCCCTCGGCCTGCCGGCTGCCGAAATCGTGTCGATCCGCAATCCGGCCGAGCAGCAAGGGTCCCTGGGCATCCCGCCCGAGCACCTGGGCCGCCACGCCTACCACCGCATCGTGATCGAGGACGGCCTGTGCAGCCTTGCCCTGGAAACCCGGGTGTATGGCGCCACTCCCTATGCGGACGGGGTCGCCCGGATCGTCTCGGCCATCGCCGCCCGGCAGCTCGACAACCGCCGCTACGACATCATCGAGTTCGTGGACAACGGCTGGATCTGAGCCGCCGCCAGCCCCCCCTTACGCCGCCGAACCGCCCAGCCGGAAGAAGGCGACCCGCTCCAGCAGTTGGTGAGCGACGGCGGTCAGCTCCTCGGCGGTGGCCGCCAGTTCTTCGGAAGCCGAGGCGTTCTGCTGGGTGGACAGGTTGAGCTGGCCGATGGCGCTGTTGATCTGGCCGG
>DASRUX010000085.1:0-9920 GCA_035655235.1 Rhodocyclaceae bacterium | reverse complement strand
ACGGCGGCAAAGATCCAGGCGGCAATCTCGTGGCGGGTGGGGGCGGCCTTCGGGTTCATCGGTCCGCTCAGGCGGGGCGGGAAGGGAACATCACCGTGGCGTCGCCCTCAATGACCGTCTTGCCGGCCACGGTGCACACGGTGTCCAGCTTGACCCGCTTCTTCTCGGGGACGATCTCGGTGATGGTGACCGTGGCGGTGACCGTGTCGCCGGCCCGCACTGGGGCCTTGAACTTGAGGCTCTGGGCCAGGTAGATGGTGCCGGGGCCGGGCAGCTTGGCGCCCAGGGCGGCGGAAATGAAGCTCGCGGACAGCATGCCGTGGGCGATGCGGCCGCCGAAGGGGGTGGTCTTGGCGAATTCCTCGTCCAGGTGGACGGAATTGATGTCGGTGCTGATGCCGGCGAAGAGGACGATGTCGGCCTCGGTGACGGTCTTGGCCAGGCTGGCGCTCATGCCCTCGGACAAATCTTCGATATAGCGGTCCATGCAGTTCTCCTTTATCGTTGGGGATGTAACTTTAAACCGAGTGAAGTGGAATGGGCGAGTTCCCCCGCGAGTTTCCGACTTTTCTCTGCGACGAAATGCTGGGCCGCTTGGCCCGCTACCTGC
Organism: Rhodocyclaceae bacterium; assembly: GCA_035655235.1. Classification (GTDB taxonomy): domain Bacteria; phylum Pseudomonadota; class Gammaproteobacteria; order Burkholderiales; family Rhodocyclaceae; genus JAGTRP01. Next base: position 9,310 of record DASRUX010000085.1, on the reverse strand, counting down.
GGGCCGCCGGCTATGACACCGAGCTGGCCAGCAACGGCGCGCCGGACCGGGATCTGGTGCGCCAGGCGGCCGAGGAAGGCCGCTACTTCCTGACCCGCGACCGCCTCATCCTGGAGCACCGTGCGGGCAACGGCCTGGTCTGCCTCCTGCCCCACGGCAACCTGGACCAGTTGGCGCGGCAGGTGGGCGAACGGTTCGATATCGACTGGCTGTCCCGGGCCTTCACCCGCTGCCTGGTGGACAACACCGTGCTGGTGCCTACCCAGGCCCATCGCCACCCCCACCTTCCCGAGGACTTGGCGGGGCGGGAAATCATGCATTGCCCGGCCTGCCAGCGGGTCTATTGGCACGGCTCCCACAGTCGGCGCATGCGCCAGCGGCTGGAGGAGTGGCAGTCACTCCGCCCGTAGGGCTTCGACCGGGTCCAGGCGCGCCGCCCGGCGGGCGGGCAGGACCCCGGCCAGGAGGCCGATGGCGACGGCCACGCCTTCGGCCAGGAGGACGAAGGAAATGGGCGTATGCACCGGCAGGGCCGGCACCAGCAGGTGGATGACCTGGGCCAAGCCGATGCCCAGGGCGAGCCCCAGGAAGCCCCCCATGGCGGCCAGAGCCATGGCTTCCCCCAGGAAGAGTCCGAGGATGGTGCGCCGGCGGGCGCCCAGGGCGACCAGCAGGCCGATTTCGCCGGTACGCTCGGTGACGGCGATGGTCATGATGGTGACGATGCCGACCCCGCCCACCAGCAGCGAAATTCCCCCCAGCGCCCCCACCGCCATGGTCAGGACATTGAGGATCTTGGATAGGGTGGCGAGCATCTCTTCCTGGGTGATGAGGGTGAAATCCTCCTTGCTGTGGCGGGCGATGAGGCGCTCCCGGATGCCTGCCGACACCTTGGCCGCCGGCACCCCTTCCTCGGCGGCGACGTTGATCTCGTCCAGGCCGTCCCGATTGAAGAGTTCCAGGGCCCGGCCGGCGGGGATGAAGGCGGTGTCGTCCAGGTCGATGCCCACGAACTGCCCCTTGGGCTCCATTACCCCGATGATGCGGAAATGCAGGCCGCCGATGCGCAGACGCTGGCCCAGGGGGCTTTCGCTGCCGAACAGCTCGTCCTTCAGCTTGCTGCCCAGAACCACGAAGGCCCGGGCGCTGCCGGCATCCTCCGGGGGCAGGAACTGGCCGCTCCTCACCTTGGAACGGAACACGTCGATCATGGCCGAGCTGCCGCCGTAAATCAGGGTGCGGCGGGTGCGGCCGTTGCCTTCCACCTCGGCGTTGCCCCGCACCTGGGGGGTGACCGCCACCACATGGGGCAGCCGCTCCAGGGCCCGGGCGTCCTCCAGGGACAGCGGCCGGGCGCTGGAAGGCAGGCCCGACGGCCGGCCGCCGGTCTTGGTCTTGCCCGGCACCGCGGTGATCATGTTGGTGCCGAACTGGGTGAATTCCGCCAGGACGAAGCGGTGGATGCCTTCGCCGATGGAAGTCAGGAGGATCACCGCCGCGATGCCCACCCCGATGCCGAGCAGGGTGAGGAAGCTTCTCAGCCGGTGGGCGGTGATGGAGCGAACCGCCAGGCGGAGGGCGTCGGCGAACAGCATGGTCAGTGCTTCATCAGGGCTTGTACCGGGTCCATGCGGGCTGCCCGCCGGGCCGGCATGACGCCGAAGACGAGGCCCGTCACCAGGGCAGTGGACAGCCCGGCGATGACTGCCCATTGGGGCGGATAGGCCGGGAAGACCGGGAAGAACTGGCGGATGGCAAAGGCCCCGGCGTGGCCCAGGAGATAGCCCACCAGGGCGCCGACGATGGAGAGCATGGCGGCCTCCATCAGGAAGGCCATCCGGATGGTGCCTGCTGTCGCCCCCAGGGCCTTCAGGAGACCGATTTCCCCGGTGCGCTGGGTGACGGCCACCAGCATTACGTTCATGACTAGGATGCCCGCCACCGCCAGGCTGATGGCGGCGATGCCTGCCACCCCCAGGGTGAGGGCGGAAAGGAGCTTGTCGAAGGTGGCCAGCACGGCGTCCTGGGTGATCACCGTGACGTCCTCCTCGCCTTGGTGGCGGCTCTTGATGATCTCCAGGGCCTGGGCCTTGGCCGCCGGGATGGCCTCCCGGCTCCGGGCTTCCACCAGGATGCGGAAGAGGGTGTTGGAATTGAACATGGCCTGGGCCAAGGCGACGGGGACGATGACCAGTTCGTCGGTGTTCATGCCCAGCCCCTGGCCGGTGGATTTGAGCACCCCGATGACCCGCACCCGCCGGTCCCCCAGGCGCACCAGCTGGCCGATGGCCGGTTCGGTGCCGAACAGCTCGTCCCGGATCTTGGCGCCGATCACCGCCTCCGATGAGCCCCGGTTCCAGTCCTCGACCGGCAGGAAGCGGCCTTGGGCCAGCTCGAAATGGCGCACTTCCAGGAAGTCCGAAGTGCTGCCCGCCACCATGGCTTCCCGCAGGCGGCCGCCGTAGGCGATTTCGGAAATCCCCACCGCCAGGGGGGCCAGGCGCTTGACCGCGGGGCTGCGCAGCAGGGCGGCGGCGTCGTCCACGGTAAGGTCCCGGGGGGTGCTGGTGATGGCGTTGGCCGGGTTGAAGCCGCCGGTGCCGGATCGCCCCGGCAGGACGATGACCAGGTTGGTGCCCAGGCTGGAGAATTGGTCCACCACGTAGCGCCGGGCGCCATCCCCCAGGGCGGTGAGGACCACCACCGCCGCCACCCCGATGGACATGGCGAGCACCGACAGGGCCGTGCGCAGGGGATAGCCGGTGGCGGCGTCCCGGGCGAAGCGCAGGATGTCGGCGGTGCGCATCAGGGGGCTTTGCTGTCGAACTTCAGGCGCCCGTCCTCCATCATCAGCTGGCGGCGGGCCCGGGTGCCCAAGGCCTGGTCGTGGGTGACGATGGCCAGAGTCACGCCTTTGCCGTTCAGTTCCTCCAGCAGCCGGATGACCTCGTCGCCGGTGGAACGGTCCAGGTTGCCGGTGGGCTCGTCGGCCAGGATCATGGCTGGGCGCATGATGGTAGCCCGGGCGATGGCGACCCGCTGGCGCTGGCCGCCGGAGAGCTGGTCTGGGCGGTGGTCGGCCCGGTGTTCCAGGCCGTAGTCCTTCAGCGCCTGGGCGACCCGCTCGGCCCGCTCCTTGGGCGGAATGCCGGCCAGGGTCATGGGCAGGGCGATGTTCTCGGCGGCGGTCAGCCGGGGCACCAGGTGGAAGCTCTGGAAGACGAAGCCGATGCGCTCGCTCCTCACCTTGGCCTGCTCGTCCGGGGAGAGGGTGGTCACGTCCCGGCCCTCCAGCTTGTAGGTGCCGGCGTTGGGGTGATCCAGTAGCCCCAGGAGGTTGAGGAGGGTGGATTTCCCCGACCCGGAGGGGCCCATGATGGCCACGTATTCCCCGGTCTCGATGGAAAGGTTGAGGGCGGCCAGGGCATGGACCTCGCTGTCCCCCAGCTGGAACACCCGCTCGATGCCCGACAGTTCGATGAGGGCCATGGGGTCAGGGATTGGCGGGGGTGGCGTAGGCGCCCGCCTTGACCCCTTCCTTTTCCAGTGAGGTGACGATGCGCTCGCCGGCGGAGAGGCCTTCGGTGACCTCCGTGTATTCCCAGTTGGAAAGGCCGGTTTTCACCTTGCGCTCATCGAGCTTGCCGGTATCCGGGTTGAAGACCAGGACACGGCCGCCTTCCTGGAGCGCCGCCGTGGGGATGCGCAGTACCTTGTCCCGGCTGTCCAGGATGATCTCCGCATCGGCGCTGTAGCCCACCAGGAGGCCCTTGATCTGCTCGGGCTTCTCGAAATCCACCTCGATATCCACGGTGCGGGCCTGCTTTTCCACCGCCGAAACATAAGGCGCCACGCGCCGGACCTTGCCCGGCAGTGCCTGCTTTGGCAGGGCATCCAGGGTGATGCGCACCGGCTGGCCCGGGCGGATCTTGGGGGCATCCACCTCGTCCATGGGGGCGGAGACGTAGAGGCAGGTATCGTCGATCAGGTCGATGGCCGGCGGGGTGGGCACGCCGGGGGGCGAGGGGGTGGAATACTCGCCCAGCTCGCCCACAATCTTGGCGACGATGCCGTCGAAGGGCGCGTAGAGGGAAGTACGGCCCTGCTCCACCTTGGTGGCCTTGAGCTTGGCTTCGGCTTGCATCACGTCGGCCTTGGCGGTGTTGCAGGCGGCCCGGCGGGCTTCCGCGTCGGTGCGGGCGGCCTCTTCCTTGCCGATGGAGACGAAGCCCTGCTTTCGCAGGCTCGCCTGGCGCTCGGCCTCATGCTCGGCATTGGTCGCCACTACGCAGGCTTCCGTCACTCGGCGGCGGGCCAGTTCGATCTGGGTGGAGGCCAGGGCGGCCTGGGCCTGCTGGTCTTCGTTCCACAGCTTCATGAGAAGCTGGCCCTTCTTGACCTTGTCCCCTTCCTTGACCCCCAGGTATTCGATGCGGCCCCCCATGATGGTGGATAGCTTGGTGCGCTGGCAGGCCTCAACCGTGCCGGCCCGGGTGTTGGCGATGGTGGATTCCACCTTGCCTTCGGATACCTCCTTGAGAACGACCGGGATGGGCTTGGGCCGGGTGATCCACCACAGGGCGAGGGTGGCGACGGCGATGACGGCGGCGCCGATCACAAGGCGGCGCAGCCAGGGCGAAGCGGGACGGTTGTCCATGGGATATCTCAGGCGAAGCCCGGCAGCCAGCCGGAGCGGGGGTAGCCCTGGTCGGTCTCCAGGTTACCCTGGAAGAGGGCCTCGATCACCGGCGGTTCCCGCCAGGGATCGTTCATGAAGGTGAGACCCACCTCTTCCACGGTGCGGCCGGACCAGTAATGGTCGGCCACTTCATCCAGGGACTCCAGGGAAAGGCTATGGGGCAGGCGCAGGTAATCCAGCCAGCTGGAATCGTGGAAGGAGCAGATATAGGCCCCCTTGGTCTTGGCCCCCACCAGATGCTTGCCGAAGACCAATTCCGGGTGCTTGCTGCGGAAGGTCATGGCGTCGGTGCGGGTGGCGAAGAGGATGAGGGCGTGGAGCCGGCTGGGGAAATGGTTGAAGCGCCGCTGCCGGAAGTATTCCAGGTGGTACTCGGCGAAGTAGTTCTGGACGGCGGTGAACTGGCCCAGGGGGAGGGGCGTGCTGCCTTCCGGCGACCCCAGGGCGGCGCCGAAGGGGCTGCCGCGGAGGATGTCCCAGCCCGGCAGGTCGGACGAGGGGTCCAGCCAGGCGGAGAGTTCCAGGGTTGCGGTGTCCTTGATCAGATTGTCCATGGGCTATCTAGTCCGCATCAGCCCATCATTGTCTCAGGACTTGCGCCAGAGGGGAAACAATCCGATCAGTCCGAGGAGAGGTCCGGGCAGCAGCATCCAGGAAATCTGGGTGCCCCAATCGCCGACCCAGCGGGTGCCCAGCTGGATGGAACCCATGGTGATGGCGAAGCCGATGGAATTCTGGAAGGCCAGAGCGCTGCCGACGATTTCCGGCGGGCAGGCCTTGGCGGAGAGCGCCGAGAAGTGGGGCGAATCCGCGACCACCGTGGCGCCCCACAGAAGCAGGAGGACGATCTTGAGCCAGGCCGGCCAGTCGCCGGTGAGCGGAAACACGGCGCAGCACAAGGCGGATAAGGCCAGGGCGGTAGCCGCCACCCGGGCGCTGCCGATCTTGTGGCTCCACTGCCCGCCAACGATGCAGCCGAGCGCCCCGATGCCGATGACGGCGAAGGCGAGGCCGGACAGGGCCGGCGTGCCCGGCGTCGCCAGACCGGCGAGGACCACCAGGGCCGGGGTCAGGGTCCAGAAGGCGTAAAGCTCCCATTGGTGGCCGAAATAGCCGAAGGCGGAAGCCCGGAAATGGCAGATGGAAAAGGCGTAGAACACCCGCCCAAGGCGCAGCGGCGGCGCGTCGTGCCGGCGTTTCAAATGCGGGCCGTCGCCCAGCCTGAAAATCATCGCCGCCGCCAGGAGGGCCAGGACGCTGGACACCAGGATCACCGCCTGCCAGGGCCAGCCACCGCCCATCAGGCGGATGCCGTGGGGGAGCGAGGTACCCAGGGTGAGCATCCCCACCAGTTGGGCAAGTGCCGCCCCGGCGCGCTCCGGCACCCAGCTCACCACCAGCTTCATCCCCAGGGGATAGACCCCGGCCAGGGCAAAGCCTACGGCGAAGCGCAGGATTACGGCGCTGGTCATGCCGTCGGCCAGGAGGGCGAAGGCGGCATTGCAGGCGGCCCCCAGCACGGCGCAGACGGCGAAGATGCGGCTTGCCGCGAAGCGGTCGGCGAGGCCCGAGACGGCGAAGGTCAGGGTGCCGAGGATGAAGCCCAGCTGGACGGCGTTGGTGAGGGTGCCGATATCGGCGGGCGCTATGCCCCAGGCCCGCACCAAGTCGTCCGCCGCGCTGTTGGCAGAGAACCACAGGGAGGTGCCGAAGAGCTGGGCGAGGACGATGACGGGGACGGGGTTTCTCATGACAGGAAGAATAACGGGGCTTCCCGGTTGAGGCGGGTAAGGGTTTTCCCTAGGTCTGAGAAAGTGTTCCGGGAACTCTTGCGGAGGACGTGGCTCCAATCGCTCCCTAGGTAACGAAAGGAGGTGATCCATGACTAAACTCATTTCCGCGCTGCTGGCTGCTGTGTTCGCCCTGGTCAGCACTTCCGTCATGGCTTGCCCTGACAAGGCTAAGGACGAACAGCAGATCAGCAAGCCTGCCAAGCCTAAGGCCTAAGGCAGTCGTGAAATGTGCGAAAGGCGCCGCTCCGGCGCCTTTTTTCATTGGCCCATCAGGAAGAGTTCGGGATCGACGGCGGTGCCGTTGAGGAAGACGGCCCAGTGCAGATGGGGGCCGGTGACCCGACCGGTGGAACCGACGGCGCCCAGGAGATCGCCCCGCTTGACCGTCTGGCCTTCCTTCACGTCGATGCGCGAGAGGTGCATGTAAGCGGAGACGAGGCCGCGGCCGTGGTCGACGAAGACCGTGTTGCCGTTGAAGAAATAATCCCCAGTATTGACCACCACCCCCGATGACGGCGCGCGGATGGGGGCGCCGATGCCCACCGCCACATCCAGTCCCGCGTGGGGATTGCGCGGCAGGCCGTTGAAGATACGCCGCAGGCCGAAACGGGAGGACAGCGGCCCCTTCGCCGGCAGGATGAAGTCGGGGTCAAGCTCCCGCTCGGCGTAGGCGGTCTTGATGCGGTCGGTGATTTCCTTTTCCGCCAGGATGCGCAGTTCGTCGTCCGGGTTGGGCTCGACCTTGCGCTTGTCCCGGATGGTGAGGCGCTGGGTCGGGTAGTCCTTGCGGCCGACGGTTACGTCGATGGTGCGGGCGGAATTCCTGCCGACGACGTTGAGGTGAATGGGGCCCGGCGCGGCGTCCAGGGAAATGCCTAGGAGGGCGTACCAGCGGGCCTGGTGGCGGGCCACTGCGACGGGAGTACGGTCGCCGAAGCTGACCTTGGGCGGCACATCGCCCCAGTCGTCCAGGGGAACGACGGCGACGCCACCGGGGGCGGGCAGATTGCGGGGCAGGGCAGAGGCAGGCTGGGCGCCGGCCAGGACTACGGCCAAGCCCAGGGCAGGAAGAAGGTGCTTATAGTTCACGGCTGGCAAAGGTGTTGCATTGGCGCATGTCGCCGGTGTCGAAGCCCCGGCGGAACCACCGGACCCGCTGGGCCGAGGTGCCGTGGGTGAAGCTTTCCGGCACGATCCGGCCCTGGGATTGCTGCTGGAGGCGGTCGTCGCCGATGGCCGCGGCGGCGGTGAGGGCTTCTTCCATTTCACCGGGTTCCAGGATGTGTTTCATGGTGTCGGCCCGCTTGCCCCAAACCCCCGCCAGGCAGTCCGCCTGGAGTTCCATGCGCACCGACAGGGCGTTGGCCTGCGCCTTGCCACCCCGTTCCTGGGCGGCGCGGACCTTGTCGGAGATGCCCAGGAGGTTCTGCACATGGTGGCCCACCTCGTGGGCGATGACGTAGGCCTCGGCGAAGTCGCCGGGGGCGCGGAAGCGTTCCTTCAGCTCCCGGTAGAAGGAGAGGTCGATGTACACCTTGCGGTCGTTGGGGCAGTAGAAGGGGCCCATGGCCGATTGGCCGGTGCCGCAGGCGGTGGGGACGGCGCCGGAGAAGAGGACCAGCTTGGGGTCTTCGTAGCGCCGGCCGTTTTCCTGGAAGATTTGCTGCCAGGTATCTTCGGTGGAGGCCAGCACCTTGCCGACGAAGGTTGCCATCTGGTCTTCCGCCGGCGGGCGGTGGGCGGGTGCCGCCTGCTGGGTGGGCTGGCCCTCCAGGAGGCCGAGGACGGTCAGTGGATTGATCCCGAACAGGTAGCTGGCGATGACGGCGATGACGATGCTGCCGATCCCCAGGCCGCCCCCGCCGATGGAAAATCCGCCACCCCGCCGGTCCTCGACGTTGTCGCTTGCCCTCTCGTCATCCAGCCGCATGCCGCCTCCTAGCCAAAATCAACGATAACGGTTGATCGCCTCCCGGGTATCCAGGGCCGCCTGGCGGGCCGCCGCGGCGAAGTTCTCGTCCTTGCCGGCGTACAGGATTGCCCGGGAGGAGTTGATCATCAGGCCCGTGCGGTTGGCGGTGCGGCCGGCCTTGACGGTGGCTTCGATGTCGCCGCCCTGGGCGCCGATGCCCGGCACCAGGAGCGGCATCTCGCCGGTGATTTCCCGCACCCGGGCGATTTCCGCCGGGAAGGTGGCGCCCACCACCAGGGCGCACTGCCCGGTCGTGTTCCAGTCTTCGGCAACCAGGCGGGCTACCCGTTCATAAAGTTTCTCACCGCCGACATCAAGAAATTGCAGGTCGCTGCCGCCGGGGTTGGAAGTGCGGCAAAGGAGGATGACGCCCTTGTCCTTGTAGGCCAGGTAGGGCTCGGCGGAATCGCGGCCCATGTAGGGATTGGCTGTGATGGCGTCGGCCTTGAAGCGCTCGAAGGCTTCGATGGCGTACTGCTCGGCGGTGCTGCCGATGTCGCCCCGCTTGGCGTCCAGGATCACCGGCACGCCCGGGTGCTTCTCATGGATGTGGGCAATGAGGGCTTCCAGCTGGTCCTCGGCCCGACGGGCGGCAAAGTAGGCGATCTGGGGCTTGAAGCTGCACACCAGGTCGGCGGTGGCGTCCACGATGTTCTTGCAGAATTCGAAAATGCCGTCGTTCCGGCCCTTGAGGTGGGTGGGGAATTTGGCCGGGTCCGGGTCCAGACCGACGCAGAGCAGGGAATTGTTTTTCTGCCAGGCGGCAGCGAGGGATTGGCTGAAATTCATTGTTGATCCTTGTCTGGGGCGGCCGGCGGAGTTTCCGTGGGCCTGGCCTGCTCGGCC
>DASRUX010000084.1:0-13636 GCA_035655235.1 Rhodocyclaceae bacterium | reverse complement strand
GCCCATGATGTGGGTGGAGTTCACGTTGCCGTAGATATCGGCTTCGATCAGGCCGTTCATGGCGATGACGCCCAGGCGGCGGATCACTTCCGGATGGTTGGAGATTTCCTGGGGCCGCAGGATGATCTTGTCCTTGAAATCCCGCAGGTTGGCGTTCAGCTCGGCCAGGGCGTCGGGAGACAGGGAGAAGGACGTGGCGGAGGCACACAGCAGCTTGCCGCTCTTCAAGAGATCCAGCATGCCGTCCTGGAGCACTTCGGTGTAGGCGGTCAGGTTCTGGAACGGGCCGTCCTGGAGGCCGGCCATCACGGCATTGGCCACGTTGCCCACGCCGGATTGCAGGGGCAGCAGGTTGGCGGGCAGGCGGCCCTTCTTCACCTCATGCTGGAGGAATTCCAGGATGTGGCCGGCGATGAGCTTGGAATTGGCATCCGGCGGGGAGAAGGGGGAATTGCGGTCGGGCTTGTGGGTTTCCACCACGGCCACGATCTTGCTGGTATCGACCTTGTAGTAGGCATCGCCGATGCGGTCGTCGGCCTTGATGATCGGAATCGGCTTGCGGAAGGGCGGCAGGGCGGTACCGTAGTAGATGTCGTGCATGCCCTCCAGGTCCTGGTTCTGCCAGGAATTCACTTCCAGGATGATCTTGTCGGCCTGGTCCAGCCAGGTCTTGTTGTTGCCGACGGAGGAAGACGGGATCAGGCGACCGTCTTCCAGGATACCGGCCACTTCCACCACGGCATAGTCCAGCTTGCCCAGGAAGCCGCCCCAGACGAACTGGGCGACGTGGGAGAGGTGGACGTCGATGTATTCCATCTCGCCGGCGTTGATGCGTTTGCGGCAGGTGGGATCGGACTGGTAGGGCAGACGCATCTCGACGCCGTCCACCATGGCCAGGGCACCGTCCAGCTCAGGCGCCGTGGACGCGCCGGTCCACACGCCGATCTTGAACTTCTTGCCGTTCAGGTTGGAATCCATGATGTGCTTGGCCAGGGCGGCGGGCACCAGCTTCGGATAGCCGGCGCCGGTGAAGCCGCTCATGCCGACATTCACACCGGAAGGAATCAGGGCGGCGGCCTCCTCGGCCGACATGATCTTGCTCCGCAGGGCGGCGCAATGGATGCGGGAAGTACCAGTCATTTCCTGCAATGCTCCAGAATGGGTTGAACCGAGAATTGCGCTCCCCCTGCCGGCCGAAAAAAAGCCCGCACAGTGGCGGGCTCAAAGCCAGATCCCCAGCGCATTAGGAGACCCAGAGGAGACTTTTCAAATTTATCAAAGGGTTCGTTCTTAAACGAACGACATTTTTTTGCTCATCGAATTAGAAAATCTTAATCGTCCTGGCGCTTACTTCTGTTCGGCAGGGGTGGCCGGGGCCTGGACGTTGTCGAGCTTGAGGCCGGCGCCTGTGGCATTGCTGGCATTGGCGCCTTCGGCGGCCGGTACCACGGCGGGGGCGGAAGCGGCGGCCGGAGCAACGACGGGTGCTGCTACCTGGGCGGCCGGGGTTGCTGCTGCATCCTCTTTCTTGCCGCAAGCGGAAACAGCCAGGGCGAGCAGAGCGGCAACAAGCAGGGAGTGTTTCATTTGTTCGGTTCCTTTCGGTGATGGACGGGCGTGGACCGTTCCTTGGCCCACCTGCGAAAGATAGTTTTCGCATTGCCCCCGAGCAAACGACTAATTATTATTCGATGCCTTAGAAGAACTAAATCATCGGCACCGTGACCTATCGTCTTCCTCCCCTCGTGGCGCTGCGCGCCTTCGAGTCGGCTGCCCGCCACTTGAGCTTCAAGAAAGCCGCGGAGGAGCTGCACGTTACTCCTGCGGCGATCAGCCAGCAAATCAAGGGGCTGGAAAGCTACCTCGGCGTTCCCCTCTTCCGCCGCCTGACCCGGGCCCTGGAACTCACCGAACAGGGCGCAGCCATGCTCCCCAAGATTCGGGAAGGCTTCGAATGCCTGGCTGCGGCGGTGGAAACCACCCGCCAGATCCAGGACGGCACCCTGCTCAAGGTCACCGCCCCGCCCACCTTCGCCACCCGCTGGCTGGTGCCCCGCCTGCCCCGCTTCATGGCCGCCCACCCGGAGCTGGAACTTCGGCTGGCCAGCAGCCGGGATACGGTGGATCGGCGGGGGGAAACCTCGGTCCTGGAGGAGGATTTCGTGGACCTGCGGGAAGCGGTCAGCGAAATCGCCATCCGCTACGGCACCGGCGCCTATCCGGGCTACCGGGTGGAGAAGATTTTCACCCCGGACTACATCGCCATCTGCAGCCCCGGCCTGCTGGTGGGCGACCGCCCCCTCAACGAGCCCCAGGACCTGGGCCGGCACATCCTCATCCACGACGAAACCATCGACGACGAAGGCAAGCAGCCCGGCTGGAGCGAATGGTTCCGGATCGCCGGCATCACCGGCATCGATGCCCGCCGGGGCCCCCACTACTCCAACTCGGTGCTGGCGGTGCAAGCCGCCCTGGACGGCGGCGGCGTCGCCCTCGCCCCCAGGCCCCTGGTGGAAGCCGAACTGGCGGCGGGCCGCCTGGTGACTCCCTTTCCCCTCGCCCTGCCTTCCCCCTATTCCTACTACATGGTCATGCCCGAAGCCATGGCTCAGCGGGCGCCGGTGGCGGCCTTCCGGGAATGGCTACTGGACGAAGCCCTTGTAACCTCCCCCACCGCCAACTAGTATTACAGTTGTTATAACAACCCGGAGGCGGTCATGTACGCCCTGAAACTCACCCAGATCGGCAATTCGGTCGGCGTTGTGCTGCCCAAGGAAGCCCTGGCGCTCCTGCATGTGGACAAGGGCGATACCCTCTACCTCACCGAATCCACCGAAGGCTTCACCCTGACGCCCTACGATCCTGAACTGGCAAAAGAGATCGAAGAAGGGCGCGAGTTCATGCGGGAATATCGCGACACCTTCCACGCCTTGGCGAAATGAGCTTTCGCTGGCTTAACCGCCGCGCCCTTCTGCTCCTGCATGGCGAAAGCCTTGCCCTCCATGGTGGAGCCGCAGGCCTACGCGATCCGGGACTGCTCGATTCTGCCCCGGCGCGCCCGGAGAACCTCGCAGCCTATGGCGCACCGGACGTTTTCGATTGCGCCGCAGCTTACGCCTTCGGCCTTGCCCGCAACCATCCGTTTGTCGATGGCAACAAGCGGGCCGCCTTCCTGGCTGCCGGTCTTTTTCTGCGCTTGAACGGGCAACGTTTGGCAGCGTCCCAGGCTGATGCCACCCACACCGTGCTCGCCCTGGCCGCCGGCGACCTTCCCGAGGCCGACTTCGCCGCCTGGCTGCGGTCCAACGCCGCTCCTCTCAACCCCGACAACACGCCATGAAAATCGACGGCATTCCCACCCGTACCCTGCGCCCCCATCCCTTCGAAGCGGCCATCGACATCATCGACCAGACCCGCCTGCCCCACGAGCTGCGCTGGGCTTGGGTATCCACCCTGGACGAGGCGGCCCACGCCATCCGGGCCATGCAGGTGCGGGGCGCCCCCCTGATCGGCGCCACCGCCGCCTACGGTCTGGCCATCGCCCTGATGAACGACGCCTCCGACGTGGGGCTGCAGAATGCCGTCACCGTCCTCGGCGCCACCCGCCCCACCGCCGTCAATCTCCACTGGGCCCTGGCCCGCATGCACCAGTGCTTGGCGCCCCTGCCCGCCGTCGAGCGGGCCGGCGCGGCCTGGGCCGAGGCGGATGCCATCGCCGAGGAGGACGTGGCCCAGAACCACGCCATCGGGCTGCACGGCCAGAAACTCTTCCAGGCCATCAAACCCCGGGACGGCCAGACGCTCCAGGTCATGACCCACTGCAACGCCGGCTGGCTGGCCACGGTGGATTGGGGCACCGCCCTGTCGCCGGTCTATGCATCCTTTGATGCCGGACTGCCCATTCACGTCTGGGTTTCCGAAACCCGGCCCCGCAACCAGGGCCTCCTCACCGCCTGGGAGCTGATGCACCACGGCGTCCCCCACACCGCCATCGCCGACAATGCCGCTGGTATCCTGATGCGGGAGGGCAAGGTCGATGCGGTCATCGTCGGGGCCGACCGCATCGCGGCCAATGGCGACGTAGCGAACAAGGTCGGCACCTACCTCAAGGCCCTGGCCTGCGCCGACAACGGCATTCCCTTCTACGTGGCCGCCCCCCGCTCCACCGTCGATTTCGCCTGCCCGACCGGCCAATCCATTCCCATCGAGGAGCGGGAAGGGGACGAATTCCGCCGGGTTCAGGGCCTGGACGGCCGCGGGGTGCCGTCTTCTCTGCGCCAGCTGCCGGACAGCGAGGCGGTGGGCAATCCCGCCTTCGACGTGACCCCCGCCCGGCTGGTCACCGCCATCATCACCGAGCGGGGCGTCTGCCCGGCCAGCCGGGAAGGCCTGTTCTCCCTCTATCCCGAGGCCGCCGATGCGTGAGAAATTGATCGCCACGGCCAAAGCCATGGCCGCCGCCGGGCTGAACAAGGTCGCCTCCGGCAACCTGAGCGTACGGACCGAAGATGGCTTCTGGATCACCCCGACGGGCATGGCTCCCGAGGACATGGCGCCCGAGGACATCCCCTTCATGACAATGGACGGCACCTGGGAAGGCCGCCGGGCCCCCTCTTCCGAGTGGCGCTTCCACCGGGACCTGTACGTGGCCCGGCCCGAGGCCGGCGCCGTGCTGCACGCCCATTCCCCCTACGCGGTCAGCCTGGCCTGCCTGCGTCAGGACATCCCACCCTTCCACTACATGATTGCCCGTTTCGGTGGTATGACGGTCCGCTGTTCCGGCTACGCCACCTTCGGCACCCAGGAATTGTCGGACACCGCCCTTGAAGCCCTGGAAGGCCGCAATGCCTGCCTCCTGGCCAACCACGGCCTGCTCCTCTTCGGTCGGGACCTGAAGCAGGCCTTGGCCCTGGGCATCGAGTTGGAGGAGTTGTGCGGCCAATACTGGCGGGCCTGCCAGATGGGCCAGCCGGTGCTGCTGAGCGATGAGGAAATGGCCGTGGTCCTGGAGAAATTCAAGACCTACGGCCAGCCGCGCTAAACCGCCCCCGGCAGGGGCTTGGGCTTTTCGCCGGGCAATTTGGGCAGGGAGACTTCCCCCTTGTGGTCGAAGGGCTGGGCGCCGTAGCCGCTCACCCGCAGATTGCCCTTCACCCGGTATTCAAGGCCCGAGCGCCCTTCCCTCTCCATATCCCGCCACTGGCGCAGGAAGGCGGCCAGGTCGCTGGAGGCTTTCACCGCCAGCACCGCCTCGCCCATGCGGGGAATGGTCACCGCCATGTTGGAGACGCCATCGGCAAAATGCCGCCCGTTGAGGTCCACCGTGAAATTGAGGCCTTCCACGGGGATATCCACGTTGTTAGGATTCTTCACCCGCAGTTGCAGGACGTAGCGCTGCTCGAAGAGGCCCAGGGACTCGATATCCACGCCCACCAGGCTCACCGACGGCTTCTCGAACCGGGTGGCGCAGGCGGCCAGGAGGAGGACGAGCACCCAGGCCAGGCGCTTCATCACCCCTCCAATACCCTCAAGAGGGAGGAGGTGTCGTCCTTGCCCCAGCCCTGGGCCATGAGGGCGTTGAGCTGCTGGGCGACGCTGGCCGTGAGCGGCACCGGCACCCCGGCCTGGCGGGCCGCTTCCAGGACGATGCCGAAATCCTTGTGATGGAGCCGGGCCTCGATGCCGGCGGAGAAATCCCGCTTCACCATGCGCTCGCCCATCACGTCCAGCACCCGGCTACCGGCCGAGCCGCCGGACAGGGCTTCCTTCACCTTGCCGCAATCGACTCCGGCGGCGCGGGCGAGGCGCATGGCCTCCGCCACCGCCTCGATGGCGGCCACCATGATCATCTGGTTGCAAGCCTTGGCCACCTGGCCGGCGCCGTTGGGGCCGACATGGACGATGCGCTTGCCCAGGCATTCGAGGAGCGGCCTCACCCGCTCCAGCACCGCCGCCTCGCCGCCCGCCATGATGGCCAGGGTGGCGTCGATGGCCCCCTGCTCGCCGCCGGAAACCGGGGCGTCCAGCATGGCGATTCCCTTGTCCGCCAAGGCGGCGGCGATGCGCCGGGCGACATCCGGGGCGATGGTGGAGCAGTCCACCAGCACCGAGCCCGGAGCCATGCCCTCGATCAGGCCATCCGGCCCGAGGGCAACGCCCTCCACGTCGGCGCTGGAGGTGATGACGGTGAACACCACCTCGCAGCGGCGGCCCAGTTCGGCTGGGGTGGCGCAGACGACAACGCCTTGGGCGGCCAGCGGCGCGGCGCTTTCCGGCCGGCGGGCCCAGACGGCCAGTTCGTGGCCGCCAGCCATGAGGTGCTGGGCCATGGGGCGCCCCATGACGCCCAGGCCGATGAATCCGACCTTCATGTCACTTCTCCTGGCCGGAAAGCCGTTCCAGGAGCTTCAGCACGGCGATGGAATCCTCCTCGCCCAGGCCGGAACCCACCATGGCGTTGAACATCTGGGCCGTGGCCGCCGAGCCGGGAAGGCAGAGGCCCAGCTGATGGGCGGTCTGCATGACGATGTTCATGTCCTTCTCGTGCATCCAGCTCTTGAAGCCCGGCTTGAAATTGCGGTCCAGCATGCGCTGGCCGTGGTTTTCCAGGATTTTGGAATAGGCGAAGCCGCCCAGCAGCGCTTCCCGCACCCGGGCCGGATCGACGCCGTTTTTGTCGGCGAAGGCGAAGGCCTCGGCCACCGCCAGGACACCCATGCCGGTGACGATCTGGTTGGCGGCCTTGGTCACCTGGCCGGCGCCGGAAGCGCCGACGTGGACGATGTTCTTGCCCATGGCCTCGAAAGCGGGCCGGGCCTTGGCAAAGGCGGCCTCGGAGCCGCCCGCCATGATGGACAGCGTCCCGGCAATGGCGCCCATCTCGCCGCCGGAAACCGGGGCATCGATGAAATCCACCCCGGCCGCCGCCAGTTTCTCGCCGATCTCCCGGGCAGCGGCAGGGGCGATGGTGCTCATGTCCACCGCCACCAGCCCCGGCTGGGCGCCCTGGGCGACGCCCTGGTCGCCCAGCATGACCTCGGCCACGTCTGGGGCATCTGCCACCATGGAGATGACCACTTCGGCCTCCTGGGCCGCGTCGGCCGGGCTCGTGGCCCCAGCGGCGCCGGCTGCCAGGAGCGGCGCCATGGATTCGGCCCGGCGCGCCCAGACGGTGACCTGATGGCCGGCCTTGAGAAGATTGAGGGCCATCGGGCGCCCCATGAGCCCCAGGCCGATGAAAGCGATTTTCATAGAGGTATCCGTAGTTTGTGGTTGATATGGCTAGTTTGCTGCCCTGACCTGGTCAAGATCGATCTCTTTATGCATCGCTTTCCTCGGAAGAATCGCTATTGCCGGCCAAGGCCTGCTCGATGGCATCGATGGTGGGCAGGCTGGTTTGCAGATCGGCGGGCAGCGCTTCCAGCAGTTGGTATTCCGCCACGCCGATGGGCTTGCTCGAATCGCGCAAGGCGTATTCGGCCACCACCTTGTTCTTGCTCTTGCACAGCAACAGCCCGATGGTCGGGTTGTCATGCTCGGCCTTCATCTGGGCATCGACGGCGGAGAGGTAAAAGCTCAATTGCCCTGCATGTTCGGGCTTGAAGGCGCCGGCCTTGAGTTCGATGACCACGTAGCAGCGCAGCTTGAGGTGATAGAACAGCAGGTCGATGAAAAAATCGTCACCACCCACTTCGATATGCACTTGCCGCCCGACATAGGCGAAGCCGGCACCCAGCTCGATCAAGAAGCGTGTGATGTGTTGGTCGATGGCATCCTCGATGTTGCGTTCCTGCGCATCGTCACCCAAGCCCAGGAAATCCAGCCGGTA
The DNA here is from genome assembly GCA_035655235.1 of Rhodocyclaceae bacterium. Taxonomy (GTDB): domain Bacteria; phylum Pseudomonadota; class Gammaproteobacteria; order Burkholderiales; family Rhodocyclaceae; genus JAGTRP01. Next base: position 5,808 of record DASRUX010000084.1, on the reverse strand, counting down.
GGGGTCTTTCAAGGACTCCCGGGCCAAGTCCGAGTGCGGTGCCGGAAGTTGGGCATGGAAATTGGTGACCGCCTGCCCGCTGCGCTCCAGGAGCTGCCGCTCGATCTGGATCACCAGCACATTGCGCGACCAGTTGTGCTCCAGCGCTTTGGCCACGTACCAGCGGCGGGCCTCCTCGGTCTTGAGCTTATCCAACAGCGCCAACTGGTGGTACCAGGGCAATTGTGCAAGCACCCCTTGCACAAATCCGGCATCCGGCCAGGCCTCGGCAAAGGCACGCATGTACTTGAGGTTGCGCGGCGAAAAGCCCTTCATATCGGGAAAGGCGCTGCGCAAGTCCTGCGCCAGCCGCTCGATCACCTTGGCTCCCCAGCCCTCCATGCCCTGCCGCGCCAGGATGTCCCGGCCGATCTGCCAATACAGCAGGACCAGTTCCCGATTGACCGCCAGCGCGGCCCGCTGCTGGGCGCTGTGGATGCGGGTCTTGAGGTCGAACAGCCAGGCGGCGTAATCGGCAGGGAGAGGCACGATGTCAGGCATGGGCGGGTTCTTGCTTAGTGTTGGCTAGAGAAGTCTCGAAATCGTGCACGTCAATTTTGCATATAAGACAGATAGCCCCACGGCCCGCCAATGGTATCGCCCCCGGGCCTCACCGTCCCCGGCAGAACTGCGCCGCATCCTCCGCCGGCACGGGCCGGCAGCACAGGTAGCCCTGGAACTGGTCGCAGCCGTAGCGGGAGAGGAAGTCCCGCTGCCCTTCGGTTTCCACCCCTTCGGCCACCACCATGACCCCGATGGAATGGGCCAGGGCGATGACGGCGGCGGCGATGGCGGCATCCGACGGGTCGGTTTCGATGTCCCGGACGAAGGAACGGTCGATCTTGAGGTAGTCGATGGGGAAGCGCTTCAGGTAGGCCAGGGACGAATAGCCGGTGCCGAAGTCGTCAATGGCCAGGGCCACGCCCACTTCCTTCAACTGGTTGAGAATGGAGACGGCGAAATCGGCGGTCTCCATCAAGGTGCTTTCGGTGATTTCCAGCTCCAAGGCCGAGGCCGGCAGACCCGTTTCCGCCAGGATGGTCTGGACCAGGCCCGGGAATCGGGGCTGGCGGAATTGCTGGGGCGAGACATTCACCGATACCCGGCCGAAGGCCAGCCCCTCGTCCATCCAGGCCCGAGCCTGCTGGCAGGCGGTGTGGAGCACCCAGGTACCGATGAACTGGATGAGGCCGATTTCCTCCGCCACCGGGATGAAGGTGGCGGGCGGCACCGCGCCCAGTTCCGCATCCTTCCAGCGGACCAGGGCTTCGAAGCCGATGAGCTGGCCGGTAGCGAGGTCCACCTGGGGCTGGTAATGGAGGCAGAAGTCCTCGCTGGTGGCCATGGCCAGGCGCAAGCGGGATTCCATCCGCAGGCGCTGGGCGGCGGCGGCGTTCATCTCCTGGGCGTAGAACTGGTAGTTGTTCCGCCCCAGGCCCTTGGCGTGATACATGGCGGCATCGGCATTCTTCATCAGGGTTTCGATGTCGCCGCCGTCATCCGGATAGATGCCGATGCCGATGGACGGGGAGGTGTGCAGTTCCAGGGTTTCGAAACGGAAGGGCTCGGCCAGTTCGTCGATGATCTTCTGGGCCACCGAACTGGCGTCGTTGGGAGACTGGCAGCGCTCCAGGACGAGGACGAACTCGTCGCCGCCGATACGGGCGACGATGTCCGACTCCCGCACCACGCCGCGGATGCGCCGGGCCACCTCGCACAGGAGCAGGTCGCCGATGTGATGGCCCAGGGTGTCGTTGATGCGCTTGAAATTGTCCAGGTCGATGAACATCAGGCCGATGCGCATCTGGTCCCGCTTGGCCTGCTCGATAGCGTGCTCCAGGTGGAGCGTCAGGGTGAGCCGGTTGGGCAGGCCGGTGAGGGGGTCGTGGTGGGCGAGGAAGGCGATGCGGTCTTCGGAAGCCTTGCGCTCCGTAATGTCGGAGAAGACCGCCACATGGTGGGAAATGGCCCCGTGCTCGTCCCGGATGGTGTCGATGGTGAGCCACTTGGGATAGACGCTGCCGTCCTTCCGCTTATCCCAGATTTCCCCCTCCCAATGGCCGCTTTCCTGCAGGCAGTGCCACATGGCCATGAAGAAGTCGGCATCGTGGCGGCCGGAGCCCATGAATTTGGGGTCCCGGCCGAAAACCTCTTCCCGGGCGTAGCCGGTGATGGCCTGGAAGGCGGCATTGACCGAGACGATGCGGTTCTTCGCATCGGTGATCATGATGGCTTCGGAGCTGACCTCGAACACCTTGCGGGCCAGCAGCAGTTCCTTCTTGGATTCGTGCTCCTCGGTGAGGTCTTCGATGATCCACACCGAGCCGGCGTAGGGATCGGCCGGATCCAGGGCCCGGCCCGCCAGGCGTCCCCAGAAATAGGAGCCGTCCTTGCGCACGAACTCCAGGTCCCGGAAGGCTTCCCGGCCGGCGGCCAGGTCGGCGTACACGTCCATCCCGACCTGCAGGTAGATTTCCTCGGAGGGATACCAGACCCGGGTGGAGCATCCCGCCAGCTCCCCCTGGCCGAAGCGGAAAAGCTCTTCCATGCGGCTGTTGCAGCGGTCGATCTTGCGGTGGCGCAGGAGGGCGATGCCTACCACCGCCGTATTGAGGATGCCGTACAGCTCCCGCATGGTCTGCTGGAGGGCTTCCTCGACGGCCCGCTCCTGGGAGATGTCCTCGATCACCCAGACGCAACGGCACTCCCCGGGGACGGTGCTGAAGGAGCGGATGGAGATGCGGGCCCAGAACAGGGTGCCGTCCCGGCGCTGCAACTCGTGCTCGGAGGGGCCGCGGGCGGCGGCGGCGTTGGCGCAATGGCACTGGGCCTTGACGGAGGGGAAAAGGACGGCCTCGGCCACGTCCTGCATTTCGTCGGGGGTGTAGCCGAACATCTGGGCGGCCCGGCCGTTGGCCCGGCGGCAGCGGCCATCGCGGACCACGACGATGCCGACGGTGGCCGCATCGAGGATGGCCTGGTGCTCCAGCTCATCCACGGGCAATTCCGACCTGCCGGCGCTGATTATCATCGTCCCCCCTGTTGTAGTCCCAAAAGACTGCCCGGCACAGCCACTGCTGTCAATGATGCAAAACCCGATTTTATCGTAAGCCGCCACCCCGATCCGGACATGCAGCGGACACTCGCCGGCAAAGCCCCGGTTGACCCCATTTGAATTCCCCGGCCCGTCCCTAGACTGGAATGAAAAAAGCCGCAGGCCGCGGCACCACACCTAGGAGACAACATGAGCATCAAGGTCCTGCGGACGGGCGTCCCGGCACGCCCGTCCCTCTGCGCCGTCGCCCTGCTGGCGGCCCTGGCGTTCCCGGCCTGGGCGGCGGGGAACGATATCGACACCTTCGTCCAGCGCAACCTGGTGTCGGACGGCTCGATCCCGGCGGAACACACCGATCCCAACCTGATCGCCCCCTGGGGCATCGCCTCCTCCGCGGCGGGAGTGCTGTGGATCGCCGCCAACGGCTACAGCGCCTCCACCATCTACGACGGGGTGGGCAACATCCTCTATTCCCCGCCCCTGGCGGTGGAGATTCCCGGCGGCAATCCCTCGGGCATCGTCAGCAACGACGGCGAGGGCTTCGCCCTGCCCTGCCCGGACGGCAGCAAGGCGCCCAGCACCTTCATCTTCGCCACCGAGTCGGGGGTGATCTCCGCCTGGAACCACCAGGCCGATCTGTTGAACGCCATCCAGGTGGTGGACAACTCCGAGCAGGGGACCATGTACAAGGGGGTAGCCATCGCCACCGGCGGTAGCGGCCGTTTCCTCTACGCCACCGATTTCCACGGCGCCAAGGTGGATGTCTTCGACGCCGAGTTCAAGCCCGTCCGCCTGCCGGCCGGCGCCTTCCGGGACCCCAACCTGCCGGCGGGGTTCGCGCCTTTCGGCATCCAGGCCATCGACGGCAACCTCTACCTCACCTACGCCCGGCAGGACGAGGCCAAGGAGGACAGCGTTGCCGGGCCGGGCCTGGGCTTCATCGACGTTTTCGATCCCAACGGCCGGCTGCTGCGGCGACTGGCTTCCCGGGGGCGCCTCAACGCTCCCTGGGGCATGGCCGTCGCCCCGGCGGATTTCGGCCAGTTCGCCCACCACCTGCTGGTGGCCAACTACGGGGACGGGCGAATCAATGCCTACAACCCGGCCACCGGCGAATTCAAGGGCCAGTTGAAGGACCTGGAGAACAAGCCCCTGGCTATCGACGGCCTGTGGGGTATCTGCTTCGGCAAGGGCATCGGCAATCAGCCGGCCGACACCCTCTTCTTCACCGCCGCCCCGGCCTACGAGAACAAGGGCCTGTACGGGCGCATCGAGCGGGCCGAGAAGCTATTTGCCGCTGCACGCGCCGCCACCGCTCCCCAGGCCCAGCTTGGCGAACAGACGCTCGGGCGGGCAGAAGCCGGTGAAGCCGCTTTGCAGCAGGTTGAAACCCACGAAGGCGGTGAAAGCCAGAAACCACTTGGAAACGAAGATGGGGCTGTCCTCCACGCCCAGGGCGAGGGACAACAGGATGAAGCTGCCCGCCAGGATGCGGATGGCTCTTTCGATATTCATGCGCCTAGGACTCCCGATTGAAGGCTGAGTAATAAAGCACCGGGATCACCACCAGGGTCAGCAGGGTGGAGACCAGGATGCCGAAGATGAGGCTGAGGGCGAGCCCCTGGAATATGGGGTCGTCCAGGATGAACAGCGCCCCCAGCATGGCGGCCAGGGCGGTGAGGGCGATGGGCTTGGCCCGCACCGCCGCCGACTGGACGATGGCCTCCTTGAAGACCATCCCGGCGGCCGTCTGCAGGCGGACGAAATCCACCAGCAGGATGGAATTGCGGACGATGATGCCCGCCAGGGCGATCATCCCGATCATGGAGGTGGCCGTGAATTGCGCCCCGAATAGGGCATGCCCCGGCATGACCCCGATGATGGTGAGCGGAATGGGCGCCATGATGATGAGCGGCACCAGATACGACTCGAAGTGGGCCACCACCAAGAGGTAAATGAGGATGAGCCCGACGGCATAAGCAAGGCCCATGTCCCGGAAGGTTTCATAGGTGACCTGCCATTCCCCGTCCCACTTGAGGCTGAAGCCGGCATAGGGATCGTCGGGTTGGGTGATGAACTGCTCACTCAGGCTGCCGCCCTCGGATAGGTCCATGCCATTCACCTTGGCCCGCACCCCGAACATGCCGTAGAGGGGCGAATCCAGCTTGCCGCCCATATCGCCCACCACGTACACCACCGGCAGCAGGTCCTTGTGGTAGATGGCCTTTTCCCGTTGTAGGTCGCGGACTTCCACCAGTTCGGAAACCGGCACCAGTTGGCCGTCCCGGGAGCGGACCCGCAGCTTCAGCAGGGCATCCAGGCTGGACTGCTTTTCCGCCGGCAGGGTGACCCGCACCGGCACCTCGAACTTGGAGTCGTTGTTGTGGGCCGGCGTCACATCCTCCCCAGCCAGGCCCATGCGCACCACCTCGACGATGTCGCTCTGGGCAACGCCCAACTGGGCGGCCTTGCTTTGCAGGACGTGGAGCACGCTCTTCCGGGCGTCCGCCTCCACGTAGTCGTCCACGCCGACGATGTCCTGGGTCTGCTCGAAGGCGGCCCGCACCTTCTTGGCGACGGCGATCTGCTCCTTGTATTCCGGGCCGTAGATTTCGGCCACGATGGGCGACAGCACCGGCGGCCCCGGCGGCACTTCCACCACCTTGGCGTTGCCGCCGTAGCGCTTGCCGATGGCCTCCACCTTGTCCCGGACC
>DASRUX010000083.1:0-30261 GCA_035655235.1 Rhodocyclaceae bacterium | reverse complement strand
CGGGTTGCCGAGGTCGCGGCGCTGATGAACGATGCCGGACTCGTCGTCATCACCGCCTTCATTTCCCCCTATCAAGCCGACCGGGCAAGCGCCCGGAAAATCATCGGCCCGGAGCGCTTCCTGGAAGTGTTTTTGGATGCGCCGCTATCGGTGTGTGAAAGCCGCGACCCCAAGGGCTTCTACAAGAAGGCCCGCGCCGGGGAGATTCCCAATTTCACCGGGATCGCCTCCCCTTACGAAGCGCCGGAGACGCCCGATCTGGTCATCCAGACCGGCCAAGTCACCGTCGAATCCGCGGTGGATTTGATATCCCGGGCGATGGCCGAGCGCAGCGCTGTTGTTCCGATGGAAGAAGCGTGCGGAGTCGCCATCGCTGACTGACACGCCAAACATGAAAACAGCTCAGCCCACCAATGTGTTTTGGATCACGGGCTTGTCTGGAGCGGGGAAGACCACCCTCTGCCGCAAGCTTATCGATCACTTGAAGACGACCGGCCGCCCGGTGGTCATGCTCGATGGCGACGAGTTGCGGGAAATGATGGGCGCCACGGCTGCCCACACCAGGGAAGAGCGCGTGGAACTGGCCTCCCGTTATGCCCGGCTCTGCCATCTCATCGCCGCCCAGGGAGTCAGCGTGGCCATCGCCACCATCTCCCTCTTCAAGGAAGTTCACGAGTGGAATAGAAGGAATATCCAGGGTTACGTGGAAATCTTCGTGGACGTTCCCCTGGAAGAACTCATGCGGCGGGATCCGAAAAAGATCTATGAGCGGGCCAGCCAGGGTGTGCTGACCTGCGTCGCCGGCGTCGACCTGCCGGTCGACCTGCCCCAGTCCCCGGACATCCATATACGGTGGTCCCCCGGCCTGAGCGCCGACGACGCCGCCCATCAAATCATCGCAAAACTCGACAAGGATTTCCTATGAAGACCGATTGGGATTACTCCCTCCTCGCGGACGCCTACCTGAAGCGCCCCGACTATTCGGATACCGCCATCGATGCCATGTTGGCCATCACGGGCCTCCAGGCCGGCAAGATTTGCGACATCGGCGCCGGCGTTGCCCACCTGACTTTGATGCTGGCAGCCCGCGGCTTCGATGTCAGCGCCGTGGAACCCAACGACGCCATGCGCAAGAACGGCATCGAGCGCACCCGGCGCATTCCCAACGTGCAGTGGTTTGAAGGCACCGGCGAGAACACCGGACTTCCGGACAACACCTTCGACATGGCGACCTTCGGCAGTTCATTCAACGTCTGCGACCGTCCCAAGGCCCTTGCGGAAGTCGCCCGCATCGTTAAGCCCGGCGGCTGGTTTGCCTGCATGTGGAACCACCGGGTGCTGGAGGATTCCATCCAGGCCGGCATCGAATCCCTGATTCAGCGCATGGTGCCCGATTACGGCTACGGTACGCGGCGAGAAGATCAGCGCGCGCTCCTCGAAGCCGCCGAACAGTTGGGCCCGGTAGTCCATCTGGATGCGACGGTGATGCATGAGCAGACCATCGAAGAATGCGTCGAAGCCTGGCGCTCCCATGCCACGCTGGCTCGCCAGGCCGGCGCCCGATTCCAAGAGGTGGTTGCCGCCATCGAGACCTATCTGCAATCCCTCGGGAAGGACAGCATCCGCATTCCCTACATCACCAATATCTGGGTCGCCCAGTTGCGCTAAGCTCCGCCTCCATGCGTCCGCCAGAGCTATCCACCAAAGCAAGGAGCCTGTACGCCTTGTACGGGCAACTTGCCTCGGCCCGCATCGCCGACCTGACGTGGTTCTCGGTGGCGGACTGGCGAGCCCATGCCGCCGAAATTGCAGACAACATCGGGCACCTATTTCCCGGCGATGCATTGATCGTGCGTTCGAGTTCGGTACGGGAGGACACCCGCACCTCGTCCATGGCAGGCCAGTTCGAGTCGGTGCTCAACGTCCTGGGCAGCCAAGCCTTGGTCAATGCCATTGCCTCGGTCATCGACTCCTACGGAAGCGCCCCGTCGCCCCAAGACGAAATCCTGGTCCAGCCCATGCTTTCGGACGTTCGTCTGTCCGGAGTGGCATTCACCCATGACCCGGCCACGGGATCACCCTATCGGGTCATCAATTACAGTCTGGGCAAGGATACCGAAGCCGTCACCGGCGGGGCGGACCAGACCCTGACTTTCGTGGCCGCGCCAGGCGCCACCGATGTTCCCCAGCAGATAGCCCAGGTCATCGCGCTGCTGGAAGAGCTGGAACTGCTTTTCCCGGGCACACCGCTGGATGTGGAATTCGCCCTCACCGGCGAGAGCAATATCCTTTATCTGCTGCAAGTGCGCCCCCTGGTACTGTCGCCCCAAAAATCAGGGGCAGCCTTGCAGGAATCTCTCGCCCGCATCTCCAAGAAAATCGGTGAAGCGCAGCGGCCACACCCCTTCCTCCATGGCCGCTCCACCGTCTTCGGCGTGATGCCGGACTGGAATCCCGCCGAAATCATCGGCGTCCGCCCTCGGCCCCTCGCCCTTTCCCTGTACCGCGACCTGGTGACCGACGCCATCTGGGCCTACCAGCGCAACAACTACGGATACCACAACCTGCGCAGCTTTCCGCTGCTGGTCCACTTCGCGGGGCAGCCCTATATCGATGTCCGCCTCTCCTTCAATTCCTTCATTCCCAAGGAAATAACGGGCACGCTGGCCGACCGCCTGGTCGATTACTACATCGACCGCCTGGTGGCGGCCCCGGCACTCCACGACAAGGTCGAGTTCGAGATCGTCTATTCCTGCTACTCCCTGAACCTGCCCGAAAGGCTGAAGGAACTGAGAGCGGCGGAATTCAGCGAGCGAGACTGCGAGCAGCTGGCCAGCAGTCTGCGTAACCTGACCAACCGCGTCATCGACAAGGACACCGGCCTCTGGCGTTCCGACCAGGCGAAGCTCGCGGTTCTCGCCCAGCGGCGTGAAGAAATTCTCGCCTCCGGATTGGACCCCATTTCCAGCATCTATTGGCTGCTGGAGGACTGCAAGCGTTACGGCACCCTGCCCTTCGCGGGACTGGCGAGAGCCGGTTTCATTGCGGTACAGATGCTGAAGTCGCTGGTCGCCGTCGGCGTCTTCTCCAGCGGCGATTACGACCGCTTCATGAAGGGCATGGACACGGTCAGCGGCCAGCTTGGCCGGGACCTGGGTTGCCTGGACCGCTCCAGTTTCCTGTCCCGCTACGGCCATCTGCGCCCCGGCACCTACGACATCCTCTCGCCCCGGTACGACGAAGCCCCCGAAACTTATCTGGGCAATACGTGCAAAGGCCCGGATGCCGAAACGAGGGAGAAGCACAACCCGTTCAGCCTCAGCCTGGCCCAGATGCGCGCCATCAGCACCCTGCTACGGGAACACGGCCTGTCCTCCGATGTGGTCGGGCTGTTCGACTTTTTGCAGGCGGGTATCGAGTTGCGGGAGTACGCCAAATTCGTATTTACCCGCAACTTGTCCGACGCCCTCTCCCTGTTTCGGCAACTGGGGAAACAATACGGTTTCTCGCCGGATGAGATGTCCTACGGCAATATCGCCTGCATCAAAGAGCTCTATGCGGGAACGGACGATCCGTCGGCAGTGCTTGCCCGCTCCATCCGGGAGGGCAAGGAGCGGTACCAGGAAACCTGCGCCGTCTGGCTGCCTCCGCTCATCACCCGTCCGGAAGATGTCTTCGCCTTCCACCTGCCGGCCTGCCAACCCAACTACATCACCCAGAACGCCGTCACCGGCCATGTCATCAAGGCGGACGAACGCAGCCGTCTGGAAGGCGGCATTGTCTTCATCCCCAGCGCGGACCCCGGTTTCGACTGGCTCTTCTCCCACCCGATCGCCGGCCTGGTGACCGCCTATGGCGGGGTCAATAGCCACATGGCCATACGGGCCCACGAGCTCGGCCTGCCCGCCATCATCGGGGCGGGTGAAGCGCTTTTCCAGCGCTGGAGCCAAGCGCGCTACCTGCATATCGACTGTGCCGGCCAGCGGGTGAATATCCTTTCATGATCCTGGTCGCCGTCAGCCAGCGGGTGGACACGCCCCAAAGCTATACCGAATGGCGGGATGGCCTGGACCAGAGATTGACCCAGTGGCTGCTGTCCATCGGCTGCCTGCCGGTCCCGGTTCCCAATGCCCTGGCCTCCGCGGCCTCCGATGGCGAAGACAGGCTGGCCGACTGGCTGCTTGCCGTCCGACCTGCCGCACTCCTGCTCTCCGGCGGCAACGATGTCGGCGACCGGCCGGAACGCGACCGTACCGAAGGCCAGTTGCTGGATTGGGCGAGGGATGGCCGGCGGCCCGTCCTCGGCGTGTGCCGAGGCATGCAAATGCTGGGCGCCTGGAGCGGCATCGCCCTGAAGCCGGTGCAAGGGCACGTACGGAGCCACCACACCCTGCAAGGCGAGATCGGCGGCGCAGCGAACAGTTTTCACAACCTTGCCTTGTCGGCCTGCCCACCGGAATATACGGTCATCGCCAGGTCGGACGACGGCGAGATAGAAGCCATCCGCCACCAACATCTTCCCTGGGAAGGCTGGATGTGGCACCCGGAAAGGGAAAACCCCTTTGACCTCCGAGACCAGGAACGAGCCAAAATGATCTTTAGCCAATGCCCTCCGGGGAAGAGCGAATGAAGGCCATCATTCTTGCTGCCGGCCGCGGCAGCCGCATGAAAAAGGCCACGGACGAAGTGCCCAAGTGCCTGGTTCCGGTCCGTGGAAAGCCCTTGCTCGACTGGCAGGTAGAAGCCTTGCACCGTGCCGGAATCAGCGAAATCGCCATCGTCACGGGTTACAAGAGGGAATGCCTGCAAGGGCGGGGGCTGGTCGAATTCCACAATCCCCGCTGGGAAAGCACCAACATGGTGGCCTCCCTGGCATGTGCGGAGGAATGGCTGCGCGGCGAGCCCTGCATCATCAGCTACTCGGATATCTTCTACCAACCCGAGGCGGTGACTTCGTTGATCGAATGTCCCGCCCCGCTGGCCGTGACCTACTCCGTGAACTGGCAAGAATTGTGGGAGGCACGGTTCGGCGACCCGCTCCTGGATGCTGAAACCTTTCGCCTGAACGCCGACGGCACCCTGGCAGAGATCGGCAACCAGCCCCGGTCCCTCGAACAGATCGAAGGACAGTACATGGGCCTGTTGCGCATCGAGCCGACGGGCTGGGCTGCAATCGAGGAGATTCGGAGCCAGTTGCCCGCTCAGGAGCGCGACCGCCAGCATATGACGGGGACGCTGCAAAAAGTCATCGAACGCGGCGGCTTGCCGATCTCGGCCGTTCCCTACAGCCTGGACTGGGGCGAGGTCGATAACGAGTCCGATGCCCACTTCTATAACGCCACCAAGAACAAAGCCTGACGACCATGACATCCTTTTGGACCTCGCCCCCCCAGGCCCCCCTGGGTTCGTGGAGCAACATTCGCCGCCCCAGCATCATCGCCTGCATACCGGCCTATGCGGGCAGCACGTCGACGCTGAGAATATTTCGCCGACTGGGCGAGCCGATGGGTTACACGATAAGAACGCCGGGGGACGACGAATACACTGCGGGCAGACCGGAAGCCGCAAGAAATTTTGCGGATTACCAACCCTTCAACACCATCTATTACTGGCGTTCGTTCCACGACTGCGCCTGCTCCCTGCGGGCGTCGAAGATTTCTTTGGAAAACTTCCGATATCTGGCGGCATACCGCGATCCCCGCGATGTTCTGATATCGATGTACAACAACCTCGCCCACGATCATCCCTTGCCGCCCGAGGAGTCCCACCAAAAAGCCTTTCTTCAACTGCGCGAGCAGGTAAAGTCCAAAGGTCTGCAGGATTTCGTCGTCAATCAAGCATCCTCCTATCGGACGACGTTTTTCAGATCCATGAAAGAATTCGCCGACATGGTTCCAGCAAACAGGCTCTTGTTCCTGAGCTACGCCAAGCTCTGCCTCGATCTTCCCGACTATGTCCGGAAGATGGCCCTGCTGATGGACCTGAACCCGCCTTCGGTATTGATCGATGAAATACTTCAAACCGAGGATGTCAATAAGAAGGACAAGATGGAGTACTCCCCCTGTCACTTCCCCCGCTCTTCTCCCTTGCCCGGACGTTTCCGTCGCGAACTTGAGGCGGCAACGATACAACAGCTGAATTCGGAGTTTTCGGACATCCTCTCCTGGATGGCCGCGGCAGACGATCCTCAATTCAGCAGTACCTATATGTGAGCGAGAATATTCGATGAATCCGGAAAATTTGGACAAGCTGGGCCCCAACGATGTGAAAACCGCTTCACAGCCGTCTTTCGACCGGGATGGCAGCCAGTTGGTATTCCTGATTTCCTTGCCGCGCTCCGGCTCGACGCTGCTGCAGCGGGTTCTCGGCGGCCACCCTGAGCTCCACACGGTGTCGGAGCCCTGGATCATGTTGCATCCGCTATATGCCCTGCGCTGGAGCGGCGTCCAGACGGAATACGATGCGCCCCTTGCCCGCCAGGCGCTACGGGACTTTCTCGACGAGTTGCCAGAGGGAGAAGCGACGTATCTCCAGGCGGTACGGGAAATGGCGTCCGTTCTCTACGGAGCGGCCCTGCAGAGTTCCGGAAAGCGCTTATTCCTGGACAAGACGCCCCGCTATCACCACATCATCGGCGACCTGCACCGGGTCTTTCCCAAAGCCAAATTCATCTTCCTGATCCGGAATCCCCTGGCCGTCTTCGCAAGTGTCCTCGACAGCTGGTTCCAGAACAATCCCGACGCCCTGAAGGCCACCAGCGACCATTACTGCGACCTCCGCGACGGCTGGCACAACATTCTCGTCGGGATTCGCGAAGTCGGCGCAGCGGGGATCACCATCCGATACGAAGACCTGGTCCAGAACCCGGAAAAGGAAGTTGAGGCGCTGTGCCGCCATCTGCAGGTTCAGATGGCACCGGAAATGATCGAATACGGCAAGTCGGTTCCGCCGAAGGGCAGCTTTGGCGACCAGATCGGCGTGCCCAAGCACAGCCATCCGGTTACCGAATCTCTCGACAAGTGGCGGCAGACCTTGATCAAGCCGGCCAGCTACCAGGCGGCCAAGGAGTATCTGACGTTCCTGGGTGACGACGTGCTGGGTCGCCTTGGATACAACAAGGAGCAGCTGGACAGCAGTCTCGACTCCAGTCTCATGGAGGCAACACTATCCTCCGAAGAATTCCTCGACACCCTGCCACAGCCGTTGCGCCGGGATGCGGCCCAGACACTCTGCGCGGAAGGTGAAACCGCCTTCGAAGCAGCGCAGTTGGACACTGCGATCGAATCCTTGACCAAAGCCATCAGGATCGACCCATCTTGCGCCCGCGCCGCCAACGACCTGGGCGCCATCCTATGGAATAGCGGGGAAATCCAGATGGCGATCGATCGTCTCGCCCAGGCCTTTGCCATGGACCCTCGCGATAAGACCACGGCGTTGAATTTGTCCGATGCCCTGATAGCGGACAGACGAGAAGGCGATGCCCGCAAGGTCTGCCTCCATTACCTATCCCTCCAGCCCGACGACCAGGAGATGTTCGAAAGATTCTGCGCCCTGGCGGAAAGCAACGAACGCCAAGCCGATCCGGGCGTTGAATCATTCAGGCTGACGCCCCAGTCCTTTCCCGACTTCACCTACTCGCGGCGAAGCCATTTTGCTCTGCTGGGACTGCCGCCGGAGCCAAGTGCCGACGATATCGACAACTGCGACCTGAAGACCTACCAGGACAGGCTCATGTACCGCTTCGTCCTGGACAATTTCCCACCGGGCTCCCGTCTGCTCGAAATCGGCGGAAGCCATTCCCGGGTCATCGAATGGCTGAAGGGCCGCCACGAATTCTGGCGGCTGGACAAGCCGGCAACAGCCGGAAGCGCCCCCACCGAATCGCCGGACGCCCAAGGCTCCCGCGTCGTTCGGGCCCCCATCGGCGCCTTTTCCAGGGAACTGCCGGACAGCTACTTCGATGGCGTTTTCAGCCTGTCGACGCTGCAGCAAGCGCCCGAAGACTCCACGACGCTGAAGGCCATTTGCGATGATATCCACCGCCTATTGAAACCGGGCGGACTGTCGGCCCACGCTTTCGACATCCAGATGAAAGACAGCGGTTTTGGGATCCACGCCCTCATTCCTTACCTGCACCAGCATATTCAGACGCTCAACCCAGCCAAACCCACTTGGCTGATGCGCGCCGACCTCGATGCCTGGGGCATGTCACGGCAAGGATACGAGCGCCTTTGGCAGCCGATCACCAAGCAGTCGTTCAAGGATTTCGGTGTCCCCATGTCCTATAACGTGTTCTGGGCAAAGAACTAGTTCATCCGGCATCAATCGCCAAAGGCACCACCAGGATCAACCATGCGCACCGCCAAGCTCGAAAAACTGCCCATTCGCCAAAGCCGGAAGGTCTACGACCACAAAGGCAATATCCTCGTCCCCGCGGCAGTGGCCCAGGGAGCGCTTCCCAAGATTTCCATCGTCACCCCGTCTTTCAACCAGGGGGACTTTCTGGAGGAGTGCATCCTTTCGGTATTGGAGCAAGGCTATCCCAACCTCGAATTCATCATCGTGGACGGCGGCAGTACCGACCAGTCCGTAGAGATCATCAAGAAGTACGAGCGCTACCTCGCCTATTGGCAGAGCGGGAACGATGGCGGCCGGTACCGGGCCATTGAAACCGGCCTGCAGCGCGCGACCGGGGAAATCCAGGCCTGGCTCAACCCCCACGCCAAGTACCACCCCGGGGCCTTGAAGACGGTCGCCGAGACTTTCATGCGCTACCCCGAAGTCGAATGGCTGACGGGCAGACCGACAACATGGAATGCCAAGGGCGAACTGATCGACATCGGCCAGTTGCAGGCATTTTCATTACGCGACTATCTCGACCCGGATCAGGACCACTTCATCCGGCAAGAAAGCGTCTTCTGGAGGAAGGCCCTTTGGGACAGGGCAGGAGGCCGGTTCGATCCCAGTCTGAACTGCGCTGGCGACATGGAACTCTGGCTCCGCTATTTCGAACAATCCGAGCTCCACATCATCGATGCGCTGCTCGGCGGCTCTCGACATGACAGCTCGCAGAAAGCCACGACCGCTTCAATCCAATACAGGCAGGAAGCCCATGCGCTCAGGCAGCGCCCCTGGCACGCCAAGCGCCAGGCCCCTCTCCCGCATTGGGAATTCCGAGGCGAAATCGCCACCAGCCTGATTCCCAATAATGTGGCGGGCCAATTGCCGGCGATCAAGAGTTGGCAAAAACTGGGTTTCGAGGTCACGAGCATCAATCCGCCCGAAGAACTGCCGCTATTGAAGGAACATTACCCTGGCGTCCGGTTCGTAACGGCGCCGAGGAATGGCAGAGCCCTGGTCGGAAAGCCCTGCGTCTTCATTGATGACATCCTCGAACACTTCAAGAGCAGCGACGCCGACTTTTTCGGAATCGTCAATTCCGACATATTCCTCTGCGCCGATGACGATCTGGTCGACGTCATCGGCCGCAACGTCACGGATTCGCTGGTTTACGGATCCCGGGTTGAAATAAAGCGATATGGCTCAGCCCTGGGTCGGACCTACCACTACGGCTTCGACTATTTCTTCTTCGACCAGCGGCTGCTCGATGTCTATCCGAAGTCGCGATTCATGCTGGGCATACCCTGGTGGGACTATTGGTTCCCCTTCTATGCCGGACAAGCGGGCATTCCAATCAAACGCCTGGATTCATACCTCGCATTCCATATTTCCCATCCGATCAACTACCAGTTCGACCACATCCTGACGTTCAAGAAGCACTTCCTTGAACTGGCCGGGAATCCGGAACTCCGGCAGGTAGACAATCGAATCCTGGTCAATCCGGCAGCCAAGGATGCCGATAAGAGGATAGCCATCAATCTGGAACATGTAACCGACATGGTCCGCCAGATGATCGAACGCTATTCCACATCCCTCTCCTACGACAACCCGTACACGGAGTTCACGCGGATCGGCCTGGGAGCGCCGATGCAATCGGCACCCTACCGGGTCAGCGCCATTGTCTCGACCTATGCCTCTGAGTCATTCATTCGCGGCTGCCTGGAGAACCTGTTAAGCCAGACCATTGCTGGCCAGATCGAGATCATTGTCATCGACGCCAACTCTCCGGAAGACGAAAAGTCGATCGTTGAGGAATTCCAGGCGCGCCACGGCAATATCCGCTATGTCCGCACTCAGGAGAGGATCGGTGTGTACGCCGCCTGGAATATGGCAGCCCGCATGGCAACGGGCGCCTACCTGGTCTCGTGCAGCACCAACGACAGGCTGCGTCCCAACGCCCTGGAAATCATGGCCCGGGTCCTGGACGAGGAACCGGAAATCGCCATCACCTACGGGCACAGCTATCTAAGCCGCAAGCCCCATGAAAACTGGGAAAACTTCGCTTACTCGGGCGAGTACATGTGGCCCGAATACAGCTACCGGTCCTTGCTGGCCAGTCCTGCCGTCGGACCGCATCCGATGTGGAGGCGTCGTCTGCACGATGAACTGGGTTACTTCAACGAGGAATACGCCGCGATCAGCGATCAGGACTTCTGGCTCAGAGTCGGTACCCGATACACCATGCGTTCCCTGTCGGACTTCACCGGCCTTTACTTGGTCAGCGAAGACTCACTCTCCGGAAACAAGACCCGAGCCCAGATGGAATATCGGCAAATCGCCGAACCCCACCGGCGTGCCTATGCCTACAACGACTGGCTGGAGGGCAGGTATTTCACCACGGGCATGGGCCGGTGCTTCGATGCCCTGTTGGACGACCGGCCCGTCAAGCCGGCCTTCACCTACTTCATCCGCCATACCTCCCCCGGTTTCGAGGCATTGGCAACCACCATCCGTTCCCTCACCTCCCAGCTCTATGCCCACCTCAAGCTGGTCGTGCTGTCCCCCGTCGCGGCGCCCCCGGGCATCGTCAGCGATCGTATCGGCTGGGCCAAATGCCCCGTCGACGAGTGGGCCGCCGCGGTCAATCAGGTTCTCCCGAAAGTCGCCCCGGGCGATGGCGCTCAGTGGTTTAGCGTTCTGCAAGACGGAGACGAACTCGTAGACCGGGCTCTGCTCGTGTTCGCCGAAACCATACATAACCATCCCGACCTGCGCATTCTCTACTGCGACGAGGATGAAACCGCCCCGATCACCGGCCTGGCAACCCCGCATTTCAAGCCCCCCTTCGATCCGGACCGTCTCCTGGCAACTCCTTACATCGGCGAGACGCTGGTCCTCAATGCCTCCTATTTCCTGGAACAAGGAGGCTTCGAGCCCCGTTATCCTGGCGCGGAACACTATGCTTTCCTGTTGCGCACCCTTGAGGGCCACACGCCAGAGGTCATCGGCCAAGTCGCCGATGCCCTTCTCCATCGTCCGACCAGCCGTTACAGCCCCCTGCCCAACCAGGCCCATGTCCAGGCGGTAGTCGATCACCTCACCCGTCGCAACATCGACGCCTCCATCGAATTCGACAGCCAGATTCCGTTGCGCATCCTGTATCACCTGGAACAGGACCGCTCTGCTCCCCAGGGAGTCGGCATCGTCTTCTACTCGTCCTCCGGCGATGTCAAGAAGACGGAGCAGTCCATCGTCTGCCTGCTCGAAACAACGCCGCCGACGCCGATTACCCTCTACCTGATCGACCCGGGCCCATCGGAACCCGCAATCAGCGCATTCCTGGCTCAAGTCGGAGGACTCGGGTTGCCCAACATCCGGACCATTCCGACCGAGGGCGGCAGCCTGGAGTCCGCCCTCCAGACAGCACTGGAATACGTGAAGGAGCCTTACACCCTGCTCTGGAGTGACGAAGCCCGGGCCAACGAGGCCAACTGGCTTGCCAACCTCCTGGCCCGCTTCAATCGCCCCGAACCGCCCGCCGCGGTTGGGCCACGCCTGGCCAATGCCGCAGGACAGATCGTCAGCGCCGGGGAAGAACCAGGCCTCAATGGACCGACGGGTTCTCCCTACAAGGGGATATCCGTGAATTATCCCGGCGACGGGGCCACCCTGCTGGCGGAACACCGGGTCGAAGCGCTGGATAAACGCTGCCTCCTGATCCGGACGGAGCTGGCCAAGGCCGCGGGGGGTATCCGGCCAGATGCCTACCCGACGCTATGGGCAGCCGACCTCTGCTTAAGGATTGGAGAAAACCATCCCCTCCTATGGACCCCCGCTGTCACGATCGTCGTCGATGAATCCCAGGTAGAACTGGAAGAGGACGACCAGCGGTGGAGAAAGAAAGATCGTTACCGACTGGACTCCGAGCAACTCGACTTCTATCGGACCTGGGGGCATCGCCTTGGACACAGCATATCGCGCAATTCAAACATTGCCCTGGGCAGCCGCGATTACGTCCCCGAGACCCGAAGCGCCCTGACCTACGACCCGCTCTTCGGCGTCGACCTTCCGCGAATCTATGCCCACGTCGCGGATTTCGACGGTTGCGGGAATTACCGCATTTTGCAGCCGATGAAGTCCTTGCTGTCGAATGCCCGGGTACGGGGCGGCGTGGCGACGGATCCCCTGCCGCCCGCAAGCATCGCAGCCGGCGGCTTCGACACCTATGTTTTCCAGCGTCCCCATAGCGAAGCGATGCTGGATGCGTTGAAGGCCTACAAGGCGCTGAGTCCGGCCCTGCGTATTTTCGAGGTCGACGATCTGCTGAGCGGCATCCCCGCCAGCAGCCCCCACGCCAAGGACTTCGGACCGGAGGTGATCGAGCGCGTTCAACAGGCCATCCAACTCTGTGATCGCCTCGTGGTGTCCACCGAAAGCCTGGCCGCGGCCTACGGCAAGTTCGCCCCGGAAGTCCGCGTACAGCCCAACTACCTGCCCAATGCCGTGTGGGACAAGGTTGCCCCCCTGCGCCGGCATTCCGGAAAGCCGCGGGTCGGCTGGGCCGGGAGCATCTCCCACCTGGGCGACCTGGAACTGCTGAGCGAAGTCGTGCCGGCCCTCGCCGACGAAGTGGACTGGGTCTTCTTCGGCGCCTGTCGGCGCGAAATACTCCCCTACGTCGCCGAACGCTTCGCAGCAGTATCTTTTGAGGCCTACCCGGAAACCCTGGCCAGGATGGATCTGGACCTGGCCCTGGCGCCCCTGGTGGCGAATGCCTTCAATGAAGCCAAGACCCCCCTCAAGCTGATGGAATACGGCATCCTGGGCTATCCCGTCGTCTGCTCGGATGTCGGCCCCTACCGGCAAGGATTCCCGGTCACGCGGGTAGCCAATACTCCCAAGGCCTGGATTGCCGCCATCCGGGAGCGCATCCGCGACCGGACCGCCCTGTGCCGGGAAGGCGATGCCCTGCAAGCCCACATTCGCCGGCATTGGATGCTCGACGACCATCTCGACGAATGGAGAGCCGCCTGGACCCGATAACCCCGATAAGCCGTTTGCAAAAAAGCCCTAAAGTTTCTCTGCGCGCCGCCGTAAATTGATCCAAGAGCTTCGGAAACTGCGTCGGTTGCCCAGATCGCATCCCTCCCTACTCGGACAGAAAAACTTCTCTAGGAGAAAATCATGGCAGTCATCAACACAAACGTTGCGTCCCTGAATGCACAACGGAACATGAGCACGTCGGCCAACTCCCTGGCCACGTCCCTGCAGCGCCTGTCTTCCGGCCTGCGCATCAACAGCGCCAAGGATGACGCCGCCGGTCTGGCGATTTCCGAGCGCTTCACCTCCCAAATCCGCGGCCTCGACCAAGCCCGCCGCAATGCCAACGACGGTATCTCCCTGTCGCAGACGGCCGAAGGCGCCCTCCAGTCTTCCGGCGACATCCTGCAACGGATTCGCGAACTGGCCGTGCAATCCTCCAACGCCAGCAACTCCTCTTCCGACCGCCAGGCCCTGCAGGCTGAAGTCACCCAGCTGTCGTCCGAACTGAACCGCATCGCCAAGACCACCGAATTCAACGGCACCAAGCTGCTGGACGGTTCCGCGGGCACGACCACTTTCCAGGTAGGTGCCAACGCCGGCCAGACCATCCAGGCCACCACCGCCAATTTCCAGACCAACCAGTACGGCAACTACCGGATCGGCTCTCTGGCGGCCACCTCGACCAGCAGCCGCGGCGACCTGACTGTCGGCTCCACCGCCGGGACGCAAGTCAGCATGGCAAAGGCCGCTGCCGGCTATACCGCTGGCACGAAGCCGACCAGTGCCATCGGTGCGGATACCATCACCATCAATGGTTCGGTCGGCAACAAGTCGGTCAATGTCACCGCCGGCGACAGCGCCAAGACCGTCGCCCAGAACATCAACAAGGAAACCGGCAGCACCGGCGTTACCGCCACTGCCAAAACCGAAGTTGACGTGGTATTTGCCGCCACTTCCAGCTACAAGCTGGACCTGTATTCGGACAATAATACCGCCGCCACGGTGTCCTTCACCACCGGCGCCGCCAACGCCGACGGCCTGGCCTCTGCCGTCAATGCCTTCAACGACGTCAGTTCCAAGACCGGCGTGACCGCCCGCATCAACGATACTGGCAATGGTATTACGCTGCTTAACGCAGCCGGCGAGAATATCGCCATCGGCAACTCCTCCTCCGGTTCTTCGACCATCTCGTCTGTCGGCACCGTCAACAACATCACTGCCGGTAACGGCACCTCGGTGAATGGCCAGCTGACCTTCGACTCCGACAAGAGCTTCAGCCTCTCCACTGTGACCGCCTACACCGCTGCCAACACCTTCTTCGTCGGAACAACCCAGTCCGCCCAGTTGCAGAAGGCAAGCGACATGGATGTCAGTTCCGTGGATTCGGCGCAGCGCACGCTGGCGATCATCGACTCCGCGCTCTCCGCGGTGAATGGACAGCGAGCCAAGTTCGGCGCCCTGCAGTCCCGCTTCGAAACCACCATCGCCAACCTGCAGACCAGCACGGAAAACCTGTCGGCCTCCCGCTCCCGTATCCGCGATGCGGACTTCGCGGCGGAAACCGCCAACCTGACCCGGTCCCAGATTCTGCAGCAGGCCGGTACGGCAATGCTGGCCCAGGCCAACCAACTGCCGCAAGGTGTGTTGAGTCTGCTCCGCGGCTAATACCAAGTCGTAGTTAAGGCATAATGGGCGGCGCGGTAGCGGACAAGCTACCGCGCCGCTTCGCCTTGTAGGGACAGACAAGGAGGAATCATGAACATCCAACCTGCCACAGGCTTACAGGGATTCACATCCGCATCGGCCAGCGCCGCGCCCGTAAGGCCAGCGCCGCCTGCCCTCCTGCCGGAGCATGGCGCAGTCGGCGATTCTCGACCGGATCAACAGGTCCAGCCCGCCGGCCGCGAACAGACGGAAGAAGCGGTCAAGCGAATCAAGGAATTTGTGCAACCGATCAACGATAGCATTCAGTTTTCTCTGGACGACGACACGGGCTTCACCGTGGTCAAGGTCGTCGACCTCCAGACGAAAGAAGTGCTTCGGCAGATTCCGTCGGAAGAAGCAATCAATATCGCCAAGGCCCTCGACAAGCTGAAGGGTCTGCTGATCCACAGCAAGGCATAATATTTGCTTTCAGTGGCTGATCGGCAACGAGTTTCGAGAAGGAGATCACCATGGCTGTTTCATCATTAGGGGCCGGCTCCGGCCTGGATCTGAACGGCATCCTCAACAGCTTGATGCAAGTCGAGCAGCAGCCGCTGGTGGCGCTGCAGCAAAAGGAAGCCTCCTATCAAGCCAGGATTTCCGCCTTGGGCTCTCTCAAAGGCGCCCTTTCTTCCTTGCAGTCGACCGCTATCACCTTGACCCCTTCGACCGGTCAAACGGCTGCAGATAAGTACGCATCCTTCTCCGCCAGTGTCGCAGACACTACCATCGCATCCGCTTCAGCTTCGACATCGGCCGTTGCGGGCACCTATTCGCTGGAAGTGTCGAAACTGGCACAGAACCAGCGGCTGGCCAGTGTCACCTCCGGCACCCCGGGAACCCCGCCCTATTACGCCGACGCCCAGGCCACCATTGGCCAGGGCACGCTAACCATCGATTTCGGCAAGTTGGATGGGACGACCTACACGGCCGATAGCACCCGGAAGCTGACCATCACCATTGATGCGACCAACAACACCCTTGGCGGGCTGCGGGATGCCATCAACAAGGCAAACGGGGGCGTTAGCGCGACCATCGTTACCGGCACAGCCGGCGCCCAACTCGTCCTGGCCACCAAGGATGGTGGCATGAAAAATGTCATGAAGCTTTCGGGCTTGGCGGGATTCACTTTCGACCCCACCAATGCATCCGGCGGCTTTACCCAGGACGCTGCCCAAGGGGGGCAAGCAGCCCAAGACGCCGCGTTCAAGCTGAACGGCATCGCAGCGACCAGCAGCACCAATACCGTCAGCGGGGTTCTGGATGGCGTCACCCTGAATTTCCTCAAGACCAACGTCGGTAGCCCAACCAATGTTACCGTCAGCAAGGATGTGACGAGCAACATCACCAAGTCCCTCAACAGCTTCATCAAGGCGTACAACGACGCGTCGAAGACCGTTGCGGACCTGGGCGCCTACAATGCGCAAACCAAGGTCGCCGGCCCCTTGCAGGGCGACGCCGTCGTCCGCAGCGCCCAATACCAGCTGCGCGACCTCGTCTTCAACACCACCGCAGGTGGCAGCTCCGACTACCAGCGCCTTTCCGACATCGGCATCTCCCTGGACAAGTCCGGCAATCTGAGCCTCAATACCACCAAGCTCAACAAGGCGCTGGCAGACGACTACGATGGTGTCACCGCCCTGGTCGGGAAGGTCGGCACCTCGTTCAAGACGAGCATGGAATCCATGGTCGGCTCCACCGGCACCATCACCAGCCTCACCGCTAATGTAACGGCCATCATCAAGCGTCTTGGCGTGCAGGAAAATGACCTCACGCAAAGGCTTACGCGCATCGAAGACCGTTATCGGCAACAATTCACGTCTCTGGATTCGGCAATTGCAGGGATGAAGCAAACAAGCACTTACCTATCCCAGCAACTCGCCAATCTACCTAAGGTCAGTTAGTAATGTTTAGATCCATGGGAAGGCCCACTGCGGCCTATGAACAAGTCGGCCTGAGCACCTCCATCGAGAGCGCCGACCCTCACCGGTTGATCCTACTGCTTTTCGAGGGTGCCACTGCGGCCCTGAATAGCGCCAAGTTCCTCATGCAGGATGGCAACATCCCGGCCAAAGGCGCCTCCATTTCCAAGGCGATCGACATCATCACCAATGGCCTACAAGCCAGCCTGGATCTCGAACAGGGCGGCGAGCTGGCCGAACGCCTGGCCGCGCTTTATGAATACATGAGCTCTCGGTTGCTGTGGGCCAACATGAAGAATGACGTGGCCGCCCTCGACGAAGTATTGATGCTCCTGGGCGAAATCCATGACGCCTGGAAGCAGATCGCCCCCAACAAGCAGGCCCTTGGCGATGGACCGGGTTGAACCCATGGCGCCCCATTCCCCGTACCGGGACCTCGAATCCCTTACCATCCATCTGAAGGCGCTTGCGGAGGCAGGCGACTGGGATACGGTCGCCTCGTTGATCGCCGGCCTCCGCCCGGATCAACTCCCCAAGGCACGACCCTCGGACCGGGCGGCAATCGAGGCAGCCCTCCAGAATATTGCCGCCATCAATGAGCGGGCCATCCCCCTCCGGGAAGATATTGCCCGGTTGCTTTCGGCATTTGGCACGCCGGCGCGCTAAGCGCCCATGGTTGAATGATTCCCGCCGACGTCGCCAGCCGCCTACGGCTCGTCACTCCCGACCAGCCGGCCCCGACCCAGGCCGCGGTACCGGCGAAGCAGCTCACCGACGTTCTTTCCGATCTAGTTCCCGGGCAGCGGATCATGGCCGAAATCCAGGCGCTGCTGCCCAACGGCGCCTACCGCGCCATGGTTGCCCAGCGGGACGTTACCCTGGCCCTCCCCTTCTCGGCCAAGCCCGGCGACGCCCTGGAATTGGAGGTGATGGAGAGCGACGGCAAGCTCACCTTGGCCTTCGTCGCCAACAAGAGCGCCGGCGAACAGTCCGGCAAGGGAACCGAGTCGGTATCGGCCACCCTGAGCCAGACCGGCAAGCTCATCGGCGACCTCCTGGGCGGCATCAAGGACCAAGGCAAGGGAGCGCAAGCAACGCCTCTCAACGGTAACCAGCCTCTTTTGGCGGACTCCCCGGGCGATGCCGCGCAACTCGCCCCCCTGCTCAAGGAGGCGATCACCAAGAGCGGCATGTTCTACGAGGCCCACCAGGCCCGTTGGGTCGAGGGCAAGCTGACTGCCGGCGCTCTCCTCCAAGAACCCCAGGGAAAGCTCTCCACGGCATTGCCTGAACATTCCGCTTCCCCCAACCAGGCACAGCGGGATGGAATCGCGGCTGCATCAGCGAATCGTACCACTGCCGATTCCGCTGCATCCGCCTCGACCACCGAAGCCGCCGCAGCCAAACTGCCGACGCAATCGCCCGTCGCGTCCGATCTGGCCCCGTTGGTCAGGCAGCAACTCGACGCCCTGGCGAGCCAGAATTATGTGTGGCAAGGGCAGGTCTGGCCGGGGCAGCAGATGCAGTGGGAGATCGAGCCGGAGAAGAATGGGCGCCAGGATGGCGAAGCGACGCCCCAGCAGTGGCGGACGCGGCTGAAGCTGACTTTGCCCGGCCTGGGCGGCATCGATGCCACCATGCGGCTCCAGGCAGGCGGCTTGATCGACATCGCCCTCGGCACCAGCAGCGACGAGAGCCGGCAAAAGCTCGCCGCCGCCGGCGAAGCGTTGCGGCAGAAATTGCAGGATGCCGGCCTCAACCTGGTCGGATTGGTAGTTCGCCATGAGCAAGCCGAAGAGTGATTCGCTCCGCGAGGCGATCGCCCTCGCCTACAGCCAGACCGACGCGGCGCCCCGCGTGGTCGCCAAGGGACGCGGCTACGTTGCCGACGAAATCATCGCCCGAGCCAAGGAACATGGCATTTACGTCCACGAATCCCGGGAACTGGTAGCGCTGCTGACCCAAGTCGATGTGGACGAACACATTCCACCCCAGCTCTACGTCGCCGTGGCGGAGCTTCTCGCCTGGATCTACCGGCTGGAAAACGGCGAATCCGCGCCCTTGCTCGCTCCACCCGGAAACTGACTCTCCAAGACTCACGCTTTTGCTTTAAACTTTGCGTGATCAGGCAGCCCATCCCAATTCCATGGCACCGAACGACGCGCCTCAGCAACAAGAAACACAACCAGTTGGCTTCGAACTGGAGCAGAACGATCTCTACGGCAAATACATGCTGACGACATCGCTCGACATCCTGTTCATTCTGCGCTCCCTAGTAAAGCGTGGCTGCATGGCCACGGTCTATTTCAACCACGGCAAATCTTTCTTCCTGACCTGGGTCGTCGCAGTCGGCAAGGATGAAAAATCCATCATCCTGGACGTTGGCAGCGACCAGGCCACCAATCGGGAAGCGCTGAAAGCCGACCGCCTCATCGTCACCGCCAACCTGGACAATGTGAAGATTCAGTTCGCCCTCAACGGCGTCCGGGACTCTACCTACGAAAACCAGCCGTCCTTCGTGGCCTCCCTGCCGGAGCGGGTTCTGCGCCTGCAGCGCCGCGAATACTTCCGCCTGGAAACCTCCCTCACCAATCCCGTCCGCTGCCAACTCCCCGTCACCGGTAAGGACGGAGCCGCCACCAGCCTGGATCTCACCTTGCTCGACATCAGCGGCGGCGGATTGAGCCTGATGGCCCCCGCCAACACCACCGACTACTTCCAGGTCGGGACCATCTTCGCCGATTGCCGCCTGCAGATTCCCGAGGAGAGCGTCATCCTGGTCAATCTCTGCATCCGCAGCGCCTTCCGGGTGGTCAGCCGGGGTGGGCAGGAGTACTTCCGTATTGGTTGCGAATACATGAACCTGCCGGGTGCCCGGCTGAACATGATCCAGCGCTACATCACCCGTATCGAACGGGAGCGCAAGGCCCGGGAAATCGGCTTGGACTGACCGGACGGGATCAAAACAAAAGAGCCTACCCTCCGGTAGGCCCTTTTGCTTTCAGGTCGCCGACTAAGGTCAGACCTGGATATTCATGATGTCCTGGTAGGCATTCACCAGCTTGTTGCGCACCTGGACCATTTCCTGGAAGGAAACGCTGGCCGTCTGCAAGGCCATCATGACCTCGTGGAGATTCTGGGAGGTATCCCCGGCGGCAAGTTTTTCCGCCATCTGGTCGGCCGCCTGCTGAGTCTCATTGACCTTGTCGATGGAACTCTTCAACACCTGGGCAAAATCCGGAGCGCCAACCGCCGCCGCAGCATTGCTTTCCGCCTGCTTGCCGGTGGCCTGGGCCGCGGTACTGCGCAATACGCTCAACATTTGTTCGATACCCTTGGTATCCATTCTTTTGCTCCAGCCGATTACTCAGTTGATACTAGCAATTACCGAGCCAGTTCAATCCTTGAAATATCCCTCGTCCCGATATTGCTGCAACTTGTAGCGCAGGGTCCGCTCCGAAATCCCCAGCCGCTCGATCGCCAGCTTGCGCGACCCACCCACTTCGGCCAAGGTCCGGAGGATATGTTCCCGCTCCAGGTCCTTCATATTATCGACCTTTTTATCGGGTATCTGAAGGACTGTTTCATGGATCGCTGCAGGCGCCGTCATATCGGCAGACAGCGGGCGCGGTGCCAAGTTCAGGTGCTCCGGCTCGATGGTGTCTCCCGGCGCCAGGATGAGGGCCCGCTGAATGACATTCTCCAGTTCCCGCACATTGCCGGGCCAAGCATGGCCCCGCAGCGCCGCCTCGGCGGCAAAGGAAAGGGACACGCCGCTACGCCCGAGCCGAACGCCGTGCTCGGCGATAAAGTGATGGGCAATGGGGACGATGTCGTCCGGACGCTGGCGGAGGGCCGGAATGGCCACGGGAAAAACGTTGAGCCGGTAGTAGAGGTCTTCCCGGAAAACGCCCTTGGCCACCGCTTCAGCCATGTCCCGGTTGGAAGTGGCGACGATGCGGATGTTGAGGGCAATGGGCTTCTTGCCCCCCACCCGTTCCACTTCCCGCTCCTGGAGCACCCGCAGCAGTTTGGCCTGGAGCCCCATGGGCATTTCGGTGACTTCGTCCAGAAGCAGGGTGCCGTCCTGGGCCTGTTCGAACTTGCCGGCCTGGGCCGTCTGGGCACCGGTAAAGGCCCCCTTCTCATAGCCGAACAGGGTGGCTTCCAGGAGGCTGTCGGGGATAGCGGCACAATTGATGGCCACGAACGGCCCCTCGCGGCGGGCCGAATGCTGGTGGATGAAGCGAGCGACCACTTCCTTGCCCACGCCGGATTCGCCGGTCAGAAGTACGGTGGCGTCGGTCAGCGCGACGCGGGACGCCACGGCAAAAAGATTGCGGCTGGCCTTGTCGATGGCCACCACGCCATCCGCCTCGCCGGTTTCGGGCAATTCGTATTTTTCGATATGGGCGAGAAGGGCCTGGGGATCGAAGGGCTTCAGGAGGAAATCGCAGGCTCCAGACCGCATGGCATCGACGGCCTTGTCGACCTCCGCATAGGCCGTCATCAGGACCACGGGCAGATGGGGATGACGGAGCCGAATCTCCTTGAGGAGAGTGATACCGTCCATGGGAACCATGCGGACATCGCTCACCACGATGGAGAACGCCTGACTCCCGAGAACCTCCAGGGCCTGAGGACCGCCCTCCACGGCAACCAGCGGCCGCCCGGCCAGCTCCAGGGTGTCGCAGATGGCCTCGCGTAGACTCGGGTCGTCTTCGACCACCAGGATAGGCAACGATTTATTAGTCATGGATCAGTGCGTCGTATCGGTTGAGGCCAAGGGCAAGACGATGATGAATTCAGCGCCCGCCCCCGGTTCGGAATGGAGTTCGATGCTGCCCCCGTGGGCCCGGACCACGCCCAGCGCAATCGCCAGGCCAAGGCCGGTCCCCAGGCCCCGGGTAGTGAAGAAGGGTTCGAAAATGCGCTCCCGCAATTCCGGCCCGATCCCCGGGCCATTGTCGCGGACGGAAATGGCCAGCCAATCGCCCCGCCGGTTGCCGGCCAGGCAAATTTTGCCGCCCGTCGGCGTGGCCTGCATGGCATTTTCCAACAAATTGATGATGGCCCCAAACAGGGCCTTGTGCGCCCCGACGACGACCGCATCGCCGCAGCCGTCGGCGAAGGTGAAATCGAGCCCGTGTTCCCGCATCAGGGGCTCCACGGTATGGGCCGCTTCCAGGAGCAGTTCGCCGGCCGGCATGACATCCCGGCCTATGCTCTCCCCCCGGGCGAAAAGGAGTACGTCCTGGATCAACCGTTCCAACCGGCGCAACTGGCTGGTGGCCTTGTCGGCGAATTTGGCCCGGGCATCGGCCGGCAGATCGGGCTTGCCCAGGTTGGAGGCGTAAAGCAGGGCCGCCGCCAGCGGCGTGCGCAGTTGATGGGCGAGACCGGCTGCCATTTCGCCCATGGCAGCCAGGCGCTGGTTGCGCTCAAGATCGGCCTTCATCTGATGGGCGGCGGTAATGTCATGGACCAGGAGAAGCTTGCCGCCAGCCGCCGCCAGGGCGCTTTCGGCAACGCTCAGCCGACGCTCGCCCAGCTTCCACTCGCCGATGGTCAAGGTGGGCTCCAGGTTGGCCCGGCTCACATCGCCCCAATGCCTGCCTTCCACATCGGCACCGAACATCTCCATGGCCGCCGGGTTGGCCTGGGTCACCCGGGCCGCCCCGTCCAACACCACCACCCCCGCCGGCAGGGCGTTCAGGAGCAGGGAAAGCCGTTCGGACAGGGCCTCCTTTTCCTCGTACTGCCGACGCAGCTCGCCGTTGGCGACGGCGAGCTCTTCGGTCAGCGACGCGACCCGTGCCTGCAGGGCGCCGTAGGCCTGGGTCAACTCGGCGGAAACCTGGTTGAACACATCGAAGGCGCGTTGCAATTCCTGGGCTTTGCTTTGCGGGTCCACCACGGCGCTAGGAGCTTGAGACATTGAAAAAAATAAGGATCATTGAGCCCGGGTAATAGTAGAATATTTCTAGGAAAATTTGGCTTTTCGATTGATTATTCTTCTGTTTTACACAAATTGAATCCGCGCATTAATGGCAGTAACCGCAGCAAACCCTGACGCAACGCTCGGCGGCAACCCGGCGTCCAACCCGCTTGATCGCTTGCGCGAGGCCTTCCAGCGGCTGAACAGTCAGCAGAAGATGGTTCTAGCCGTCGCCGTGGCCGCCATCATCGCCCTCGTGGTCGGCACCGTCCTGTGGAGCCGCCAGCCGGATTACAAGGTGCTGTTTTCCAACATCGGGGAAAAGGACGGAGGCGCCATCATTGCCATCCTGGAACAGCAGAATATTCCCCACAAGATGTCCGACAGCGGCGCCATCCTGGTGCCCGCCGAGAAGGTCCACGAAATTCGCCTGAAGCTCGCTTCCCAGGGTCTGCCCCGGGGCGGTTCCGTCGGCTTCGAGCTGATGGAGAACCAGAAATTCGGCATCAGCCAGTTCGCTGAGCAGGTCAATTACCAGCGGGGCCTGGAAGGGGAACTAGCCCGCACCATCCAGTCCATCGGTGCCGTCCAGATGGCCCGCGTCCATCTGGCCATTCCCAAGCCTTCCGTCTTCGTGCGGGAGGAGCAGAAGCCCACCGCTTCGGTGATGCTCAACCTCTACCCCGGGCGCACCCTCGACGCCGCCCAGGTGGCCGGCATCACCCACTTGGTGGCGTCCAGCGTTCCCCAGTTGCCCATTTCCAACGTCACGGTCATCGACCAGAGCGGCGCCCTGATTTCCCAGTTGAAGAGCAAGCTCACCGAAGCCGGCCTCGACCCCGCCCAGATCAAGTACGTGCGGGAAGTGGAAGACAGCATCATCAAGCGCATTGAGGAAATCCTGAAGCCGGTGCTGGGCCCGGAAAACTTCAAGGTCCAGGTGGCCGCCGATGTGGACTTCGACCACACCGAGCAAACCGCCGAAAGCTACAAGCCTAACAACAACCCGACCAGCACTAGCATCCGCAGCCAGCAGAACAGCGAGTCGGCCAACGTCAACCAGGCCTCGGGCGGTGTTCCCGGGGCCCTCACCAACCAGCCGCCGGTCCCGGCCACTGCTCCCCTCACCACGCCCAACGTAGGCGGCGTGCCGGGACAGCAAAATGCCCGTCCGGGCGAGCCCGGCAAGGTGGAGGCAGCCGGCATCACGGCGCCGCTCCAGGCCGCCGGCCAGCCCATCAGCACCACCAAGAACGCCACCATCAATTACGAAATCGACAAAACGGTGCGCTACACCAAGCAGGCCCTGGGCAATATCCGGCGCCTGTCGGCGGCGGTGGTGGTGAATCACCGCAAGGAAGTCGGCAAGGACGGCAAGGCAGTCGCCAAGCCCTTGCCCGAAGCGGAGATGAAGCAGATCAACGACCTCGTCCGCGAGGCCATGGGCTACAGCAAGGAACGGGGCGACACTCTCTCCATCGCCAATTCGCCCTTCACCGCCGTCGAGAAGGTCGAAACCTCCATCCCCGTCTGGAAGGATCCGGAGAACATTTCCTTCGCCAAGGAATTGGTCAAGTACCTGCTGATCGCCGCCATCGTCGCCTACCTGCTGATCAAGGTAGTGCAGCCGCTGCTCAAGACCATGTTCCCGCCCCCCGGGCCCACCGAGGAAGAGCGGCTGGCCGCCGCCCTGGGCGGCGGTCCCCTGCCCGGCGTCGACGAGGGTGAAGAGCATGTGGAGATCAACCACTACGCCGCCAAGATTCAGAAGGCCCGGGACATCGCCCAGAGCGATCCGAAGGTAGTGGCCAACATCATCAAGGACTGGATGGGTGCCAATGCCTAGCGAAGACGGCCTGGAAAAAAGCGCAACCCTGCTCATCGCCCTCGGCGAGGACCACGCCGCCGAAGTGCTCAAGTGCCTCGGCCCCCGGGAGGTGCAGAAACTCGGCCATGCCATGGCGGCCCTCAAAACCGTGGCCAGGGCCAAGGTCGAGGCGGTCCTGGATGAATTTCACAAGACGGCGGACGAACAGTCGGCGGTGCATGTGGATACCGACAACTACATCCGCTCGGTGCTGACCAAGGCCCTGGGGGACGACAAGGCCTCCAACCTCATCTCCCGCATCCTGCAAGGGGGCGAGACCTCCGGCATCGAAGGCCTCAAGTGGATGGATGCCTCCACCGTGGCCGACCTGATCCGCAACGAGCACCCCCAGATCATCGCCACCATCCTGGTGCACCTGGAGCGGGACCACTCCAGCGAAATCCTCAACCACTTCACCGAGCGCCTGCGCAACGACGTGGTGCTCCGTATCGCCACCCTGGAAGGTATCCAGCCGGCAGCTCTGAAGGAGCTGAACGAGGCGATGATGCGCATCCTGGCGGGCTCCGCCAGCATCAAGAAGACCGCCATGGGCGGCGTGCGCACCGTGGCGGAAATCCTCAACTTCATCGGTACCGCCAGCGAGACTTCCGTTGTCGACGCCATCCGAGAATACGATCCCGATCTCGCCCAGCGCATCCTGGACGAGATGTTCGTGTTCGAAAACCTCATGGATATCGACGACCGCTCCATCCAGCTCATCCTGCGGGAAGTGCAGTCCGATTCCCTGGTCATGGCCCTCAAGGGCGCCAGCGAGCCATTGCGGGAGAAGATTTTCAAGAACATGTCCCAGCGCGCCGCCGAAATGCTGCGGGAGGACCTGGAAGCCAAGGGTCCGGTCCGGGTTTCCGAGGTGGAAGCCGAGCAGAAGGAAATCCTCAAGATCGTCCGCCGCCTGGCCGACGAAGGCCAGATCGTCCTGGGTGGCGCCGGCGGCGAACAGATGATCTAAGCTCGGGACCATGTCCGGCTACATCCCCAAGGAACAACTCGACGCCTACCGGCGCTGGCAGGTGGAATCCTTCGATCCACCCGGTTCGGTGCCGGAACCCCCGCCTCCGCCGCCGCCTGCCACCGAGGTCGTCGCGGACCCCGGAGAGCTGGTCGCCAACATCGGGCTGCCCACCGCGGAAGACATTGAGCGCATCCACAACGAAGCCCACCAGGCCGGCTACCAGACTGGCTATGACGAGGGCCGGGAGGCAGGCCACCAGGAGGGCCTGCGGACCGGGCTCGAAGCCGCCCTGGGTGAGGCCCAGCGCATCGCTGCCCTGGCCGACAACGTGGAGGCCGCCCTGGCGTCCGTCGATCAGGCCGTCGCCGACGAAGTGCTGGCCGTCGCTCTGGAAGTTGCCCACCAGGTGCTGCGTGGCACCGTCGCCGCCCGCCCCGAGGTCGTGCTGCCCATCATCCGCGAGGCCCTGGGCGCCCTGCCCCTGCACCACGGCCACGTCTCCCTGCACGTCAATCCGGCGGAAGCCGCGTTGGTGAAGGAACACCTGGGGGACCAGTTTCACCATTCCGGCTGGCGCATCGTCGAAGACCGGCAGATCGAGGCCGGCGGCTGCTTTGTCCGGGCCGGCACCAGCGAGGTGGATGCCACCATGGAAACCCGCTGGCGGCGCGTCCTCGAAGCCATCGGCGTCGATCCCAAGGCCTGGCTGGAGAAGCCGTGAAGCCCTTGCCGGACCATGCCGGCCGCTGGCGCCAGTTCCTGGACAACTGCAAGGTGGCCGCGGGCAATGCCCAGCCCATGTGGACGGTAGGCCGCCTGACCCGCATCAACGGCCTGGTCATGGAGGCTGCCGGCCTCAAGCTGCCCCTAGGCAGTTCCTGCCGCATCCTGCCCGGCGGAGGCGCCCCGGTTGAAGCCGAAGTGGTCGGCTTTGCCGGCGAGAAGCTTTACCTGATGCCTTCCGACGACATCTACGGCCTCTCCCCGGGCGCCCAGGTGGTCGCCTTCGAAACCCCGAGCCCGCCGCCCCTCATCGACGGTCCCACGCCTCGGCGCCGCCGCGCCGTGGATAAGGGCAAGCAGGCGCCGGTGGGGGATGCCCTCCTGGGCCGGGTGGTGGATGGCGTCGGACGCCCGTTGGACGGCCGTGGCTCCCTCCATTCCGATCACCTGCGCCCCCTCCATAGCCGCCCCTTCAACCCCATGGCCCGGGCTGCCATCCACCAGCCGCTGGACGTAGGCGTGCGCGCCATCAACTCCCTGCTCACCGTCGGCCGCGGCCAGCGGATGGGCCTGTTCGCCGGTTCTGGCGTCGGCAAATCGGTACTGCTAGGCATGATGGCCCGCTACACCGAGGCCGAGGTCATCGTCGTCGGCCTCATCGGCGAACGGGGCCGGGAGGTCAAGGAATTCATCGAGCAAATCCTCGGCGAGGAAGGCATGCGCCGGGCCGTGGTGGTGGCCGCACCGGCCGACACCGGGCCGTTGATGCGCCTCCAGGGCGCCGCCTACGCCACCACCATCGCCGAGCATTTCCGGGACGAGGGCAGGCAGGTCCTGCTCATCATGGATTCCCTGACCCGCTACGCCATGGCCCAGCGGGAGATTGCCCTGGCCATCGGCGAGCCGCCGGCCACCCGGGGCTATCCGCCATCGGTCTTCGCCCGGCTGCCCCAGTTGGTGGAGCGGGCCGGCAACGGGCCGGAGGGCGGCGGCTCCATCACCGCCTTCTATACCGTCCTGGCCGAGGGCGACGACCAGCAGGACCCGATCGCCGACTCCGCCCGGGCCATCCTGGACGGCCACATCGTCCTCTCCCGGACCCTGGCCGACGCCGGCCATTACCCGGCCATCGACATCGAGCAGTCCATCAGCCGAGCCATGGTGAACCTCATCACCCCCGAGCACATGGACCTGATTCGCCGCTTCAAGGTGCTCTTCGCCCGCTACCAGCGCTCCCGGGACCTGATTTCCGTCGGCGCCTATGCGGCCGGCTCCGATCCGGTCCTGGACCAGGCGATCGCCCTCTATCCGCGGATGGAGGCCTTCCTCCAGCAGCGGATGTTGGAGCGCTCCGACTACGCCGCCAGTCTGGCTCATCTCCAGGGCTTGTTTTGAGCACCCCGGCATAGCCCATGGCCAAGCCATTCAACCTCCAGCCGCTCCTCGACCTGATGCAGACCCGGGCCGACGAGAAGACCCGCCAGTTGGGCCAACTGATCTCCGCCGAACAGAATGCCAAGAGCCGCCTCCAATTGCTGGAACAGTACCGGGAGGAATACGCCCAGAAGATGCGCGAGGCCATCTCCCAGGGGCTGACTCCGATGGCGCTCCGCAACTATCAGGACTTCATCGGCCGCATCGACGAGGCCATCCAGCAGCAGGGACAGGTCGTGGCGCGCTCCGAGCAGAACACCGCCGCCGGCCAAGCCGAGTGGCGGGAGCAGAACAAGAAACTGAAGGCTATCGACACCCTGTCCCAGCGTCACGATGCCCGGGAGCGGTACCGGGAGAACCGCCAGGACCAGAAGTTGATGGACGAATTCACGGCCCGCAAATTCGGCACCAAGTCCGAAGAATAAGCTGGGCCGGATAGGCACAAGCCTTGCTTACCCCTAGACGAACCAACGTCTAGCAAGGCAATCGCCATGGGCATTACCGCTGTCTCCCCCGCCAATCTCGGCGCGCCGGCCAAGGGCGCCGCTTCCCAGTTGTCCGCCGACAGCGCGGGAGGCGCCGATTTCGCCGCCCTGCTGACCCAACAGCTGTCCGGCCCGACGCTCCTCGAAATGGCGTTGCAACCCGCGATCGGCACCGGCAAGGAACTGGACGCGAAGGACGGCACGGCAAAGCTGCTGGAAGACGACGGCGCCGCCGAGGACAACCCCAACGCCCTTCTGGGACTGGCGGGCCTTTTCCCCGGCATCGCCGACATCCCCAAGAACATCCGCCCCGCCGATGCTGCCGGCTCGGCCAAGGCCGGCCAAGATGCCGGCAAGGAGCCGCTGGGCGGCATCATCGGCGAGCTCAATAGCCGGGCTGCCAACGACGACCAGAAGTCCGCCGCCATTGGCGCGGATGCCAAACAGAATCCCATCGCGGCTCTGGCCAACGAGGGTTTGGGCAAGGAGACGGCAATTATTGCCGGCGACTCCCAGCCGGGCTCCGGCAACGGACAGAATTTTGCCGCGACCCTGGCCGCCCATAACGCCCAGGCACACCAGCCGCAAGCGGCCAGCGAAGGCAACGCAGCGATCCGGACACCGATCGCCGACAGCCGCTGGGGCCAGGACTTCGGCGAAAAGATCGTGTGGCTCGCCAAGAACGACCAACAGGTCGCCCAGCTCAGCATCAACCCGCCCCAGCTCGGGCCCATGCACATTTCCCTCAGCCTGAACGGCGACCAGGCGTCGGCGGTTTTCGCCTCGCCCCACGCCGAAGTCCGCCAGGCCATCCAGGACGCCATGCCGCAGTTGCGCGAGATGCTGGCGGGCGCCGGGATCAACCTGGGACAGGCCAACGTCGGGACGCAACTGCCGCAGCAGCAACAGAATAGCGGCACCCAGCCCCAGTTCTCGGCGCCATCCCAATCGGAAGGCGATAACGCTATACTTCGCGCGGACACTGGACAGGGGACATCAGCCTCCCTGACGGCCGTGCGCGGGGGACGCGGCATGGTCGACCTCTTCGCCTGACGGTTACGGACGAAGGGACGATAAAACTACTCATATAGGGACGGGGAAATGGCAAAGGACGCAAAAGCCGCTGCAGAGGGCGAACAGGCAGTCGCTCCCGCAAAAAGCAAGAAACTCTTGATCATCATCCTGGCCGCCGTGCTCGTGCTGGTCCTGGGCGGCGGCGGCGCGGCCTTCTTCCTCCTGAAGAAGGGCGGCGACGAGGCCGGCGATGACGAAGACGCCGCCGAAACCAGCCAACCGAAAAAGAAAAAGGGCAAAGAAGGCCACCCTGTGTTCGTGAACCTTGACCCCTTCACGGTCAACCTGGTGCCGGAGACCGGCGACCAGTATCTGCAGGTGAGCCTGTCCGTGGAGTTCGAGGAACCCACGGCGGAACAGCTGGTCAAGCTGCATATGCCCAAGATTCGCAACAACGTCACTCTTCTCCTGTCGGGCAAAAAGGCGTCCGAGATTCTGTCCAAGGAGGGCAAGCAGACCCTGGCCGAGGAACTCAAGGATACGATCAACGACGTGCTGGAGCCCTCTTCGGGCAAGAAGAAAAAGAGCGCGGAAGGACCGGCCAAGGAAGTGCTGTTCACCTCCTTCATCATCCAGTAAGCAGGCGCGATGGCGGGTGATTT
This sequence comes from Rhodocyclaceae bacterium, assembly GCA_035655235.1. GTDB lineage: Bacteria > Pseudomonadota > Gammaproteobacteria > Burkholderiales > Rhodocyclaceae > JAGTRP01. The sequence goes on along the minus strand of DASRUX010000083.1, from coordinate 156 downwards.
TCTCTCCCAGGACGAGGTCGATGCCCTACTGAAGGGCGTCACCGGCGAGTCTGACGAGCCTGAACAGTCCGAGGAAGGGGGGGGTAGCGTACGCCCCTACAACCTCGGTACCCAGGAGCGCATCGTCCGTGGGCGCATGCCCACGATGGAGATCAT
>DASRUX010000082.1:0-6505 GCA_035655235.1 Rhodocyclaceae bacterium | reverse complement strand
ACCAGCACCCGCAACGACGAGCCCGAACGGACTCCCCGCCCCTTCGACAAGGACCGGGACGGCCTGGTAGTCGGCGAAGGAGCCGCCACCCTGGTCCTGGAGGAGTACGAACACGCCCAGGCCCGGGGCGCCACCATCCTGGCCGAGATCGTCGGTTTCGGCACAAACTCCGACGGCGCCCACATCACCCAGCCCGAAGCCGCCACCATGGCCGAAGCCCTGCGCCTCGCCCTGGCGGACGCCGCCCTGCCGGCCTCGGCCATCGGTTATGTCAGCGCCCATGGCACCGCCACCGACCGGGGCGATGTGGCCGAAAGCCACGCCACTGCTGAAGTGCTGGGCAGCAAAGTACCCATCAGCTCCATGAAGAGCTACCTGGGCCACACCCTGGGCGCCTGCGGGGCCATCGAAGCCTGGTGGGCCATCGAGATGCTGCAGCGCAAGTGGTTCGCGCCCACCGTCAATCTCGCCACCCCCGACCCGGCCTGCGCCCCCCTGAACCATGTGACCGGCGCTGGCCTGGAGCTGGATACGCAGTACGTCATGAGCAACAACTTCGCCTTTGGCGGTATCAATACGTCCCTGATCTTCGCCCGTCCGGGCGGCGAGGTAGGTCGCTAAATGCAGCGCGTCGTCATCACCGGCCTGGGCATCGTCTCCTGCATCGGCAACGACCTGGAAACAGTGGCCGACGCGTTGCGTCATTCCCGTTCCGGCATCCGTCAGGTCCCCGAATACGCAGAGCTTGGCCTCAATAGCCGGATCGCCGGCATCCCCGACATTTCCGGGGAACCGGCCATCGATCGCAAGCTGCGCCGCTTCATGGGGGATGCGTCCATCTACGCCTACCATGCCATGCGCAAGGCGATTGAGGACGCGGAAATCCCGTCGGAGGATATCCGAAGCCCGCGCACGGCCCTCATCGTCGGCTCCGGCGTCGGCTCCCCGTACCGGCACCACCAGGCCCTGGAAATCTTCAAGGAACGGGGTCTCGACAAGGTCCTGCCCTACTTCGTGCCCCAGGTCATGGGCAGCACCACCTCCGCCAACCTGGCCCTGGCCTTCAAGGTCGGCGGCCCCAGCTACAGCATCACTGCCGCCTGCGCATCGTCGGCCCACTGCATCGGCAATGCTTCCGAACTGATTCGCCACGGCGTCGTGGACCGCGCTTTCGTGGGCGGCTCCGAGGAGGTCTGCTGGACATCGACGGTCCTGTTCGACGCCATGGGCGCCCTGTCCACCCGCTGGAATGACCGGCCCGAGCAGGCTTCCCGCCCCTTCGACCAGGGCCGCGACGGTTTTGTGATCGCCGGCGGCGCCGGGATATTGCTGCTGGAATCGGAAGAATCCGCCCGCCGCCGGGGAGCGAAAATCTATGGGGTCGTGGCCGGCTACGGGGCCACCAGTGACGGCACCGACATGGTCCAGCCGGATGCCCGGGGAGCCGCCCGCGCCATGCAGGCAGCCCTAGCCGCCGCCGGCAACCCGCCCATCGACTATATCAATCCCCACGCCACATCCACTCCTCTGGGGGACATCGCTGAACTGGAAGCCATCCGCACCGTTTTCGGCAAGGAAATTCCGGCCATTACAGGTACCAAGGCACTGACCGGCCACTCGGTCGCCGCCATCGGCGCCCAGGAAGCCATCTTCTGCCTCCTGATGATGGAACGCGGATTCATCGCGGGTTCGGCAAACCTGGAGAATATCGACGCGGGGTACCAGGACATGCCCCTCGTCCGGCAGACCGCCGAGTGCACCGTCAGCCGCTGCCTGTCCAACAGCATGGGCTTCGGCGGAACCAATGCCTCCCTGGTACTGGCCCGGGATTGAATCGGCGGAAGGCAATCAAGGGGCACACCGCGGGGTGAACTTTTGTCCGAGCTCCCCGGTCCGAACATCGTCCAAATAACAACGAGAAATCCTCATGTCCCCCCTGCAATCCCTCCTGCGCAAGACCTTACCCCTCGTCTTCCTGGTGCTGGCGGCCCTGGCCCATGCCGGCGACGGGAGGACCCTGCTGGTGTTCGGGGATTCCCTGTCTTCGGGGTATCGCATCGACGCCAAGGCCAGCTGGCCGGCCCTCCTGGAAAAACGGCTCCAGGACAGCGGCCGTCCGGTCAAGGTAGTCAACGGCAGCCGCAAAGGGGAAACATCGGAGGGGGGACGCCGCCGGCTTTCCGATTTTCTCGGCAAGTTCCAACCGGATTGGGTCATTCTCGCCCTGGGAGCCAACGACGGCCTACGCCGCAAACCCCTGGACGCCCTGGCGGCCAACCTGAGGGACATGATCACCATGATCCGGGCGAATGGCGCCACGCCCATCCTGGTGGGTATGAAGCTGCCGCCCGACTATGACCCGCGCTATGCCGCCGACTTCTCCGCAGTCTATAGCGATGTCGCCCGCCAAACGGGCACGCCCCTAGTCCCCTTCCTCCTCCAGGACGTGGTCGGACGCCCCGACCTGTTCATGCCGGACCACCTCCACCCCACCGCCGAAGCCCAGGGCAAGTTGCTCGACGTGGTCTGGCCCGTGCTGGACTCCAGCCTGTCCCAGCAAATCCACTAGGAACCTTCCCGCTCCCGGATATGCCTGCCCTTCGCCGCCTCGCCACCGCCGCCCTGGTCGCCGGGACCCTGGCCCTCGGCGGCTGCATCGAATGGCTCTATTTCTACAACCCGAGTCAGCTGAGCTACGCCACGCCGGAGGAACGCGGGCTGCGTTATGAGGAGGTCAATTTTTCCAGTTCCGACGGCACCCGGCTCTACGGCTGGTTCATCCCCGCCCGCGGCAAACGGCACGGAACCATTGCCTACTTCCACGGCAATACCAAGAACATCTCGGGGCACCTACGTTATGTGGAATGGCTGCCGGACCGCGGCTATGACGTATTCCTTTTCGACTACCGGGGCTATGGCCGCTCTGCCGGAAGCCCGGACCCTCGCGGGGTGCACGACGACTGCGTGGCGGCCCTGGCCTACCTGCGGAGCCGCGCCGACGTGGACCAGGAGCGGCTGGCGGTCTTCGGCCAAAGCCTAGGAGGCAATTACGCCTTGAGCGCCCTGGCGGACGTACGCCGGCAAGGTATCCGGGCCGCCGTGATCGAAGGCGCCTTCGCCTCCCACCGGGAGATCGCCATGGACAAGATCGCCGGCTACCCCTTGCCGGAAGGGGCGAGAAGCTGGCTGGTGGATACCCTGATCGACGACCGTTTCGACGCTCTCGGCGCGTTGAAGCGTATCGACGGCATCCCGCTCCTTCTCATCCATGGCACCCAGGACAACGTCGTGCCCTACCGCCACGCCCAGCTCCTCTACGCCGCCGCCCATGGCCGGCGCCAGCTGTGGACGGTTGAGGGAGGCCGCCATCTCGATACCTTCGTCTACCGCCAGGATCCCTGGCGGCGGAAGCTGGTGGAATATCTCGACGCGGCCTTGCCCCTTAATTCGCCTCCAACTCCGTCTCCGGGGTAGCGCTGCCCCCATACACGGAACCCGGTATCCCACCGGCAAGACCTACCCAATAACGCAGGTATCGAACTACCTGCCTTCCGTCTCCCGGACTGCTACTGTCACATCAAATCCCAACCAGAAAAGGAGACGACAAATGGACGAGTTTTCTGCAGGCGTAGACCTTCCCGAGGATGAGAGTTACTTGGACGACGATGACGAGTGGGTCACCGATTTCGACGACGACAACGACCTGGATCAGTTCGATCTGGGCAGCTATGCGGGAGCGTTGAAGTAGAGGGCAGCCGGCTTAGAGCTGCGCTTTGGGGCCGACGGCGGCGAAGGTGGGAGCCAGCTGGTCCAGGAGCCAGCCGGCCGGCGAATAGACATCCTGCACCTTGACGCCTTCCCGGCTGAAGTTGATTTCCGTGCCCACCGGCACGCCGAGGGAGTCCAGGATGTCGCGCAACGCGGCCCGTCCCTGGTCGAGATTCGAGACCTCGACGTCGATGCGGTGGAAGGCAACGGGGCGGGAGCAGCCGAGGGGCCGTTCGCCGAGGGAATCGCCCCAGCCCACCACCGAGCCGATGCCCATCTCCCGGATCTTCTGGTCCAGAACCTCGTCCCGGGCCGGATACAGGCCTTCCGTACCGCGAACCATGGGAATTTTCACGTAGACGAATGGAGCCGGTTCGAAGACGGGAGGCTGGGCCATGACGGGAGGAGATCGAGGTTGCCGGACGGAGATATTAACGCTTAATCAGGGACCGCATACGCCCCACCAGGGAATACCCTGATCCCTGTTTTGGGCGGTGCGGCAATTTGTCCAATACCCCGCAATGACCCCGGCATGTACGATGCAATTGTTCCCGTGCGTAACCGTCTTTCCCCACCTCTCGAAAGATCTCCCCCAGGCGCACGGGAGCCCTTTTCCCCAGCGACTTCCGCCCCACCAACTGTGTATTTGAACAGTTATCGTCTTTGCCATGAGCGGGGATAATTCGGGGGCATCAATTCAGCCCCCTCAACCCATGTCTCAAGAAAAATCAGTCTGGCTGCCGGCCGCCGGCACGGTGGTTTCCTACGCCGGACGAAACAAAAAACTCGCCCGCAACGTCAAGGTCGTAGCCGAGGCCTGCGGCGGCCGCATGGTGGTCGAAGCGATCGGGCGCAAAGGCCTACCCGTCCGCCTTACCGTGAAGCAGGACAGCCTCCGGCCCATGCAGCCCGGCCTGTTCGATTAGCGCCCTTTGCCGGCGGCGATCCGATAGCACGGGTTGTATTGCTTGCCCGGCAGCTTCATCCGCTTCTGTTCCACAAAGCAGGCCAGCAATGCATCCATGGGAGTCAGGATGGACGGGTCGCCGTGGATTTCGAACACCCCGTGCTTCTCGATGGCGCGGATGCCGTACTCCTTCACATTCCCCGCCACCACCCCCGAAAAGGCCCGGCGCAGTTGGGCAGCCAGGATGTGCTTGGGCTGGTTCTGGTGGAGGTGGAGACCCCGCATGGCCTCATGGGTCGGCACGAAGGGCTGCTGGAAGATGTGCTCGATATTGAGCAGCCAGTTGAAGTAGTAGGCGTCGTGGCTGTCCTTGCGGAAGGCGCGGACTTCGGCGATGCCGGCCTGCATTTCCCGGGCGGTCAGCACCGGGTCGTCGATGATGATCTTGTAGCGCTTCCGGGCTTCCGGCCCCAGGGTGGCAGCGATGAAGCGGTCGATCTGGTCGAAGTAGTCGGCGGCCGACTTGGGGCCGGAAAACACCAGCGGGAAAGGGATGTCCGCATTGTCCGGATGGAGCAGGATGCCCAGGACGTAGAGAATCTCCTCCGCCGTCCCCACCCCGCCGGGGAAGACCACGAAGCCGTGGCCGGCCCGGACGAAGGCTTCCAGGCGCTTTTCCACGTCCGGGAAGATCACCAATTGGTTCACGATGGGATTGGGCGCTTCGGCGGCCACGATGCCCGGCTCGGTAAAGCCCAGGTAACGGCCCCGGTTGATCCGCTGCTTGGCGTGGGCGATGGTGGCGCCCTTCATCGGCCCCTTCATGGCCCCCGGGCCGCAGCCGGTGCAGATGTCCAGGCCCCGCAGGCCCAGTTGGTAGCCCACCGACTTGGTGTAGTCGTACTCCTCCCGGGAAATGGAGTGGCCGCCCCAGCACACCACCAGGTTGGGATTCACCGTGGATTTCACCACCCCGGCGTTGCGCAGGATGTGGAAAACCGAATCGGTAATCCCCTCCGAAGTGGCGTGGTCGAAGCGGGGATTGTCGTGGATCTCGTTATAGACGTAGATCAGGTCCCGGAGGACGGCGAACAGATGCTCCTGGATACCGGTAATCATCTGCCCGTCCACAAAGGCGCTGGCCGGCGCCCCCTTGATGTCCAGCTTGATGCCCCGCTGGCGTTGGATGATGCGGATTTCGAAGGAGCGATGGCGCTCCAGCAATTCCTTCCCGTCGTCCACCTCGTTGCCGGAACTGAGCACCGCCAGGGAACAGTTGCGGTATAGGGAATAAAGGCCGCCGTGGCCATTGCTCAGCAGCTTGCCCACTTCGGCGCGGGACAGGATTTCCAGGTCGCCCTTGGGGGAAATCAGGGCATCCACCACCTCGGCCTCCCGGTCGATGGGTTCCTCGGTGGCGGAGTCGTACAAAGTCTTGGGTAGTACCTCGTTCTCGGTGGGGCCGACCATTATTTCTCCTTGGCGCGCGGTCAGCCCATCAAAGGGCGCCGCACCTATTATTCTGACCGGCGAACGGCTGCTCCGTTTTGGAAATCAGTCGCCGAAGATGATGCCGGTCTGGCGATGCTCTTCCCAGGTCTTGGCGATCCGGATATTGACCAGCTTGTTCTCGTACTGCCAGCCGATGAAGGTGCCGATGGCCTTGCCTTCGGCGGCCATGCGGGCGGCCTCTTCCTGGTACCTGGCGTAGTCGCGGGCGAGTTTTTCCTGCTGTTCCGGGGTCATGGGTTCCTCCTGTGGCGGGCGGATTTTACCCCCATGCCGCCCCCATAGGGGCAATCAAGGAAGGTGGCAATGGCTGCCCCGGTT
>DASRUX010000081.1:0-4894 GCA_035655235.1 Rhodocyclaceae bacterium | reverse complement strand
CGCCGTCAGCGGCTATGGTGGAATAATTGCCGCCACGGCGACACCCCAGCCATCGGAGAGCCACCATGTCCGCACACGTCTACAAAATGGTCGAAGTCGTCGGCTCATCGCCGAACGGCACCGACGACGCCATCCGCAATGCCGTCGCCGAGGCCGCCAAGACGCTACGCCACCTGGACTGGTTCGAAGTGATGGAAACCCGCGGCCATATCGTGGACGGCAAGATTGCCCACTTCCAGGTGCGGATCAAAATAGGCTTTCGCCTGGACAGCTAGTATTCGGGAATATAGAGGTGGTGCCCATGGGCAGGATCGAACTGCCGACCTCTCCCTTACCAAGGGAGTGCTCTACCACTGAGCCACATGGGCAAACCTTGTTACCACGGTGGCGGTGTCCGGAAGGACATCGTGGCGGCTTGAAGCTTTGGCTCCCCGACCTGGGCTCGAACCAGGGACCTACGGATTAACAGTCCGGCGCTCTACCGACTGAGCTATCGGGGAATCACGAAGACGTTTGGCAACGTCCTCAGCGGGGGCGCATTATACACAGGAAATCCGGAATGGAAACCCCGTTGCGATTTTTTTAATAAAAAAGGCCGGGAGTCGCCCCGGCCTTTGCATTAGTGCCTTTCGGCGATCAGCTCTTCTTGTGCTGGGCCAGACGGGTCCAGGTGTCCACCACGGTATCCGGATTCAGGGAAATGCTGCTGATTCCCTGGTCCATCAGCCACTCGGCCAGGTCCGCATGGTCGGACGGGCCCTGACCGCAGATACCGATGTACTTGCCCTGCTTGTTGCAGGCGGCAATCGCCATGGCCAGCAGGGTCTTCACCGCCGGGTCCCGCTCGTCGAACAGGTTGGCCACCAGGCCGGAATCCCGATCCAGGCCCAGGGTCAGCTGGGTCAGGTCGTTGGAGCCGATGGAGAAGCCGTCGAAGTGCTCCAGGAAGGACTCGGCCAGCAGGGCGTTGGACGGAATCTCGCACATCATGATGAGCTTGAGGTCGTTCTCGCCCCGCTTCAGGCCGTGCTCGGCCAGGAGCTTGACCACGGCAGCACCCTCATCCACGGTGCGCACGAAGGGCACCATGAGCTGGACGTTGGTGAGCCCCATGTCTTCACGCACCTTCTTCATGGCCCGGCATTCCAGCTCGAAGCAGTCCCGGAAGCTGGAGGCGATGTAGCGGGAAGCGCCCCGGAAGCCCAGCATGGGGTTTTCTTCCTCCGGCTCGTAGAGCTCGCCGCCCAGGAGCTTGCGGTACTCGTTGGACTTGAAGTCGGAGAGGCGCACGATCACCGGGTTGGGCCAGAAGGCGGCGGCGATGGTGGAGACGCCCTCGACCAGCTTCTCGACAAAGAAGTCCTTGGGCGTGGCATAGCCCCGGGCCCGGCGCTTGATTTCCTCGCGCTTGGAAGCCGGCAGACGCTCCACATCCAGGATGGCCTTGGGGTGGATGCCGATAACGTTGTTGATGATGAATTCCACCCGGGCCAGGCCGACGCCGCCGTTGGGCAGTTGGGCGAATTCGAAGGCCAGTTCCGGATTGCCGACGTTCATCATGACCTTGACCGGCACATCCGGCATAGCGGAGATGTCGCGGCTGATCACTTCGTAGTCCAGGCGGCCGCGATAGACGTGGCCGGTGTCGCCCTCTGTACAGGAGACGGTGACGGTATCGCCTTCGGACAGGGTCTCGGTGGCGTCGCCGCAGCCGACGATGGCGGGGATGCCCAGTTCCCGGGCGATGATGGCAGCGTGACAGGTACGGCCACCCCGGTTGGTGACGATGGCGGCGGCACGCTTCATGACCGGCTCCCAGTTCGGGTCGGTCATATCGGCGACCAGCACGTCGCCCTGCTTCACCTTATCCATCTCCTTGGGATCATGGACGATGCGCACCGGGCCGATGCCGATCTTCTGGCCGATGGCGCGGCCGGAGGCCAGCACCTTGGAGAACTGCTTGAGCTTGAACTTCTCGATGTGGCCGGCGCCGGACTGGGACTTCACGGTCTCGGGGCGAGCCTGGAGGATGTAGAGCTTGCCGTCGACGCCATCCTTGCCCCACTCGATGTCCATGGGACGCTGGTAGTGCTTCTCGATGATCATGGCGTAGCGGGCCAGTTCCATCACTTCGGCATCGGCGATGGAGAACTGGTGGCGCAGGGACTCTTCCACGTCCTCGGTGATGGTGGACTTGCCGGCGACCTTCTCGGCGGCAAAGGTCATCTTGAGCATCTTGGAGCCCAGGTTGCGGCGCACCACGGCATGCTTGCCGGCGGCCAGCATGGGCTTGTGGACGTAGAACTCGTCCGGATTCACGGCGCCCTGGACGACGGTTTCGCCCAGGCCGTAGCTGGAGGTGACGAAAACCGCGTCACGGTAGCCGGATTCGGTATCCAGGGTGAACATCACGCCGGCCGCGCCCTTGTCGGAACGGACCATGCGCTGGACGCCGGCAGACAAGGCTACGTCGGCATGGATGAAGCCCTTGTGCACCCGGTAGGAAATGGCGCGGTCGTTGTACAGGGAGGCGAACACCTCCTTGATGGCGTGGAGGATGTTTTCCAGGCCGACGATGTTCAGGAAGGTTTCCTGCTGGCCGGCGAAGGAAGCGTCCGGCAAATCCTCGGCGGTGGCGGAGGAGCGCACCGCAAACGACATATCACTTGAAGAATCCGCGACAAGGCGCTGATATTGCGACGTAATCTCAACCGTCAGCTGGGTCGGGAACGGGGTGTCAACGATCCACTGGCGAATGGTCTTGCCGCATTCGGCCAACGCATTGACGTCGTCCACATCCAGGTTTTCCAGAAGGCCGGCGATACGGGTATCGAGGCCGCTCTGGGCCAGGAAATCGCGGTAGGCCTTGGCGGTGGTGGCAAAACCACCGGGGACGCGCACGCCGGATCCCGCCAGCTGGCTGATCATTTCGCCCAGGGAGGCGTTCTTGCCGCCGACCTGTTCTACATCGGTCATGCGCAACTGTTCAAAGGGGATGACGTAAGACTCCATGCCTGTTCCTTTCCGTGTCAGTCAATGGTTGGAGTATTGGAAAAATCGGCGCCCAGGCGGCGGGCAGCGGTTTCCCGCCGTGCTGCCGAGCGCAGGGATTGGGCCAGGGTTTCCTGGACGAAATCGATATGGGTCTGGGCCGCGGAGCGGGCGGCCGCCGGCTTCTTGTCCCGAATGGCCTCGAACAGGGCCTTGTGCTGGTTCTTCAGCAATTCCCCGGCCCCCGGCACGGCCCGCAGCTCGCCCAGGTTGAGGCGGATGTTGTCGTGCATGAGGCGCAGCATGGCCGATACCAGATGGCCGATGAGGGCGTTGTGGGACGCCTCGGAGATCGCCTGGTGGAAGGCGATGTCGCAATCGGAGCGTTTTTCCAGGTCGGCGTCGTTCTCGTAGGTGCGGCTCAGGGCCTCGAAGGTCCGGGCGAGGCGCTCCAGGTCGGCCTCGGTGGCCCGCTCGGCAGCCCACTCGGCCGCCTGCCCTTCCAGCATGCGACGGAATTCCAGCAAGTCCTCCCGCAGGTTGGGATGGGCACCCATCATGTCCTGCCAAGGATCGAAGAAGGTGGATTCCAGCCGGTCGGTCACATAGGTGCCGCCGCCCTGGCGGCTCTGGACCATACCCTTGGAAGCGAGCTTCTGGATGGCTTCCCGCAGGGACGGCCTGGAAACCCCCAGCTCCGCCGCCAACTCCCGCTCGGGGGGCAGCCGGTCGCCGGGTTTCAGGGAACCCTCCAGGATGCGGCGCTCCAGGGAAGACGCAATGGCATCGGAAATACGGGGGACCTGAAGCTTGACCGTGGACATGGGGGGCTGAAAACTCCGATTGGTAAGACCACGAAATTTTAACCGGCTTTTTATGCCCCGCGCAAGGCTAGGGTTTTCCCTATCGACATTGACTGAGCCCAGGTAATACCTTAGATTTAAGTCTTCGCGAACAATTGGTTTGACCACTTTACCGCGATAATTTTCCAGAACAATCATCCAGGAGACACGATGAGCGCTTCCCAGGACCGCCAAGGTCGCCCCAAGGACATCTATTTCTTCGCCACCTGCGTGGTGGATCAGTTCTATCCCGGCGCCGGCCTGGACGCCATCCGTCTCCTGGAACGGGAGGGCCTGACGGTCCACTTCCCGGAGGACCAGACCTGCTGCGGCCAGTCGGCCTACACCAGCGGCTTTCCCGATGAAGCCCGCAAGGTCGCCCGCAAGCAGATCGAACTCTTCCCGAACCCCTGGCCGGTGGTGGTTCCTTCCGGCTCCTGCGCCGGGATGATGAAGCACCACTACCCTACTCTCTTCGCCGACGAGCCGGCAACCAAGGCCAAGGCGGAGGAACTTTCCTCCCGCATCTACGAATTCACCGACTTCCTCGTCCACGTCCTGGGCTACGAGCCCAAGGACCTGGGCGCCCCGGCCAAGGTGGTGCTGCACACTTCCTGCTCCGCCCGCCGGGAAATGGGCGTCCACCTCACCGGACGGGCGCTCCTCGACAAGCTGGACCAGGTGACCGTCCTCCAGCAGGACCATGAATCCGAATGCTGCGGTTTCGGCGGCACCTTTTCCGTGCGCCACCCGGAAATTTCCGGCGCCATGGTCAAGGATAAGGTGGCTGCCCTCAAGGCTACCGGCGCCGAGAAGGTTGTCAGCGCCGATTGCGGCTGCCTGATGAACATCCTCGGCCACGCCGCCTGGCAGGACCAGCAGGACGGCCGCAAGACCCCCTGCCTGCCTGGCGAGCACATCGCCACCTTTCTACTGAACCGCACCGGAGCCGTGAAATGAACGCCCGTGACCGCATTTTCCAGCGCCTAGCCGCCGCCCAGACCAAGGGCCTCTACCCAGCGCCCGCGCCGGAGGCCTGGTATGCCGCCCGGGCCCGTAAC
>DASRUX010000080.1:0-11996 GCA_035655235.1 Rhodocyclaceae bacterium | reverse complement strand
AGGTGCACCACGGCGCCCCGGATGTCGAGGTTTTCGAAAAGGAAGCGGCGGACGTTGCTGTCAGTCATTTGAGGGTCGCTGCGTATTTGTCGGGATCGAAGCCCACCAGCAGGGTTTCCCCGGTGTCGAGGACGGGGCGCTTGATGAGGGCTGGGTACTGGGCCATGAGCTGCAGGGCCTTGGCCTCGTCCACATCGGCCCGCTCGGCGTCGGTGAGCTTCTTCCACATGAGACCGCGGGTATTGAGCAGGGTTTGCCAGCCGGCCCGGGAATTCCAGTCCGGCAGATTGGATTCGGCCACGCCGGCCTTCTTGTAATCCACGAACTCGTAGCCGACGCCATTGGCTTCCAGCCAGGCGAAGGCCTTTTTCATGGTGTCGCAGTTCTTGATGCCGAAAACCTTGGTCATATCACTTCCTCAGCTTGGCGAAGGCGGCAGCCATGGCGTTGCCACTGGGGGCCGGGCCGGTGCTGCGGGCCTGGGGTTGGCTGCGGTGCTGGCCGCCTCGGGAGGGGGCGGGGCCGTCCTGGCGGCGGGCCTGGGAGGGCTCGTCGGACATGCGCATGGTCAGGGAAATGCGCTGGCGGGGCAAGTCCACTTCCAGCACCTTGACCTTCACCACGTCGCCGGCCTTCACCACCTCGTGGGGGTCCTTGACGAACTTGTTGGACAGGGCGGAAACGTGGACCAGGCCGTCCTGGTGCACGCCGATATCCACGAAGGCGCCGAAGGCGGCCACGTTGGTCACCACGCCTTCCAGGATCATGCCGGGCTTCAGGTCCTTCACCTGTTCGACGCCGTCGGCGAAGGTGGCGGTCTTGAACTCGGGGCGGGGATCGCGGCCGGGCTTTTCCAGTTCCTTCAGGATGTCCTGGACGGTGGGCAGGCCGAAGCGCTCGTCGGTGTATTTGGAGGGAGCGAGACTCTTCACCAGGCGGCTGTCGCCGATGACCTCCTTGATACCCTTCTTGATGTCGGCCAGGATTTTCTCGACCACCGGATAGGCTTCCGGGTGGACGGCGGAGGCGTCCAGGGGATTGTCGCCCTGGGGTACCCGCAGGAAGCCTGCCGCCTGTTCGAAGGTCTTGTCCCCCAGGCGGGGCACCTTCTTGAGGTCGTCCCGGCTGCGGAAGGCGCCATTGTTGTCCCGGTAGCTGACGATATTGGCGGCCAGGCCGGCGTTGAGGCCGGAAATGCGGGTCAGGAGCGGCACCGAAGCGGTATTCACATCGACGCCGACGGCGTTCACGCAGTCCTCGACCACGGCATCCAGGCTCTTGGCGAGCCGCGTCTGGGACACGTCGTGCTGGTATTGGCCGACGCCGATGGACTTGGGCTCAATCTTCACCAGTTCGGCCAGGGGGTCTTGCAGCCGCCGGGCGATGGAGACGGCGCCGCGGATGGAAACGTCCAGGTCCGGGAATTCCTTGGCGGCAAACTCGGAAGCGGAATAGACCGAGGCGCCGGCTTCCGACACCACGATCTTGGTGAGCCGGGCTTCCGGGTAGCGCTTCATCACGTCCTGGACCAGCTTGTCGGTTTCCCGGCTGGCGGTGCCGTTGCCGATGGCGACCAGCGCGACGTTGTGCTTGGCGGCCATGCGGGCGATGGTATTCATGGAGCCGTCCCAGTCGCAGCGGGGCTCGTGGGGGTAGATGGTGGCGCTGTCCAGAAACTTGCCGGTGGCGTCCACCACGGCGATCTTGCAGCCGGTGCGGATGCCCGGGTCGATGCCCATGGTGGCCCGGGGGCCGGCGGGGGCGGCAAGGAGCAGGGATTTCAGGTTGGTGGCGAAGACCCGGATGGCCTCTTCCTCGGCCCGCTCCCGCAGGTCGTTCATGAGTTCCAGTTCCAGGTGGGTATAGACCTTCACCTTCCAGGTCCAGCGCACGGTATCGGACAGCCACTTGTCTGCCGGGCGGCCCTGGTCGCGGACCTTGAAGCGGGCGGCGATGCGCTGTTCGCAGGGATTCTGGCCGGGCTTGACCTGGGTTTCGTCCAGTTCGGAGTCGAGCACCAGGGAGACGTTGAGCACCCCCTCGTTGCGGCCCCGGAAGAGGGCCAGGGCCCGGTGGGAGGGCATGGCGGTGATGGGCTCGGAGAAGGCGAACCAGTCGCGGAACTTGGCGCCTTCGTCTTCCTTGCCCTCGATCACGGCGGATTTCACCATGCCATGGTCGGTGAGGTATTCCCGCAACTGGCCCAGGAGTTCGGCGTCTTCGGCGAATTTCTCCATGAGGATCTGGCGGGCGCCGTCCAGGACGGCCTTGGCGTCGGCGAAGCCGGCATCGGCGTTGAGGTATTTTTCGGCCTCGGCTTCCGGGGACAGGGTCGGGTCTTCCAGGAGCGCCAGAGCCAGGGGCTCGATGCCGGCTTCCCGGGCGATCTGGGCCTTGGTGCGGCGCTTCTGCTTGTAGGGGAGGTAGAGGTCTTCCAGGCGCTGTTTGGTTTCGGCCTCCATGACCTCGACCTTGAGTTCCGGGGTCAGCTTGCCCTGTTCGTCGATGCTCTGGAGGATGGCGGCGCGGCGATCTTCCAGTTCCCGGAGGTAGTTGAGGCGTTCTTCCAGGGTGCGGAGCTGGGTGTCATCCAGGCCGCCGGTCACTTCCTTGCGGTAGCGGGCGATGAAGGGAACCGTGGCGCCTTCGTCCAGAAGGGCGATGGCGGCATTGACCTGGGGCGGGCGCACGCCGAGTTCGACGGCGATGCGATGCTCGATGGGAGGCAGCATGAGACTCTGGAAAAAAGGGCGAACTATGCAAAATCCGGCGGCAAAAGACAAGCGGATGGATGCTTGCCGGGCAATGGTTTTGCCAACATCGGCGCCGATATTGGTGTAGCATCAGTCAAATAACTCACGCGTACATGGAGGGATGCAATGAAGGTCAAAACTTATTTGTTTGGCGAAGTGGCAGTCGATCCCGAAAAAGTCATCGTTTTCCCGGAGGGCCTGGCAGCTTTCGAGGACAACAAGCGCTTCATGCTGATCCACGAAGCCGATGAAAACGAGCCGTCCACCTTTGCGCTCCAGTCCCTGGACGATCCCGGCGTTGCCTTCCAGGTGGTCGATCCCCAGGCCATTGGGTTCAGTTACGAGCTCCAGCTCACCGACGAAGAGATGGCCCTGTTGAAGAATCCGTCTGACCAGGATGTGGCGGTGATGCTCGTCCTGTACAAGCGGGACAAGGATGCATCCGAAGGCATCGGCGCCAATATCCGGGCGCCGATCATCGTCAATGCCAAGGAGCGGCTGGCAATCCAGAAATCGCTTGTCAAACCGCGGACCAGCATCACCATTTCCAACCTGTCCAGCTCCGTTTAAATCTCCTGCAGGTTGTCCCGATATCGGCCGGCATTACCGACGTAGTGCTCGGCCGATTTCTTTAGCTTCGCCACTTCCTCGTCGGTCAATTCCCGAACCACCTTGCCGGGGGAGCCGACGATCAGCACCCGGTCCGGGAAGACCTTGCCCTCGGGGATGAGGGTGTTGGCCCCGACGATGGAATGCTTGCCGATCACCGCCCGGTTCAGGATGACGGAACCGATGCCGATCAGGCTGCCATCCCCCACCGTACAGCCGTGGAGCATGACCAGATGGCCGACGGTCACGTCGGCGCCGATGTTCATGGGCACGCCCTCGTCGGTATGGAGCACGGAGCCGTCCTGGATATTGGTGCCGGCGCCGATGGTGATGGGGTCGTTGTCGCCGCGCAGTACGGCGTTCCACCAGATAGACACCTTGTCGGCGAGCCGCACGTCGCCGATGACCGTGGCGTTGGGGGCGATCCAGGCATCCTTGCCGAGTTGCGGCTTCTTGTCGCCGAGGGTGAAAATGGCCATGACTTACCTCGTTTGTTATTGGATGGGGAGATTGTAATTGACTGACCTCGAAACCCTGACCCGGGCCGTGCTGGCCTTTCGCGACGAGCGCGACTGGCGGCAGTTCCATTCCCTGCGGAACCTCATCGTTTCATTGAACCTGGAGGCGTCGGAACTGCTGGAGCTGACCCAGTGGAAGACCGACGGGGAGATCGATGCCCTGCCCAAGGACCTCGCCGCCCACGAGGCCCTGCGGGAGGAGTGCGCCGACATCCTCCTCTACCTGCTCCTGATTGCAGATGCGGCAGGCATCGACCTGGCCGCTGCCGCCCGGGAAAAGCTCGCCAAGAATGCCGTGAAATACCCGGTGGAAAAGAGCCGGGGTTCCCGGGCCAAATATACGGAGCTTTAGTCGCCCTGGCTTTCCAGGGTGAACTTGGCGCCTTCCTGGCCCAGGACTTCCACCAGCCAGGGCATGGTTTCGTGCAGGGTGTCGGCCAGGGTCCAGGGCGGATTGATGATGAACATGCCGCTGCCGTACATGCCGAAGCCGTCCTTGGGCGGTTTCGTCACGGACAGGGCGACATGGAGCCAGCTCTTGGCCGGCAGGCTCTTCAGCCGTTCGGGCAACTGCCGGGATTCCGGCTTGGTGAGTTGGGGATACCAGACCGCGTAGGTGCCGGTGGCGAAGCGCTTCAAGGCATCCTGGAGGCCGTTCCGCACATCCAGGTAGTCGCTCTTCACCTCGTAGGAGGGGTCGATCAGCACCAGGGCACGGCGCGGAGGCGGGGGCAGGACGGCCTTGAGGCCGGCGATGCCGTCGCCGGCGGTGATGGTCACCTGGCGGCCGGCGCCCTTGAAAGTCTCGTTAAGCAGCCGGGAATCGGTGGAGTGCAGCTCGAAAAGCCGCAGGCGGTCCTGGGAACGCAGGGTTTTCCAGGCGAACCAGGGGGAGCCGGGGTAGTGACGCAGCTTGCCGTCCGGGTTGAGGGCCTGGACCAGTTCCACGTACTCGGCCACCGCCGGGGGCAGGTCGCGGCGCAGCCAGAGCTTGCCGATGCCGGTCTGGAATTCGGCCAGCTTGGTGGCATGGCCGCTGTCGAGGGCGTAGCGGCCGGCGCCGGCGTGAGTATCCACGTACCAGAAGGGCGCGTCCTTCTGGCCCAGGTGGCGGGCAATCTGGACGAGGACGAGGTGTTTGAGCACGTCGGCATGGTTGCCGGCGTGGAAGGCGTGGCGGTAACTGAGCATGGGCGCAGTATACTTCGCCGCCATGGCCCTTTTCGACAACTTTTCCGAAATCCTCCTCCTGGTGCTGGGCGCCGCCGGGGTCTGGTTCTGGCTGGACAGCCTCAAGGCCCGGGAAATCGCCGTGCGCGCCGCCGAGGCAGCCTGCGTGGAAGAACGGCTCCAATTCCTCGACGAAACCGCCGCCGTCCGCTCCCTGCGCCTGGCCCGGGACGAGGAAGGCCGGATTCGCCTGCGCCGCATCTACGGCTTCGAATTTTCGGATAACGGGGACAACCGCTGCCCCGGCAGCCTCGCACTCCTCGGCCAGGAGGTCGAATGGCTGCACCTGCGTCCCCAACTTTACCTGGTGCCCAAGGCATCCCACGAACATGAAACCAAGCATTGAAACCATCGATTTCCACGGCGTCGAAGCCGTCAAGCTGACCGCCGCCAGCGGCGCCACCGCCGTCGTCAGCACCCTGGGCGGCCAGGTGCTGTCCTGGATCACCCGGGATGGCCGGGAACGCCTCTTCCTGAGCGAGCGGGCCAAGTTCGACGGCAGCGTTCCCATCCGGGGCGGCATTCCCGTCTGCTTCCCCCAATTCGCCGGCCTGGGCGACCTGCCCAAGCACGGCTTCCTGCGGGACCGGGATTGGGAAGTGGCCGGCCAGTCCTCCTCCGACCGCTACGCCATGGTCACCCTGGCCACCGAGGATGACGAGGACACCCGCGACCTCTGGCCCCACAAGTTCCGGGCCGAGGTGACGGTGGTCCTGGAGGATGACCGGCTGGACGTGGAGCTGGATATCGAGAACCTGAGCCTGCATCCCATTACCTTTACCGGGGCGCTCCACACTTACCTGCGGGTGGTGGAGGTGGAGGACATCACCCTGGCCGGCCTCTACGGCTTCCAGTACCGGGATGCGGCGGACGGCGACAAGATCAAGAAAGACAACGGCCCCGAACTCATCGTCGAAGGCGAGGTGGACCGGGTCTATCACGACGCCAACCGGCCCCTGCTGTTGAATGCCGGCAACCTCAGCCTGGGCATCCACCACGAGGGATTCCCCGACGTGGTGGTGTGGAATCCGTGGGTCGATCTCTGCGCCAAAATGCCCGACATGGCACCCACCGGATTCCGCCATATGCTGTGCGTCGAGGCTGCCGCGGCCAAGCGGCCGGTGCTCGTCGCCCCCGGGGAAAACTGGTCCGGACGGCAAAGCCTGGTGGCCCTCTGACCGGCAGTTGACAGCCGTCATGACGGGTTCCCGCCGCCTGTGGGAAAATAACTGTACTAGGAATGGGGAAATCCCCCGGTGTGCGGAGTACGGCCATGAACAAGACGAGCATGCATTACTTCCCGGCTTTTGACGAAGCCGATATCGAAGGTCTATTGCGGGGATGGAAAGCGGTCGACCCCGCCATGGGTATCCTGGCGCTGGTGCCCGAGGCCGAGAAGGATTCCGTGGCCGGGCTGCAGGCTGTCTGTTCCCGGCTGGGGGTGCCCCTGGCGGGTGCCATCTTCCCGGCCCTCATTGCGGGCGAGGTCTTCCGTACCAACGGCGTCTGGCTGCAGCGCCTCGACCAGATGCCCTTCACCGCCCTGTACGAGGGCCTGCCCGACGACGCCACGGTGGTGGAGCGCATCGCCCAGGATGTCCGCGGCCAACTGGACGATATCCCGGACGTGACCCTCTTCATGCTCTTCGACGCCCTGGTGCCCAATATCGGCACCATCCTCGACGAGCTCTACCTGCACCTCGCCAACCGGGTGCGCTACCTGGGCGTCAATGCCGGCAGCGAGACCTTCCAGCCCATGCCTTGCCTGTTCGACAACCAGCGGGTGGTCGGCAACGGCGTCCTGGTGATGCTCCTCCAGCCCCACAAGGGCGGCATCCTGGAGCACGGCTACCTGGCGCCGGAAAACATGATCTACGCCACCTCCACCGAGGGCAACCGCATCGTCCATATCGACTGGCGCCCCGCCTTCGAGGTGTACCAGGAGCTGATGCAGAAGCAGTACGGCGTCGAGATCACCCGGGAGAATTTCTACAATTACGCCGTCCATTTCCCCTTCGGCATCGTGCGGGCCAACCACAGCGTCCTGGTGCGCATCCCCGTGGCCCTGGGGGACGACGGCTCCCTGTTCTGCGTCGGCGAAGTGCCGCCCAACTCCCTGCTCACCCTGCTGGAAGCCCCCGCGGTGGATTCCATCCATACCCTGGAAGCCCTCAACAAGGGGCTGGTGGAGCTGAACGGTGCCATCGAGGGCCGGGAACTGCTGCTCTTTTACTGCGCCGGACGGAACATGCACCTGGGCAACGAGGCCTCCCACCGTGAGTTGGAGGAGCTGAAGCGCCTGACCGGCGTCGGTAGCATCGCCGGGGCGAAATCCCTGGGCGAGATTGGGCCCTCCACCGTCGGCGGCTATCCGCTCTTCCATAACGCCACACTGGTAGCGACGTGCCTCTAGGCAGACCCGGCGGGCAGCACGACGGAATCCTGCCGGTCCTTTACGACCTCGCCCTGGTCATCGGCGGCGAGGTCAGCCTCAAGCCCCTGCTGACCCGCTGCCTGCAGCGGCTTCTCTACTACACCTCCTTTCCCGCCGGCTTCGTCTGCCTGGACCTGCCGCCCCCGGGGAAAGACCCGTCGATCGAGGCCAGGATCGAGGTGGCGGTCGGCGACTACAACCTGGTGGAGCTGGCGGGTCAGCCGGTCAGCCTGCCCGCCGAGTTGCTGAAGCCCAGCCCGGCCACCGCCGCCGATGCCGGGCCGCTCCTCTCCCAGTTGCCCGTCCCCGTCGGGCGCTACAACAGCTACCTGCGCCTGCCCATCGACAGCCGCAGCGTCATCGTCCTCCTGGCCCCCCAACTACCGGAAACGGATCTGCCGGTCACCCGCATGTTCCTCCCGGCCATGGCCCATCTCGCCAAGGCCATCGTCCTTTGCCGCAGCTACGACAGCCAGCAGAAGGCCAACGAGGCCCAGATCGCCTACCTGGTCACCCACGATTCCCTGACCGGCCTGCCCAACCGGGTGCTGCTCCAGGACCGGGTGGAGCACGCCATCGCCGCGGCCATCCGGGAAAAGAAGCGGGTGGCGCTCCTTTACGTCGATATCGACGACTTCAAGACCATCAACGACAACCTGGGGCATGCCAAGGGCGACGAACTCCTGAAGACGGTGGCCGAGCGGCTGCGGGGTTGCATCCGGGACATGGACACGGTGAGCCGCCAGGGCTCCGATGAATTCCTGGTGCTCCTCAGCGAACTGGAGGACGGCAGCGGCGCCGCCCTGGCCGCCGCCAAGATACTCGGCAGCCTGGCCCATCCTATTCAGGTGAACGGCACCCGTCTGGATGTCTCGGCCACCATCGGCATCAGCCTCGGCCCGGACGACGGCAAGGATTTCGAAACCCTCCTGAAGACCGCCGACACGGCGCTACGCTTCGGCAAGGAGTATGAGCGGGGGAGCTATCGCTTCTTCACCGACGCCATGAACCAGGGGGTGCGGGACCGCTTCTTCCTGGAAAGCCGCCTGCACGGCGCTCTGGACCGCCGGGAATTCGTCCTCTACTACCAGCCCCAGGTGGAGCTGGGCAGCGGCCGGATCCTGGGCGCTGAAGCGCTTATCCGCTGGAACAGTCCCGACCTGGGCCTCATCACGCCGGTGCGCTTCATCCCCCTGGCCGAGCAGACCGGGGCCATCGTCGCCATCGGCGCCTGGGTCATCGAGGAAGCCTGTCGCCAGGCGATGGTCTGGCGCGCTGCCGGCCTGCCCATGGAGGTCATTGCGGTCAACCTGTCCGCGGTCCAATTCACCCGGGGCCGGCTCCTGGATACCGTCTCCCGGGCGCTGGAAGAGAGCGGCCTGCCGCCGGAGTGCCTGGAGCTGGAGATCACGGAATCCATCCTGATCCACGACACCGAGCAGACCCTGGCCGCCGTACGCTCCCTGAAATCTCTGGGCCTGCGGCTATCCCTGGACGATTTCGGGACCGGCTATTCCAGCCTGGCCTACCTGACCCGTTTCGCCGTCGACAAGCTCAAGGTGGACCAGTCCTTCGTCCGCGATCTGGAAAGCAGCAAGGAAGCCGCCAAGATCGCCCGGACCATCATCGAGCTGGGCCGCGGCCTCGGCCTGGAAACCATTGCCGAGGGCATCGAGACGGTGCGGCAGAGCGAAATTCTCTGCGCCTATGGCTGCAACCAGGGGCAGGGCTACCACTACAGCCGGCCGGTACCGGCGGAGGAATTCGCCCGGCTCCTGGAGGCCGACGCCCGCGCCCGTGCCCCGGCTGGCCCGGTGCTATGATTCGCCCCCTTCGATTGCGGAGACATCCATGAGATTCGGTACCCCCCTTTCCCCTTCCGCCCTGCGGGTCATGCTCCTGGGCTCCGGCGAGCTCGGCAAGGAAGTGGTTATTGCCCTGCAGCGCCTCGGCGTCGAGGTCATCGCGGTGGACCGCTATGCCAACGCCCCCGGCCACCAGGTCGCCCACCGCTCCCACGTCATTTCCATGACCGACGGCGCTGCGCTGCGAGCCCTGATCGAGAAGGAGTGCCCCCATCTGGTGGTGCCGGAAATCGAGGCCATCGCCACCGATACCCTGGTGGAAATCGAGGCGGAAGGCCTGGCCGAAGTCATCCCCACAGCCCGGGCCGCCAAGCTCACCATGAACCGGGAGGGCATCCGCCGCCTGGCCGCCGAGGAGCTGGGCCTGCCCACTTCGCCGTACAAATTCGCCGACTCCCTGGCCGAACTCCAGGCCGCCATCGACGGAGGCATCGGTTACCCCTGCATCGTCAAACCCGTCATGTCCTCCTCCGGCAAGGGGCAATCCACCCTCAAGGGACCGGAAGACGTGGCCAAGGCCTGGGAATACGCCGCCGCCGGCGGCCGGGTGAACCAGGGGCGGGTTATCGTCGAAGGCTTCATCGACTTCGATTATGAAATCACCCAGCTCACCGTCCGGGCCCGGGACGGCAAGGGGGAGGTGCAGACCTATTTCTGCGAGCCCATCGGCCACGTCCAGGTAGCCGGCGACTACGTGGAATCCTGGCAGCCCCAGGCCATGAGCTCCGTCGCCCTGGAAAAATCCCGGCAAATCGCCGCCGCCGTCACCGGCAACCTGGGCGGGCGGGGCATCTTCGGGGTGGAGCTGTTCGTCAAGGGCGACCAGGTGTGGTTCTCGGAAGTGAGCCCCCGGCCCCACGACACCGGCCTCGTCACCCTGTGCTCCCAGCGCTTTTCCGAGTTCGAACTCCACGCCCGGGCCATCCTGGGCCTGCCGGTGGATGTTTCCCTGCGGGAGCCGGGGGCCTCGGCCGTCATCTACGGTGGCATGGAAGCGGCCGGCATCGCCTTCGAGGGCGTAGCGGAGGCGCTGTCCGTCCCCCGCACCGACCTACGCCTCTTCGGTAAGCCGGAAGCCTTCAAGAAGCGCCGCATGGGCGTTGCCGTAGCCAACGGCGCCACCGTCGACGAGGCCCGGGAGCGGGCCAAGCTGGCGGCGGGGAAGGTCAGGCCGGTCGCCGGCTGATCCCGCTTATTGCCGGGGGGATCGCAGGAAGGCCTGCAGGTCCGCCACGCTCACCCCTTCCGGCAGCAGCATCCCGTTGACCTGCAGCATCGGCGTGGGGATGTGGCTCCCGTCCATCCCGGAGGCGGCGAGGGCGTCCCGAAGCTGCGTCCGGACGGCGGGGAAGTCGTCGAGGGAAATCTCCTGGAAGGCAATGCCGGCGCTGGCCAGCTCCTGGCGCCGGAGAGCGCACTGACTGCAGCCGCCGTCGGTGTAGAGGATGACCGGCGGTGCGGATTCGGCCTGGAGCGTCCGGGCGGGCTGGGGAGCGGGCTTGCCTTTCCCTTGCATGGCCGCCAGGGCCATCACCATGCTTCCCGCGTCATTGCGGATGCTGATACTCGAACCGACGGCGATGACCACGCAAGCGGCCAGCAATCCTCCGCCGGCGATGGGAGTGGGGTCGCCATGCTCGTTCTCGCCCCGGTTGCCCGGCACCACCAGAAGGATGAGGGAGAAGAGGCCCCCCACGTAGGGAATGAGCTGGACCGCCGCCAGCCAGGCGTTCCATCCCAGGTCGTGGCAGCGCAGGATGGACAGGCGCAGGCCGAAGATGGCGGCCAGGATGAGGAGGACGGCCATAATGGCCAAGCTGTTCATCTTGAGCCCCAGGATGGCGATGGGGATGATCATGGCCGAGATGGCCAGGCTGCCCATCAGATAGGTGACCCGGCCGATGCGCCCGCCGATGCCGAAACCGATGAGGGACGGGGTATCGATGGCCAGTTGCTGGCGGGCGACGGCGTTGGCGAAAGCGGTGGGGCGGCTGTCGGTGGCTTCGGGGCGGGGCTGCTGCGTGGCTTCCCGCTTGGCCTCTTCACGGGCCGCCAGGACCCGGGGCATGTCGGCGGAGCACTTGCGGCACAGGGTCCGTTTGGGCTGCAGTTCGCCGCAACTGGGGCATTCCATTTCCTCGGCGGCAGCTACCATGGGGACCAGCCCCAGGGTGCTTGCCTCCGGCGTCTGGGCTGGGGCTTGCTGCGAAGCCGGCGCCTGCGGGGCAGCCTGCTGAGGCAGATGCGGAACGGGATTGGCGGGGGGCTGCGGCCGTTCGATGACCTCGACCCAGGTCTTGGCGCCAAAGTCCGCCAGGCGGTTCATGAAGGCTTCCGCTTCCCGGTAGCTCGTGAATTTCTTGATGCTGACGACCTTGCCGGAAAAGATGAGATCGGCCTGTTCCGGAGTCAATTTCAGCCGTTCGGTGAAGGTGGTCCGCATCTGGGCGGAATCGATCCCGGGCAGGGATTGGCCGGCGAACATCAGGCGGTGAGTGGCGGACATGGCGGCTCGGTGCGATCAATGAAGTTGGCATTATGCCATGGTGATGGATGGTTGCCCGCTAGTCTCAGCCGTGGAAAACCT
>DASRUX010000079.1:0-24747 GCA_035655235.1 Rhodocyclaceae bacterium | reverse complement strand
GAGCCAGCCTTCCAGCCAGAGGACGGCGTCCAGGTCCAGGTGGTTGGTTGGCTCGTCCAGGAGGAGCAGGTCGGCCCGGCAGGAGAGGGCGCGGGCCAGGTTGAGACGCACCCGCCAGCCGCCGGAGAACTCCGCCACCGGCTTGTCGAAGTCGGCATCGGAAAAGCCCAGGCCGTGGAGCACCTCGGCGGCGCGGGCCCGGGCCGAGTAGCCGTCGATCTCGCCGTAGCGGGCATGGAGGTGGCCGATGGCCTCGCCGTCGCCGGCCGCTTCGGCCTCCGCCAGTTCCTTTTCGACCCGGCGCAGTTCGGTGTCGCCGTCCAGGACGAATTCGATGGCCGGATTGGGAAGGGCCGGGGTTTCCTGGGCGACCCGGGCGATGTGCCAGGAGGCGGGGATTTCCACATTGCCGGCTTCGGCGTGGAGTTCGCCGGCGAGCAGGGCGAAGAGGCTGGACTTGCCGCAGCCGTTGGCTCCGACGAGGCCGACCCGCCAGCCGGGGTGTATCTGGACATTGGCGTCGACCACCAGGGGGCGGCCGGCGCGGGCGAAAGTGAGTTGGCGCAGGGCGATCATGGGGGACGGATTATAGCCGGCTCAATGGGATAGAATCCCCAATAATCAAATCTGTGGGCGGGCCATGGTCAAGAAGATCAGCATCGACCAACTCAAGCCGGGGATGTATGTCTCCGACCTCAATTGCGGTTGGCTCGATCACCCGTTCCTGACCAATACCTTCGCTGTCCGCAGCGATACCACCGTCGAGAAAATCCGCGCCCTCGGGGTGAAGGAGCTCTACATCGACCCCGAGCGGGGCGATGACGTGGAATCGGCCCCCACCAAGCAGGAGGTCAGCCGGGACCTGGAGAACCGCCTGCTCCAGATCGCCGAGAAGAAGGTGGAGCACCCCCCCGCCGTCCGGCTGGCCGAGGAAAGCCCCCGGGCCAAGCGCCTCCACATCGAGGCCAACCGCATCGTCAAGAACCTCATGGACAACGTCCGCCTGGGCCAGCAGATCGAGCTGGAGAAGCTCGAACCCATGGTCGAGAACATGGTCGACTCCATATTCCGGAACCAGAACGCCCTGCTGCCCCTGGCCCGGCTGAAGCACCACGACACCTACACCTTCGAGCACTCGGTGAGCGTCTGCGCCCTGATGGTGGCGTTCTCCCGGGGCATGAAGCTGTCCCAGGAGACCATCAGGGAAATCGGCATGGGAGCGCTGTTGCACGATGTGGGCAAGGCCCGGATTCCCGATGCCATCCTCAACAAGCCGGCCAAGCTGACCGACGAAGAATTCGCCAAGATGAAGAATCATGTGGCGCAGAGCGTCATCCTCCTGGAGCACAGCCCCGGCATCAGCGAAACGGCCCTGCTGGTGGCCGGCCAGCACCACGAGCGCCACGACGGCACCGGCTATCCCAACAAGCTCAAGGGCGAGGAAATCTCCCTCTACGGCCGCATGGCGTCGGTGGTGGATGTCTACGACGCCATCTCCTCAGACCGGGTCTACCACAAGGGCATGCCGCCCCCGGAGGCCCTGAAGAAGCTCCTGGAATGGTCCGACCACCACTTCGAGCCCATCCTGGTGCATAGCTTCATCCGGGCCATCGGCATCTATCCCACCGGCACCCTGGTACGGCTGGCCAGCGACCGCCTGGCGGTGGTGACGGAACAGAACGAAGGCAACCTCCTGGAGCCGGTGGTGCGGGTCATCTATGATGTCGCCGCCCAGCACTACGTGGAGCCCGAGATCGTCGATCTTGCCCACAGCCAGGACCGCGTTGTCGCCTTTGAAAGTCACGAGAAATGGAAAATCGACCCCTATCGCTGGTTGCCTGCCTGATCCTCGCCGCCGGCTGCTTCGCGCTCCCTGCCCTGGCCGCGGACCTGGCGCCGAGTCCCGAGCAGCGGGCCGACTGGGACCGCCGCCTGGAGGAGGCCAAGGCCCAGCAGCAACAGGGCGCCGCCCGGCAAAAACAGGCCAAGGAGGCCTACAACGCCCGCAAGAAGGAATGCTTCAAGAAATTCCGGGTGACCGGCTGCCAGCACGAGGCCAAGCAGGATTACGTCCAGGCCACCAACGAAGGCCGGCGCATCGCGAATGAGGGCAAGGCCCGGGAGCGGGAGGTCAAGCGGGAAGAGCTGGCCGACAAGGATGCCCGCCGCCTTGCCCGGGAGCCCCAGCGGCAAGCCGAACTCCAGTCCCGGGAGGCCGAGGTCCGGGCCGAGCGGGCGCAGGACGACAGCGCCCGGGCCGCCAAGCTGGCCGAAAAGGAAGAAAAGGCCCGTATCGGCGCCGAGCGGCGGGCCGCCGCCGAGGAGCGCCTGCGCAAAAAGCAGGAAAAGCACGCCCGGAAGGTGGCCGAAAAAATGGAAAAGGCCCGCCTCGACAACCCGGAGGCCGGCCGCTGACAGCGGCCCCCTGAACGCCGCCGGCCAGGAGGAAGACGAAGGACGATGATCCGGAAGATTCCTGCTGAAAAACTCATCCCCGGTATGTACGTGGTCGATCTGCACCGAAACTGGTTCGAGCACAGCCTGTGGCGCCGCCAGTTCCGGATCGAGGACGAAGCCATGGTACGGCGCCTGATTGCCGACGGGGTGACCGAAGTCAGCATCGACACCGCCCGGGGCAGCGATCTTCCCGCCGGCAAGGAAGCCTCCCGGCCCGGCCGCCGGGTTCCCGTCCTGCCCCTGGGCGAGCGGCTACGTCTGGGCCGGACCATCTCCCTTGGGGAGGAGCGCCGGCGGGCGGCCAAGCTCCTGCGCCAGGCGACCGCCCTGGTGGACGACCTCCACCAGGCTGCCTCCGCCGGCCGCAACGTCGAGTTGGGCCGGCTGGAACCGGTCATCGGCAAGATGATCGAGTCGGTGGCCCGCAACCCCGACGGCCTGGCGCCCCTGGCCCGCCTGAAGCGCATCGACACCTACGCCACCCACCACGCCGTGGCCACCACCGCCCTGATGATCGCCCTGGCTCGCCAGCAGGGCCTGAGCCAGACCCGGATCGAGAAGCTGGCCCTCGGCACCCTGGTCCAGGACGTGGGCCACGCCGCCCTCGACCAGGACCTCATCGCCCGGCCGGGCCGGCTGTCCAGCGACGAGCGGGCCCTGCTCCATTCCCATGTGGCGGAAGGCCTGATGGTGCTGGACGCCACCACCCGCCTGCCGGAACCCGCCCTGGCGGTGGTCCTGGAACACCATGAGCGCTTCGACGGCTCCGGTTACCCCTACCGCATGGCGGGGGAGGACATCTCCCTGGCCGGCCGCATGGCCGCCATCGTGGACAGCTACGACGCCATGACCTCGGACCGCCCCTATCGGCGCGCCCTGTCCCCGGCGGCTGCGGTGCGCAAGGTGTACGAGGCGGGTGGCACCCTGTTCGACCCGGAGACGGTGGCGGGCTTCGTCCACACCGTCGGCGTCTATCCGGTGGGGAGCCTGGTGCGGCTGGAAAGCGGCCATCTGGCGGTGGTGGCGGAGGTCCACCCGGACGACCTGCTGCGCCCGGTGGTGCGGGTGATCTACCACGCCGGCCGCCGGCAATACGTCACCCCCATGGAAGTGGACCTCTCCCGCCGCCACGGCAACCACTTCGGGCAGGTGGTGCGGGCCGAGGAATTCGAGTCCTGGGGACTCAACCCCCTGCGCTGGCAGCCTGCCTGATCAGCTTCTTCACCGGCGTCGGGACGCCGGCCTCGGGAGCGAAATCCAGCGCCACCCATTCCAGGTTCCCTTCGGCTACCAGGCGGGTGTCCGGGGCGACCCGGCACAGCACCGGCCGGATGTGGAGGCGGAAATGGGTGAAGGTGTGCCGCAGGAGGGGCAACTCCGCCATCTCCACCGCCACTAGCCCCAGGCGGGCGAGGACGGCATCCGGCTCGCCCTCGGGGGGCACCAGGAGGCCGCCCCAGATGCCGGCCGGGGGACGGCGCTCCAGAAGCAGGTGTTGGCCGTCGCTGATAAGCACCAGGGTGGTGTCCCGCTCCGGCAGGGTGGGGCGGGGGCGGGGGACGGGCAATTCGGCCTGGCGACCTTCCCGGAAGGCGACGCAGGTGCCTTGCATCGGGCAGGCGCCGCAAGCCGGGCGGCCGCGGGTGCAGACCGTGGCGCCCAGGTCCATGAGGCCCTGGGTGTAGGCCTCGATATCTCCGTCCGGCAGCAGGGAGTTGGCGAGGGACCACAGGGAGCGGTCCACCGCCGTGCTCCCCGGGAAACCTTCGATCCCAAAATGCCGGCAGAAGACCCGCTTGACGTTGCCGTCCAGGATGGCGGCCCGTTCGCCCCAGGCGAAGCCGGCGATGGCGGCGGCTGTGGACGGGCCGACGCCGGGCAGCTCGGCCAGGGCGGCGGACGATTCGGGGAAACGGCCGCCATGCTTCTCCATCACCAACTGGGCGCAGCGGTGCAGGTTGCGGGCCCGGGCGTAGTAGCCCAGCCCGGCCCAGGATTCGGACACGGCCGCCGGGCTGGCGGCGGCCAGGGCGGCCACGTCGGGGAAGCGTTCCAGGAAACGCAGGTAATAGGGAATTACCGTCGCCACCTGAGTCTGCTGCAGCATGATTTCCGACAGCCAGATGCGGTAAGGGTCCCGGCTCTGCTGCCAGGGCAGGCCGTGGCGGCCATGTTCCTTCTGCCAGCGGATGAGGCGTTGGGCGAAACTCTGGGTCGTCTGCGTCAAGGGCTGCCTCGACAGGTCTTGGGGGGAGGCCGATAATACGCGCTTTTCGCGAGCCGCAAGGCCAGTCCCGATGTCCCAGTCCTCCACTAATTGCCTGCCCAAAGCCGACGCCCAGAGCGCCGCCGACGGCGCTTCTCCCGCCTTCGACTGCCGCGCCCTGCGCAACACCCTGGGGCGCTATGCCACGGGCGTTGCCGTGGTGACGGCCATCGACCCGGACGGCAATCCGGTCGGACTGACGGTGAATTCCTTCGCGGCCGTCTCCCTGGAGCCTCCCCTGGTGCTGTGGAGCCTGGCCCTGTCCTCCCATAACGTGGAAGCCTTCCGGCAGGCGAGCCATCACTGTATCAACGTGCTGGCGGCCGACCAGGTGGATCTCTCCAACCGCTTCGCCACCTGGCCGGTGGACCGCTTTGCCGGCCTCGAATGGCATGCCGGCGCGGGAGGCGCCCCCCGCCTGGAGGGCTGTTGCGCCCGTTTCGAGGTGAAGAACGACATCCAGTATCCGGGCGGCGACCACCTCATTTTCGTATCCCGGGTGGAGCGCTTCGACGAAGCCGCCCACCTGCCGCCCCTGGTGTTCCATGGGGGGCGTTACCGCCATCTGGCGGAGGCCTAAGGGGCTTCGGCGGCCTCCGGTAAAGCTTCCGGAGGGCCGCTAACAAGGATTTGCCGTATCGACGCCGGATCGGCGGGCGAGCAGATTAGTTTGCCTGCTCGCCGGAGATTACGGCATTGAAAACCACCGCCCTGTTCGCCCTGATCGTCGCCCTGCTGGCCCGCCAGCCGGCGCCTCGTGGATCCGGGCCCGAAGACCCGGGCGCCGCCCGTCCGCCGGTCCAGCCACCAGCGACCGCCGCGGCCCCGAAACCCGTCAAACCCGATGACGCCGCCGCCAAGAACGGCTTGTCCAAACCGCTGGTGAAGGGAGCAAGCTGACCCGGAGGATTGAACCCGGCGCCGTCTCCGCTTAGAATGCGTCCTTCGACCCGATGCGGGCGTCGTATAATGGTAATACCCAAGCTTCCCAAGCTTGTGCCGTGGGTTCGATTCCCATCGCCCGCTCCAGAATTCCCCTCTGCTGTTGCCCCCTCCGCATCCAAGACCGCTCATTCCGGATAGGTTTGAGCCCGCCGAACGGCGGCCCGGATACGCTGTATCGTTTCCTCGACGGGGGCTTTCCTGGAAACCTCAAGCCCCAGATTGCGGGCAACGTCATTGATCTTGAGCGGGTTCAGCGGGACGCCTCCGGCATCGATGGCTGCTATCACCTCACGGGCCTTCCTCACTTCCGGGGGCAGGGTGGCACCCGGTCGCGCAAAGCCTAACAGCCATTTCAGCAAGCCCGTTCGTCCGAGGCGCTTCTTCCCCATCACTCGTGATCGTAGGTGTTGCCGATTCGCCGGGGCGGAGGAACGTCCGGGGTCGCAGCCTCGTCGCCGTCGTTGATCACGATCTCCTCCCTTCCCGGTGTCGTCGGCAAGCCAAACGACTGCTTGAGTTTCGCAAGCAACCTCGCTGCGAAGAAGAAGCCAATCAACCCAAGGCCAAGCACAACGGCCACCGGCAGCCAGAGAGGCGCGAGAACCCAGCCCCAGGACCAGTCGATGATATCAGTGGCTTTCAGAGCCACAAGGAGGGCGGTGAGGTAAAGAAGAAGATTGAAGCGAAAGCGGATGACCATTGGGGCGGTGAGGGGGCGTGGTACGTGGGGCCGACGATAGCATTTTCGGGCTGGTGACGGTCGGGAATCCAGGGCTGATCAGAGGCTGTTGAAGTACGGCCATGTGGCTCAATTCGACCATGAACTGAAGCTCTGGGTGTCCTTGCATTCGGCATAATGGCGCGATGCGGCACAGAAATCTCTTCGACTAGGTGATGCTAATGAATGCTCAGGAACGCCTGCGTACTGCTCGAATTGCCGCCCATGAAGGGCGGTTTGCTGAGGCTTTAAGCGAATATATTTGGTTCCATGAGCATGCGCTTGAAGAACAGCCTTCTTTGCGCGGAGTTCGGCTCTCTTTCGCACTTGGTTATTGGCTTGAGCTTGCGGGACAGTATCCGCCTGCCCGGGCGGCGTTACAAAGCATCCGCAATGAGAAGACCAAGCGCTTGCAACAAGACGAGGAGGATTGGGAGCTTTTCAACGATGTGACTGCCATCAACCGAGAGTTGGGCAACGACGAGGCAACCTATGACCTGTTCAGCTCAATCAGCAATAGGAACCCGGCTTTCGCCGCGCGGTGCGCTGGCGTTGCAACACCAGCAATCGTCAAAGCGTTTGATTTCAAGCTAGCGCGCAGTTTTATTCCCAACCCGGAAATAGCAGTAGAGCAGCTTGCATCCCGGTTCATTCAAGGCATTGAACGGGCAAATCGCTCTTCCGTGCCGGAGAGGAAGGCTGATATCACTGATGCAGAAATTCGCATCTATGTGGAAGAAGTAGGATTGTTGGCTCAGATTGTCAGCATGGCCGGAGATGGAGAGCTGGCAGATGCTCTTGTCGAGCACGCCATTTCACTTGCGGGAAATTCTGAGTTACAGGATGCCGTTCGTGCAGCGCTTATCGGATAACTCATTGTGGCTGTCGGCTTTCGGGTACTTCTAACGACGGCTTGCGGATCGCCCTGGTGATGTCGGGGCTGGTGGTGCATCAGTGGGAATCCCTGGTCAGGATGCGACTACCGCTGGGCAAGGCCGCAAAAGGCTAGAGGAGGCCCTACCACTTGCCCTCGACGGTCAACAGAACCGCCCGCGGTATCGATTCCGAGCTGCCCAGCTGCCACTCCTGGCCGCCGGAATAGGCGCGCAGGGAGCGGCGGGACTTGTCGCCGAGGATGTTCTGCAGGTTGATACGCAGGTTGACCGTGCGGTCCAGCTTCTTCACCCAGTAGGCATCGAGAATGGAGCGGTGGCGGGTGCTTGCCCATTGCTCGCCGGGAACATCGCTGCGGGTCTCCCCGGTTTCCTGGAGCAGCAGGCCGAAATTGGAGCCCAGGCTCGGGACGGTCTGGTCGTAGCCCACGGTCAGGATGTAGCGCGGCACTTCACGGGCGGCGCGGGTCTGACCAAGGTGGCGGTCCTCGACCCGGGCGTGGGGCAGGGTCAAGTGGCTGCGTAGGGAGCCGCCCTTCCAGCCCAGGGGCTCGCTCTTCAGCTTGCCGTCCGCTTCCAGGCCCCAGTGGTGGGCGTCCCCGAAGTTGTCGGGGCGCTCCACCCAGCGGGCGCCTTCCAGCCGGGCGCGGCGTTCGATGAAGTCGCTGGTGTTCTTCACGTAGGCGTTGAGGCCCGCCACGGCGGCTTCGCCGGGCCAGTAATGCTCCACCGCCAGGTCGAGGCTGACGGACCGTTCCGGCTGCAGGTTGGGATTGCCCCGGCGATCCGGCTCCACGGGCGTATTGGCGCTGATCGAGCGGACCGGGGAATTGCTGACCTCGTCCAGCTTGGGAAGCTTGATGGCGCTCCCCAGGGAGGTGCGGAATTGCCAGCCCTGGCCGAATTCGGTCTTGGTGCTCAGGGAAGGGGCCAGGAAGCTGTGGCTCTGGCTGGCGCTGGAGGTGGCCAGGGTGAGTTGCTCGCCCCGCAGGCCGCCGGTCATGGTGAAGGCCTTGCTGACGGCCCATTCGTCCTGGATCCACAGCACGGCGTTGGCGGTCCGGGCCGTCTCGCTTTCGCTGCCGATGAAGCTCCCCGTGTACCTTTGGGCGTCGTTGCGGTTCAAACGCACATATTCCGCGCCGACGGCGGCGATGTGGTCGCCCCAGGCGGTATCGGCGCGCAGGCCGGCGTTGATTTCGGTCTCATAACGCCGGGTCCGCTCGAAGGCCTGGCTGGTCCGGCTGTCCCGGGTGGTGTCTCCGTTGCGGGCGCTGCGCACCAGGGTCAGGCGGCCGGAATACTTGGTCTCCCCGGCCATGGTATCCCCCTCGATGCGCAAACGGCCGGCATAGCGCCTGCTTTCCTCCTGGTCGTCCCGGTGCAGGAGGGGGGCGAGGCCGGTGCCGGCAGCGGGATTGGCATACTGGCTGAGGTCGATGGCGGTGCGCCGGGTCCCCTGGGCGGCGAAGAGCATGGGCCAGATGCTCATGCTGGAGGAGCCGGACTTCCAGTTGAGTTTCGGCCCGAAATACAGCTCCCGAAAGGCGTTGTGCCCGCGTTCTTCCTCCGTCTGCCAGGCGCTGCGGGTGCCGGCGGCGAAACTCTGCCGGTCGAGGCTGCGGCGAACCGGCGTGCGGGATTCACTCAGGGTCAAAGGGATGCTCCAGGACCAGTTTCCCGAGTTGCCGGTCTTGGTAGCGGATACTTGGCCGAACGGGTCGCCGTCCCGGAAACCGCCGGCCACCTTGAAGGCCAGGGCATCCTTGCGCTTGGCCTTGTTGGTGATCAGGTTCACCGTCACCGGGGTGGCGCTGCCGAATTCCGCCGATGCTCCCTTCACGATCTCCACCTTCTCCAGCTCTCCCGCCGGCATGCGGGCGACGATCAGCAGGGCGTGGCGGGCATCCCCCGGCGGGCGCTCGCCGTCCACCAGCACCTGCACCGAATCCCGGACCATGCCCCGGGAGCGCAGCGCCACGGTGCCGTCGCTGCTCGGCACCCCCGCATCCACCCCGGGCAGCTTGCTCAGGACTTCACCCACGTACAGGCCACCGGTCGCCTCGATTCCCCGGCGGTCGATGATGATCTTCTGGGTCGCCGATTGACGGCGCTCTTCGATGTCCGAAACGGCAGCACTGACGGTCACCTCCGACAGCACCCGCTCCTGGGCGAAGCCCGGCTGAACGGCCGCCCAACTGGCGGCGAAGGTGGCCGGCAGGGCCAGGGCAGGGAGGCGGGACTTCTTTGGGGTCATGGTCGATTCTTAAAGCAAACCGGTTACCGCCTGGCGGGCGCCGATGAGGATGAAAAGCAGGGCGGTGAGCGCTTCCAGCCGGGGCAGCCAGCTCTTCAGCTGTCGCCGCAACTGTTGCCCGAAATAGGCCAGCCCCAGGCCATAGGCCAGGCTCGGGCCGACCAGGGCGCCGAGTCCGAAGCTGACGCCCAGGAGGGCGCCGCCCAAAACGTCGCCGCTGGCGGCAGCCGCGATCAGCACGCCGCTCAAGGGAACGCAGGGAGAGAGCGCCATGCTGACCCCCATCAGGTACAGCCCCCAGCCCAGGACGGGGTGGGATGCCGCCATCCCGGCGGAGGCGGGGGAGGGCTGTCCGTCGGCCGGGGCCTTGGGCAGGGGACCGCGTAGCGGCTGACTGTCGGCCGGGGTGTTGCGGCGCTGGCAGGGGCCACAGCCCTCGCGGCGGCGCAGGAGGATGGCGGTCCCGACCAGAAGCATGGCCAGTCCGGTCGCCAGGCCCACGCCCTCCGGGGCGACCCCGGCCACATAGCGGGAGCCCCACCAGCCGCTGATGGCGCCGAAGCCGCTGTAGACCGTCAGCCGTCCGGCGGAGAGGGGAAGGAGGATGCGCCAGGAACGGCGCACGCCGCCATCGGCATGGAGAAAGACCGGGGCCAGGGCGGGCAGGCAGCTGAGCAGGCAGGGCCCCAGGCCGTAGAGCAGCCCCAGGGAGAGGGCCAGGGGTAGCGTGACGCCGTCCGGGACGGGGAGCGGCGGAGCGATCAAGCCCCGGCCCCCTGCAATTCTTCCAGGTAGTCGCAACGGGCCAGCACGGCGGCGCCGAAGGCCGTGGTGGTCTGGGGAAAGGCGGGGATGACCAGGGGACGTTGCAGTTCGTCCTCGATGGCCGCCACCAGGCCCTTGTTCAGGGCAGGGCCGCCGTCCATGTACACCCGGTCCTCGATGCCCACCCGCTTGGCCAGGCGCACCGTGCGCTTGGCAATGGAGTAGTGGATGCCGGCGACGATTTCCGCCTTGCCGTGGCCATTGGCCAGGAGCCCGATGATTTCCGACTCGGCGAAGACGGTGCAGGTGCTGTTGATGGACAGGGGAGCGCCCGATCCGGTGAAGTGGATATCGCCCAGGTCTTCCAGGTCCAGGTCCAGGTTGCGGGCGGCCACATCCAGGAAGCGGCCGGTACCGGCGGCGCACTTGTCGTTCATGACGAAGTTGGTGACATGGCCGCTGGCGTCGATCTGGATGGCCTTGGAATCCTGGCCGCCGATGTTGATGATGGTCCTCACCCCGCCGAAGGCTTTTCCCGCCTCATGGGCGCCGATGGCGTTGGCGGTGATTTCGCTGATGGAGTCGTCCGCTTCCTTGAACAGCTTGCGGCCGTAGCCGGTGGCGATCAGGTACTTGACCTCCTCGCGGCTGACCTTTTCCCGCTCCAGCAGCACCCGCAGGGCCTCCTTGGCATTCTTGTGGAAGAGGCTGCCCGAGTCGGCGACGTGGACGCCCTTGATGCCCCCCGTCTCGTCGATGAGGGCGACCTTGATGGCGGTGGAGCCGATATCGATGCCGGCAAAGTAGTTCATGGGCGATGCTGCCTTCTTCGGGTCTTGATGGATTCCAGGAATGCTTCGATGCGGGTGGACAATTGCCCCATGTCGTCGGGGCTATAGTCCGTCTCCACATAAAGCATGGGGATACCGGCCTTGTTCAGGGCTTCGGCGACGCTGCGCTGCTCCATCTCATAGACCTGGCAGCCGGCGAAGGACTGGTACACCACGCCGTCGGCATGGAAGCTCTGGGCCAGCTCCAGGAGCCGGCGCAGCCGGTCGTCGTTGCGGGTGAAGATGGGGCAGGTGCAGGGCTTCAGGTACTTGTCGGCCAGGCTGTCCACCATGTCGTTCACCAGCCACTCGTCCACGGCGGTCATGTCGTAGAGCATGCGGTTGGCCGAGCAGGTCTCGTCCGCCACCACCACCCCGCCGGCCTGCTCGATGAGCAGGGGCAGCTTGAGATTGGGAAAGATGGGCGGCGAGCCGGTGAATACGATGCGCGGCGCCTTCTTCTGGGCGGCCTTGAAATCGGTCTTCTCCCGCTCCGCCAGTTCCCGGTTCAAGGCCTCGACGGCAGTGGTCCACCGCCCGATGTCGTCGAAGAAATAGGCGTTGGTGACCAGGAAGGCATCCTTGCCGAGGAAGACCGCCGGGCTGCGCTTGCGAAAGCCGTTCAGGGTACGGAAGGCGGCCTGGGCGCGGGCGGTCTTGGCCATGGCGTCGCGCAGGGCCTGCTTGCTCAGCTTCTTGCCGGTCAGGGCGCGCAGGCGTTCGGAAAACTGGCGCACCGAGCGCTGCCAGTAAACCCGGGCGGCCTCGCTTTCCTTGACGTTGGGGAATTCCAGGTCATGGACCGGGTACCCCATGTCGGC
This sequence comes from Rhodocyclaceae bacterium, assembly GCA_035655235.1. Taxonomy (GTDB): domain Bacteria; phylum Pseudomonadota; class Gammaproteobacteria; order Burkholderiales; family Rhodocyclaceae; genus JAGTRP01. The sequence continues at coordinate 12,795 of DASRUX010000079.1, read as the reverse complement.
CATCATGGCGCTGGCCTTCTTCTTCTGGTCGCAGGTGGTTGGATTGACCACCAGGTCGAGCTTGCCCACCCGGGGTACCGCATTGTCGCTGGCCAGCATGCCGAGGGTGGCCTTGACCAGGGAACAGGACTTGGCCGGCATGAAGTCGGCGCCGATCTGGTCGTAGTGGTAGGCCCCGTTGCACAGGCGAACCGGGCTGGCGCCGTGGGCGTAGATCAGCTCCTCAGGGGCCTGGATGCAGGTGATCCCCACCTGGGGGCCGCTCTTTTCCAGGGCCTCTCCCTGGATGTACACCCGCCGGAAGAGGTCGTAGAAATACGACATCGCTGACGGGTTCTCCAGGAAGTCGTCCACGATATGGTCGAGCATGACCTCCGCCTCGCGGGCCTGGCGGCTCTGGTGAAAGGGGACGATCGGGCGGTCAGGACGGGGACTGCTCACGGGGGCTTCCTTTGTGCATGCGTTTGATGAAACCGGCCTCGGTGGATTCGAAAAAGGTGATGGTGGCGAACTTGGCCTTGAGGGCGCCGGGTTCCGGGCAGGCGGCCACGCATTTCAGGCACAGGGTGCAGTCGTCCATCATGATCCGTGGGTTGTCTACGTCGTCGGCGATTTCCTTGATCTCCATGTCGCAGACCCGGTAGCAGTCGCCGCAACGGGTGCACTTGCCGCCGTCCTTCTCCAGCTTGAGGAGGGCCGGCTTGGAAATGAGGTAATGGAGGGCGCTCATGGGGCAGAAGAAGCAGAAGAAGCGCTTCTTGATGAAGGCCCCGATCAGGAAGAGGCCGGTGACCACCATGCCGAGGGCGGTCATGACCATCTTCGCCTGGGTGGAAAAGTCGATGGTCCAGTGGTCGAACTTGCCGGTGAGGGTGGGGATGATCATCCGGCCCGGGCAGATCATGCAGAAGGGATTGCCCATGTCCTTGGAAAACCAGCCGGCCCCGATGCCCAGGGGAATCAGCAGCATCAGGGCCAGGAGGGCGTACTTGATGCGGCTGAGGACCCGGAACTGGTCCAGGGTGTAGCGCCCGTAACGGATGCCCAGCTTGCGGCGCAGAGCGGTGATCCAGTCCTGCAGGGTGCCCAGGGGGCAGGCCAGGCCGCACCAGCCCTTGTTGAAGACGATGAACCACAACCCGAAGGTGAGGAAGCCGGTGAGGATGGCCAGGGCGGCGGCGCTGAACAGCTTTTGCCAAGGCCAGGCGAACTGGTGCTGGAGGGGAATCAGGTAACACATGCCGCCCCGGCCTTCGGTGTTGTAGCCGCAGGAGAAGGTGGGGAGGTTGTTGCCCAGGTCGATGCCCAGGTAGCCGCCGTAGATGAAGAGCAGGAAGAAGAAGAGCTGGAACCAGAAGCGGAACCGGTTCCAGTCGATGCCGTCGAAGGCCGCTTTCAAATGCACCAAGTCACGCCCCCTCGCCGAAGCGGATTTCCTGGAAAGGCTTCACCCGGCGGCGGCGGTAGGCATAGACCCCGAGTCCGCCGAAGGCGAAGACGAAGACGGCAATGCCCAGGCCGTAGCCGTAGGACTTGTAGTCGTAGGGAGAAGGCGCGTAGCGGCCGGAAAGGGTGGCCTGGTAGTGCACCTTGCCGTAGGGTTGGCCGTTGAAGGAACCGGCCTCCGCCACTTCCATGTCGGCCGCCACGACAAAGCTTTCCTTGGTGCGGCGGCGGAAATCGCTCCATTCGGGGAAATAGTCGCGGATCAGGGTGAAGCTGACCTTGCCCTCCGCGTCGCTGGCGGCGGTCTTGGTCCACCCCTGCTGGGTGTACATGGTGACGGGGACGCGGGCCGCCGGCTGGCCGAAGCGGAGGACAGTGAATTGCACCGTATCGCCGGAGACGATGCGAGTGAACATCTTTTCCTTGTCCTGGCGCTGGCGGACGATTTCCAGGGGTTGAGCCGGATCGCTGATGGGCTTTTCCTGGGCCGGGTCCATTTCCCGGACGCAGCAACTGCCCTTCAGGACTTCCGTCTTCGCCAGCTGGACCCAGCGCACCTGGTCCTGCACCTGGTCCCGTTGGGCGTAGGCGTTGTTGAAGCCCAGTTCCTTGAGGGTCATGGTCACCTGGGCGGCGCCGTTGGCCGCCTTGCTGCCGGCCTGGCTGCGGTTGCCCAGGGCATCGAGCAGGGAAAGCCTGGCGGTGGCCTCGTCCTCCTTGAGGTAATCGGCCTCGGCCAGCTCCCTGCCCTGGCGAAACCACAGCCGTTTCACCGGGCTATGGATGGTGTCGGCCTCGTCGCCGCCCATCGCCGCCTCTTCGCTGCCCGAACCGTGCTGGTGTTCTGCCGCCGGGCGGGGCGCCTTCTTGGGCGCGGCGTCCGAGAGCCAGAACAGGTCGGGGGCGGCCAGGGCCGGGGCGGCTGCCAGCCACAGGCCGGCGCAGAGGGAGAGGGTTGTCTTCATGGACGGGCTCCTGGGTACGGGTCAGGCAATGGCCGGGCGTCGGGGCATGGGGTTTCAGAAGGTGCCGCTCAGCTGGACGGCGACATTCCGGCCCGGCATCAGGTAGTACTCGTAGTACTTCTTGTCGAAGACGTTGTTCACCAGGAGGCTGGCCTTCAGGCGCTTGTCGAACTGGTAGCTGACCTTCAGGTCGGAAAGCCAGTACTTGGAGGTGCCGCCATAGACGTTCTTTTCGATGTCGCTATTGGTGGCATTGACGTAAGTCAGGCCGCTGTAGCGGCTCAGCCAGTTGGCCGTCCAGCCCTGGTACTGGGCTTCGAAGCCCAGGGCCGCCATGTTCTTCGGGACATAGACCAGCTTCTTGTCGAGGAGGCCGGTGCCGGAGTTGTCCTTGGTGATCCGGGCATCGGTATAGGTATAGCTGGCGTTGGCCCGCAGCCAGCTGGCGAGGTTCATCTCCCCGCTCAGTTCGATGCCCTTGGTGCGGCCTTCGGCGGCATTGGTCTTGACGCTGAGGATATTGACCGAGGTCGGGATCGTGGCGGTGTAGGGACCGGTATAGGCGGTTTCCTTCGAATAGATCATGTCGGAGATGACCGTCTCGAAGTAGGCGGCCCGGAAGACACCCTTGTTCGGCAGGGCGATTTCGGTGCCGATGTCCCAGGACTTGGCCCGCTCCGGCTTGAGGTCGAAGTCGGACTTGGACAGCTTGACTCCCGAGACCGTGTCGGCGGAATAGAGGTCGTACAGGGTGGGGGCGCGGAAAGCGCGGCCGGTGGAGGCCTTCAGGCTGACCGTGTCGCTCAGCAGATGCACCAGGGCGGCCCGGGGGCTGACCGCCTGGTAGCTGTGTTCGCGGACATCCGTATGGGGTGTGACGCCGCCGGGCTTGTCGATGCTGCCCCAGGTGCTCCAGTTGTCGTAACGGGCGCCCAGGTAGAGGGTGGTGGCCGGGGTGATCGAGTATTGATCCTGGGCGAACAGGGAGTAGGTGCGGGTGTTGCCGTTGCCGCTGTCGGTGACGGCCCCCTTGCTGCGGTCGTCCCGCCAGTTGCCGACGCTATAGACCCGGCGGTTCAGCTCGCCGGTATTGAAGGCCAGGCCGGTCACGATGAAGTGATTCTCGCCCACCGGGAAACTGAGCTGGCCCTGGATATCCTGGGCGACGTTGGGGGCGTGGGTGGCCGTGCCGGGGCCGCCGTTGTAGGTGGTGGCGGCGGTGGTGCCTTTCGACAGGTAATAGTAGTCCCGGTCGAAGCGGGAGACATCGAGCTTGATGCGGTAGTCCGTGCCGATCCTGCCCTCGTAGCCGGCGAAGGTGCGAATCTCGGTCCGGTAGTTGTCCCCCGGCAGCGCCAGGGAGGCCTCGCTCAGGGATGCCTGCCGGCGGCCGTCGATCCCCAGGTTCGTCGCGGGCAGGCCGATGGGGCCGCCGGCGGCATTCCTGAGATAGAGGTTGTAGGGCGAGTGCCCGCTGTGGTCCTCGAAATAGCTGATCCCCGCCTTCCCCCGGCTGGTCGGGGAGAAGTCGTAATAGAGGGTCATGTTGGCATTCTGGGCGAGGGAGGGCACAGCCCCCTTGTCGCCGATGATGTACTGGGTGGCGCCGGTATTGCTCTGCCCTTTCTGCCAGCCGCTGGTGGTCGTGGTGCAGGTGCCGCAGGCGGTGGCGGGGGCCACCGTCAGGAAATCGCTCTTGGCGTAACCTTCCATCTCGTGGCGGTAATAGCCCAGGGAAATGCCCAGCCCGTTCTCGAACCTGTCGCGGTACGACAGCTCGTAGCGCTGCAATGCCCCGTCGCCGGAACCCTGGGTGGTGCTGGCGTTGAATTCCCGCCTGGTCGGGGCCTTGGTGATGACGTTGATGACGCCGCCGATGGCGTCGCTGCCGTACAGGGAAGACGATACACCGGGGATGACTTCGACCCGGGCGATGTCGTTCAACCCGACGGTGGACAGGTTCAGGTTGCTGGAATTGGCGTCGGCCAGGCTGGCGACACCGTCCACAACCACCTTGGTTCTTCCCCCGTAGGCCCCGCGCAGGGAAACGATGGAGGTCACCGTCCGGGTGGTGGTACCCAGGGCACCGCCGCGCATATACAGGCTCGGCACCTGGGCGACCAGGGCATCGCCCAGCCGGGTGGCGTTTGAATTCTGGATCTTTTCCGCCGTGACGACGCTGACGTTGGACGGCGCTTCGGCGGTGCTCTGCTCGATCTTCGCAGCGCTGACCACGACATCGGCCAGGTCGTGGTCTTCCTCGGCGGCGGCGTTTCCGCCCAAGGCCGCGAGGATCACGGTGGCGAGCAGGGTGGGGCGGCAGGGAAAGGCAGTGGAAGCCCTGAGGCCGCAGAAGCTGGAAAAATGAACCGACACGAGTAACCCCCTGGAATGGGATTCGCTGCGTGTGGAATCAGGATTTGTTATCTATGGCTGGGGCAGCGAATCAGGCGGGGGGCAATTCTGCGGCATGGCGGCGAGCTATCTGTGCGACATTTCGCCGCCTGTGGCAAAACATCGCACTCAGCCCAGCAGCTTCCTCTGGTCCAGGTACTTCTCCAGGATTTCCAGCCGCACCAGGGGATCGTCCAGTTCCAAGAGCTTCTGCTTGGCCAGGTTCTGGACCGGCAGGATTTCGGTCAGCCGGCAGCCGACCCATTGAGCATCGTCGAACAGGTAGGGCTCCGGCAGGCGCTCCTTCCCCAGGTCGGAGACGATGCGCTTCAAGAGGGGCAGGAGGCGGGAACGCTCCGGCGGAATGGGCACGGCCGACCCCTCGGGGATGAGTTCCACCTTCGCCCGCAGCAGCTTGTCGGGCTCCACCCGCTTGTCGAGGATGCGGAAGCGCTGGGCGCCCCGGATGGTGAGCATCAGGATACCGAGCTGGGGCATTTCCCAGCCGGTGATTTCGGCAAGGGTGCCGATGGGGTGGGGCTCGGCCGGCTCTCCCGTCTCGGCGCCGGTGGCGATGAGGCAGACGCCGAAAGGCTTGCCGTCCTTCATGCAGGCGGCGGCCATGTCCAGGTAGCGCTGCTCGAAGAGCTTCAGGCTGACCGTGCCGCCCGGGAAGAGCACCGTGTTCAGGGGAAAAACTGGCACCTCCAGGGGCGCGGGCCGCGAGCGGCGGCGCAGGAAATCGAAAAAGCCCATGGGTTTTCCTACCTTATGCTCCTGCATCGCCCCAGCGCCGCATCAGCTGGTGCGGCACCTGCAATTGGTTGAGGATGCGGGCGACGACGAAGTCCACCAGATCGTCCACCTTCTCGGGATGGTGATAGAAGCCGGGATTGGGCGGCAGGATGACTGCCCCGGCCTGCGCCAGCCGCAGCATGTTCTCCAGGTGGATGGTGGACAGCGGCGTCTCCCGGGGGACCAGTACCAGCTTGCGCCTCTCTTTGATTACCACGTCGGCGGCGCGTTCGATCAGGTTGTCGGCCAAGCCCTGGGCAATGGCGGCCAGGGTGCCCATGGTGCAGGGGCAGATGACCATGGCGTCCGGCGGGTTGGAGCCGGAGGCCACCGGGGCGAACCATTCCTCCCGGCCATAGACCTCCAGTTTCTCTTCCGGCGCCGTAAAGCGGCTGAGGAGCGCCTGGCGGGCCTCCGCCGGGCGGGAGGGCAGTTCCAGACCCATCTCCTGCTTCGCCACTATCTGGGCGGCCTGGGAATAGAGCAGCTGGACCCGGACGCCGGCCTGGAGCAGGCATTCCAGCAGCCGCAGGCCGTAGGGCATGCCGGAGGCGCCGGTGAGGGCGAGGCAGACGGTTTCAGGCATGGCGGGCTTCCGTAGAGCGATGTTCCTCCAGCAGCCGGGCCACGATCAGGCCGTTGATGGTGCCGAACACCAGGGCGGCGGTGCCGAAGATGGGGGTGAGGGCGAAGACGCCGTCGTGGGGGATGAGCCACAGCCGGGCCAGGAGCAACTGGCCGCCGATGTGGGCGAAGGCGGCGAGGATGCTCCAGCTCACCGGCCCGAACCAGCGCTGGGGTAGGTGGCGGGCAAAGGCCAGGACGCCCAGGCTCAGCACCGCCCCGGTCAGGGAGAGGAAGAAGCCCGGAGCCAGGAACTGGCCGAGGAGCAGGCTCCCTGCCACCACCCGCAGGCCGGTGACCCAGGCGGCGGTGCTCCAGCCGTAGCGGGACAGCACCAGCAGGGTGACGATATTGGCAAGGCCGGGCTTCACCCCGGGCAGGGGAGTGGGGATGGCCGCATCGATCAGGGAGAGGCCGACGGCCGCCGCCGCCAGGCGGGCCACCCGGCGGTCCTCGTCGCTCACCGACAGTTCAGTAACTGAGAGAGTCATAGGCCTTGGTGCGCCCGGCGATCTGCAGGCTCACCCGGTTGGGGGCGCAGATGGCGATCTGGCCCGGCCGCGACAGCCAGCCCTGGCGCACGCAGTATTGGCGCAGGCCGGGGTCGGAAACGACCCGGGCCCGGCCCGGTTCGATGCTGATCTGGGTGGTGCCCAGGGGGCCGGGGACGGACACTTCGCGGTGGGAGTGAAGATCGACCTGGGCGAAAACCTGGCCGTCCTTGCGGATGATGGCCTTGTCCGCGAAGCCCCCCTGCCAGAGCATGGGCACCGTGGCCCCCACCAGGGCGCCGCCGGCCAGCATGAGCAGCCAGTCTCCCGGGCGGAGGAGGGACAGCCAGGACATCACACGGCCCCGGCCAGGGCGCGGTGGCGGACGAGGACCCGGGCGTGGGGACGGAACTGGCGCCCCAGCCATTCGGCGAGATAAACGGAACGGTGCTGGCCGCCGGTGCAGCCGATGCCCACCGTCAGGTAGCTGCGGTTGTCGTTGATATAGCTGGGCAGCCATTCGGCGATGAAGCGCCGGATGTCGTCCCGCATGCGGCGGACTTCCTGCTGCTCCTCCAGGAAGTCGATGACCGGCTGGTCCAGGCCGGTAAGGGGCTGCAGGGCCGGCTCGTAATGGGGGTTGGGCAGGCAGCGCACGTCGAAGACCAGGTCGGCATCCAGGGGGATGCCGTTCTTGAAGCCGAAGGACTCGAACAGCAGGGTGAGGCCGCCGCCGGGCTCCTCCTCGGTGAATTGCTTCACCCAGTTGCGCAGGGCGTTGGCCTTGAGGTCGCTGGTGTCGATGCGGTGGCCCAGGCCGGTGATGGGGGCGAGCAATTCCCGTTCGGCCCGGATGGCCTCTCCCAGGGTGCGGGTGTCGCTGGCCAGGGGGTGGCGTCGGCGGCTTTCGGAATAGCGCTTGAGGAGCGTCTCGTCCTTGGCCTCCAGGAACAGGAAGGCGTAGCGGATGCCTTCCTCGGCCAGGGTTTCCAGCTTTTCCGGCAGGAGTTCGATGCCGTCGCCGGAACGGGCGTCGATGGCGACGGCCACCTTGTGGATGCCTTCCTCCTTCAGCATGCGCACCAGCAGGGTGAGCATGACCACCGGCAGGTTGTCTACGCAGTAATAGCCGGCGTCTTCCAGGAGGTGCAGCGCCACCGATTTGCCCGAGCCGGAGAGGCCGCTGATCAGAATGAGGTCCATGAGCAGAGGATAATGAACGGACCGCATTGGATCAACCCGCGGCATAATAGTTTTTGCCCCTAGCCCCCGGAGACCGTCATGAATTCCCTCGACCTCCCCTTCCTCGCCGAACTGACGGCCCTGCGCCGAGACATCCACGCCCATCCCGAACTCGCCTTCGACGAGTACCGCACCGCCGACCTGGTGGCCCGGGAACTGGAGCGCTACGGCCTGGAAGTCCATCGGGGCCTGGCCAAGACCGGCGTGGTGGGCGTCCTGCGGGCTGGGAGCGGCCAGCGCATGATCGGCCTGCGGGCGGACATGGACGCGCTGCCGCTGGCCGAGATGAACGAATTCCCCCACCACTCCAAGCACCCCGGGAAGATGCACGCCTGCGGCCACGACGGCCACACCGCCATGCTCCTGGGGGCGGCCCGCCATCTGGCGGCCCATCCGGACTTCGATGGCACGGCCGTTTTCATTTTCCAGCCCGCCGAGGAAGCCGAGGGCGGCGCGGCGGTCATGATCGAGGAAGGCCTCTTCGAGAAATTCCCGGTGGAGTCCGTTTTCGGCATGCACAACTGGCCGGGCATCCCGGCCGGGGAGATGGCGGTGATGCCCGGGCCGGTCATGGCCGGCACCTGCGCCTTCGAGATTACTGTCCGCGGCCACGGCTGCCACGCCGCCATGCCCAACCAGGGGGTGGATTCCATCGTCGCCGGCAGCCAGCTGGTCCTGGCCCTGCAGACCGTGGTCAGCCGCAACCTGCACCCCTGCGAGTCGGCGGTGGTGAGCGTCACCCAGTTCCACGCCGGTTCCGCCTGGAACATCATTCCCGAGGAAGCCGTCCTGCGGGGCACCATCCGCACCTTCAAGCCGGAAGTCCAGGAGGCGGTGGAGCGGGCCATCGAGCGCCTGTGCAACGGCGTCGCCGCGGCCAACGGCGCCCAGATCCAGGTAACTTTCGACCACCGCTACCCGCCCACGGTGAACAGCCCGGCGGAGGCGGATTTCTGCCGGCAGGTCGCCGGGGAAGTGCTGGGGGCCGAGCGGGTCCTGACCGACGTGCTGCCCTCCATGGGGGCCGAGGACTTCGCCTACATGCTGCGGGAAAAGCCCGGCTGCTACGTCTGGCTGGGCAACGGCCCGGGCACCGGCGGCTGCACCCTGCACAATCCCCACTACGATTTCAACGACGACGTGCTGGCTCTAGGCGTGGCTTATTGGGTGCAGTTGGTGCGCCGGGCGCTGGCCGCGGAAAAATAGGGAGCTGGGCTGTGCAGTGACTTATCACTCCAAATGGATGGGTTTGCAGTGATAAGTCATGGCGGTTGAAAGTTGATTTAGTCAGACAATGACTTATCATGGCGTTTATCCCCATTTGCCATGATAAGTCATGCCCAAAACGCGCGCCTTCGAAATCTCCCCGCTTCCCTTTGAAGTGCAGGCCTCCCTGGAAATGCTGGGGCAGAGGATCGCCGCCGCGCGCAAGGAGCGCGGCTTGTCCCAGCGGGAGCTGGCCGACATGATGGGCGTGGGGCCGCAGACGGCCTTGTTCGTCGAACAAGGACGGCCGACGGTGCAGATCGGGCACTACGCCCGGGCGGCGTGGTTACTTGAGCTACGGGATATTCCCCTGCTCAGCCTCCTGACGCCGGGATACTCGGAGTAAGCCATGGACCGCATCCCAGTCCATGTCTGGCTGTCCGGGGAGGCGACTCCGATCCTGGCGGGGGAATTCAGCCACGACGGCCAGGTTGGCCGATTCGCCTATGACCCCGCCTACCTGGCCGCCAAGCATCCGGCCCTGGCTCCCGATCTGCCGCTACGGGCCAAGCCCCATGCCATCACCGGGGGGCACGCCATCTTCCCGTTGTTTCTGGATGCCGGTCCCGACACCTGGGGGCGCCATGTCCTGGAACGCCGGTTGGAACGCTCCGTCACCGAGATCGAGGCCCTGTCCCTTTGTCCCACGGATGGGGTCGGCAACATCGCCCTGGGCGCCATCACGCCGGAGCGGCTGCGGGTCCTGAAGCTCGACGAATTCCTCGCCATCCTGGCCGAGCAGGAAAAAGGCGGCCAGGCCCGCAATACGGCGGAGGAGCAGGTCCTGGATGCCCACGGCGACGGTACCAGCCTGGGGGGCACCAAGCCCAAGCTCACCATCGAGCGGGATGGCATCCAATACTTGGCCAAATTTCCGGCGAAGGGGGATTCCGAATGGCTTCCCCATGTGGAATGCGCGACCTTGAAGCTCGCCCATCTCTGCGGTGTGCGGGCCATCCCCGATCCGGAAGTATGGCGGCTGCCCTCCGGACGATGCGCCCTGCTGGTCAGACGATTCGACCGGCAGGCCCTGCCGGGCGGCCAAGCGAGGCAGGGCTACGTCAGCGCCCATGCCTTGCTGCGCCTGGATACCCTGTCCCAGAGCCCCCAGGACGCCCTGCTGTTCGGGACCCGCGGCTTTACGCCCTACAACCTTCGCCGAAGCTATGTCGCCCTGTCCGAGGACATGCTCCGCTGGTGCGGCAGCCAGGCGGTGCATCGGGAGGAGCGTCGGGAGCTGTGGCGGCGGATCGTCTTCAATGCCCTGGTGCGCAACCTGGACGACCACGCCCATAACCACGGCCTGCTCTGCGACGACATGGGGCGCCAGCATTGGCGGCTGTCGCCGGCTTTCGACCTGGTTCCGGCCGCCAAGCTTCCCCAGGCGCCGGCCCTCTGCCTGGCCTACCGCTTTGTCCCCGGTGGGCGCCGTTCCGGCGGCGCCAAGCCGCGGCTTGTTTGGGTAACCGATGCGGCGGACCTGATGGCGGCGGCCGTAGAGCACTACGGCTACACCCAGGCGGAAGCTGCCGACTATCTGAAGTTCGCCGCGGCAACGGTCGCGACCCAGTGGCAAGCCCTGTTCCGGCAGGAAGGCATGCCCGAAGCGGAGATCGCCCGCTTCCTGGTCTGCTTCGAATGGGCCGGGTCGCTGCTATAGGCGGGGAAGCAATTCCCCGCCGGCCAGCTTGAACATCCCCACCGTCTGCACCAAATCCCGGGCCTGATCCTCCAGGCTGTCGGCGGCGGCCGCCGCCTGCTTCACCAGGGCGCCGTTCTGCTGGGTGACCAGGTCCATCTCGCCGACGGCTTCGGCCACCTGGTCGATGCCCTCGATCTGCCGATGGCTGACGGTGCTGATTTCGGTGACCAGGGCCGCCACCTGGTGGAAGCTATCCACCACTTCGTCCATGGTGGCGCCGGCCTGGCTCACCAGGTCCGCGCCGTCCTCCACCCGGGAAATCGAGGCGGCGATCAGCCCCTTGATCTCCTTGGCGGCCATGGCGCTCCTTTGGGCCAGGTTGCGCACTTCCGTCGCCACCACCGCGAAGCCCCGGCCCTGTTCCCCGGCCCGGGCCGCTTCCACGGCGGCGTTGAGGGCCAGGATATTGGTCTGGAAGGCGATGCTGTCGATCATGCCGACGATATCGCCGATCCGTCGGGAGCTGTCCTGGATTTCCCCCATGGTAGACACCACCCGCCGCACCGTCTCACCTCCCCGGGTGGCGATGTCGTTGCTGTGCCGGGCCAGTTCGTTGGCCCGCTGGGCGTTGTCGGCGTTCAGTTTCACCATGTCGGTGAGTTCCAGCATGGAGACGGAGGTCTTCTCCAGGCTGGCGGCTTGGCGTTCGGTGCGCTCCGCCAAGTCGGCGTTGCCGGCGGCGATGCCTCGGGCGGCGGAGTCGATAGCGTGGGTGGCGTCCCGGATGCGGCCGACCACGTCCTGGAGCCGGCCCACCGTGGCGTTGGTGTCGTCCTTGAGGCGCCCGTAGGTGCCCTCGTAACGGCCGCGAATCTGGCGGGTAAGGTCGCCGTGGGCGAGGCCGTTGAGCACCGCCGCCACCGCCGCCAGCCCCCGGGAACTGGTTTCCAGGAACTGGTTGAGGCCGTCGGCCAGGGACCGGAAGAATCCTTCCTTGCCCTCCAGCTTGAGCCGCGGCGAGAAGTCGCCCCGCACAGCGGCGAAGACGATGGCCTCCACCTCCTTCTCCACCTCCACTTCCAGGGTGCGGTCCACCCACTGGGAGACGCTGCCGATGTAGTTGCCGCCCTCGTCCAGGACGGGGCTGACGGTCACCCGCAGCTGGTGGTGCGCCTGGGTGGCGTTGAAGGTTTCCGAGGCCGTCAAGGCGGTGGTCAGGGCCTGGCGCAGTTCCGGGGCATCCACGTACCCGGACAATTCTGACCCCAATAAGGCGGCGCCGGGGGCCAGGGTCTGCCACAACGCCACGGCGCTCTTGTTCATGTAGATGAGCACATTGCGGGCATCGGCCACGGTGACCGGCACGGAGACGCTGTCCAGGGCGAACTTGATGCGGGTCATCTCGGTATTGGCCTTCTTCTCCCGGGCCACGTCGGCGGCCAGCTTCTCCATCAGGGAATTGAAGGCGGCGGAGGCCCGGCCGATCTCGTCCCGGCCCTGGACCGGCAGGCGCTGGCCCAGGTCGCCGCCCCCCTGGGCAATGCCCTGGAGGCTGCCGGCCATGGTGGCCAGGGGCCGGGAAACCACACGGCCGACGAAGAGGAAGGTGAATCCCAAGAGGGACAGGGTGACCATCACCGCCCCGAGGATCAGCTTGCCGCGGGCCGCTTCGATGTCCCGGTCCATGCCGGCCAGGCTGATCTTCATGGACACGGCACCCAGGGTGTCGCCGTCCTTGACCTCGGTGTGGCAGCTAGAATCCAGGCAGTTCTTGCCCAGATAGTTGGTGGAGGCCTTGGCTGGGAAGACGGCCCGCAGGACGTGGCCCATCTTGGGGTCCTCAGCCTCTTCCAGGACCGGGTTGCCCTCCCGGAGGACGCGCTTTTCCAGCTCGTCGGGATGCATGGCGATGTCGTCGCCGTCGCCCATT
>DASRUX010000078.1:0-2317 GCA_035655235.1 Rhodocyclaceae bacterium | reverse complement strand
GCCTGATGAACATCCTCGGCCACGCCGCCTGGCAGGACCAGCAGGAAGGCCGCAAGACCCCGAGCCTGCCCGGCGAACACATCGCCACCTTTCTCCTGAACCGCACCGGAGCTGTGAAATGAACGCCCGCGACCGCATTTTCCAACGCTTGGCCGCAGCCCAGACCAAGGGGCTCTATCCAGCGCCCGCGCCGGAGGCCTGGTACGCCGCCCGGGCCCGCAACGAAGCCGCCCACGAACGTACTGCCCGCTTCGCCTCCATGATGGAAGCCGCCCGGGCCGAGGTCCATCGGGTCCACCACGGCGACTGGGTGCAGAAGCTGTTCGAAATCCTTTCCGGCAAGGGCATCGGCAACCTGCTGGTCGCCCCGGCCACCCGCCACGGCGCCGCCGCCCGGGAAGGGCTGGGCAATACCGGCGTGGATTGCCTCTCCTATGACCGTCCCATCGAGGAATGGAAGGAAGAGTTGTTCAACGATGTCCAGGCCAGCCTCACCGCCGCCCGGGGCGCCATCGCCGAAACCGGCACCCTGATCCTCTGGCCGGATGCTCATGAGCCCCGGCTCATGTCCCTGGTGCCGCCGGTCCATATCGTCCTGGTGGATGCCTCCGCCATCCACGCCACCTTCTTCGATGCGATGCAGAGCGAAGGCTGGGCCGACGGCATGCCCACCAACGCACTCCTCATCTCCAGCCCGTCCAAGACCGCCGACATCCAGCAGACCCTGGCCTACGGCGCCCACGGCCCCAAGGAACTGATCGTCCTGCTACGGGAGGAAGCATGACACCGCAACCGCTCCACTTCATGCCCACCGTCGGCTTCCGGGAACGCTCCAAGGCCGTGGTGGAAAACGAATTCCTCCAGAAAAGCTTCCGGGGGGCCATGGATTTCCTCATGGCCAAGCGCGCCGCCCAGTTCCCGGACCCGGTGGAACTCGAAAGCCTGCGCAGCCTCGGCGAACAGATCCGCCAGTACAGCCTGGACAACCTGCCCCGGCTCCTGACCCAACTGGAAGAAAACCTCACCCGGAACGGCGTCCACGTCCATTGGGCGGAAACGCCGGAAGAGGCCAACGCCATCATCCTCGGCATCTGCGAAAAGCACGGCGCCAAGCGGATGGTGAAGGGCAAGTCCATGGTGAGCGAGGAAATCGAGTTCAATCACGCCGCAGATGCCGCCGGCGTCGAGGCCATCGAAACCGACATGGGGGAATACATTCTCCAGTTGGCCGGTGAGAAGCCCTCCCACATCATCATGCCGGCCATCCACAAAACCAAGCAGCAGATCGCCAAGCTCTTCGAGGAGAAGCTCCCCGGCGTGGCCTACACAGAGGACGTGGATACCCTAATCCAGATCGGCCGCAAGGTGCTGAGGCAGAAATTCCTGGAAGCCGACATCGGCCTCTCCGGGGTCAATTTCGCCGTGGCGGAAACCGGCACCCTGTGCCTGGTGGAAAACGAGGGCAACGGCCGCCTATCCACCACTGCCCCCAAGGTCCATGTGGCCATCACCGGCATTGAGAAGGTGGTGGAGAAGCTTGCCCATGTGCCGCCGCTGCTGTCGCTCCTCACCCGCTCCGCCACCGGCCAGAACATCAGCACCTACTTCAACATGATCTCCAAGCCCCGCCAGCCCGGGGAGAAGGACGGTCCGGAGGAAGTCCACCTGGTGCTGCTCGACAACGGCCGCACCCAGCCCTACGCCGACGAGCAGCTACGGAAGACACTCCAATGCATCCGCTGCGGCGCCTGCATGAACCACTGCCCGGTCTATACCCACATCGGCGGCCACGCCTACGGCACCACCTACCCGGGGCCCATCGGCGAGATCATCTCGCCCCACCTCATGGGTATCGAAGCCACCGCCACCCTGCCCTCCGCCTCCAGCCTGTGCGGCGCCTGCGGCGAGGTGTGCCCGGTGAAGATTCCCATCCCGGAACTGCTGATCCGGCTGCGCAGCGAGGTGTATTCCGAGCCCAAGCCGGACGCCAAGCTGCGGGGCCAGGGCGCCGGCCATAGCACCCTGATGTCCGCCGTCTGGGGCGCCTGGGCGGCCATCTACAGCCACCCGACCCTATACCGCGCCTATTCCTGGCTGGCGAGCCGCTTCAACTGGCTCACTCCCAACCAACAAGGCGGCTGGACCAGCGTCCGCACCCCCATGAAGCCCGCCGAAAAGCGCCTGCGCGACCTCATCAAGGAACATCAATGAGCAATCCCCTGATCGCCGCCCTCTCCCGCATCCTGCCCGAGCGCCAGGTCATCACCGACGACCTGCGGCGGCTGGCCTACGGCACCGACGCGAGCTTCTACCGGCT
>DASRUX010000077.1:0-5826 GCA_035655235.1 Rhodocyclaceae bacterium | reverse complement strand
CCGGAATTCCAGCATGTGGGGCGTCACGTCCTGCTCCAGGGAGACGCCGGAGGCGGCGGAACCGAGCTTGGCGAAGCCCATCATGAGGGGGCTCTTCTTCTCCATGGCCTCGATGTCGGTCATGTTGGTGTCCCCGGCCGCCACGTTCTTTTCCAGCTGCTCGAAGCAGGGGGTGACCTTGTCGTAGCGCTTGAGCTTGGCGTAGGACAGGCACAGGGGGGCGAGCTTCACGGTCCTGGCCTTGGTGATGTCGGGGACCTCGGCTTCGGCATGCTTTTCCATCTCGCCGTAGCGGCCGGCCATCATGGCCCGGTCCTTGTCGGTCATCATGTCGGTGGCGCAGCCCGACAGCAGCACGGCGGCCGCCAGGGCCGCGGCAAAGGCGGAAGCGTTCATGGAGCCCTCCCCGGGGCGGGGCAGCGGAGTCCCGGCCCCCCAGCGTTTTTTTCAGGACAAAGGCCTACGAGTCCATTCTAGGTGCTGGATGGGACGATCACCAGTGAGAACCAGCAGCCGGCGATGCCCCGCACGACCCGCTGCAACTGCTCGAAATCCACCGGCTTCACCATGTGCAGCGGGCAGCCCAGGCGGCGCATCTCCTCGATGCTGGCGTCGGTGGCCGAGGTGGCGAGGGCGACCACCGGAATGGGCCTGAGCCGGTCGTCGGCCGCCACTTCCCGCATCACCTCCCGGCCGTCCACCAGGGGCAGGTTGATGTCCAGGAGGACGAGGTCCGGAGTGGGGGCGTCGGCGAACTTGCCCTTTTTCCTGAGGAAGGAAAGGCCGGCCTCGCCGTTTTCCACATGATGCAGATTGGCCAGGAGCTTGGCCCGGGAGAAGCTCTCCCGCATCAGGATGACATCGTAAAAATTGTCCTCGACCAGCAGGACTTCCGCTGCCCGGGCGTTCGCCAAGGAATAAGCCATGATCCGTCCCCCCGCGGAATTGCCTTGTCCCGGTTTGATGCCGCCGGCTTCGAACGGTTCGCCGGATTGCCCGGGAGCGCCCGGATTTGCGATCATTGGGGCAGGAGGAGCGGTCATGGAGACAAACGAAACGCCCATCAACGAGGCGTCCTGGAAGGAATATTCCGTCCTGGTGGTGGATGATGAGCCCGGCATGGTGAGCTTCCTGGGGCGCGCCCTGGGCACCCGCTGCGGCCTGGTGGATACCGCCGGCAGCGTCGAGGAGGCGGCCCCCATGCTGCAGCGCCGGCTCTACGACCTCATCGTCCTGGACATCGCCCTGCCCGGCCGCTCCGGCATCGACTGGCTCCACGACCTGCGGGACGAGGGCTATGTCGGCGACGTGGTGCTCATCACCGCCTACGCCGACCTGGACACGGCCATCGACGCCCTGCGGGCCGGGGCCGCGGATTTCCTCCTGAAACCCTTTTCCCTGGCCCAGATGCTCAACGCCATCAAGCGCTGCTTCGAGCGTTCCCGGCTGCTGCGGGAAAACTTCGTCCTGCGCCGCCAGGTGGAGGAGCGCAGCACCTATATCGAGGGCATCATCGGCAATTCCGAGGCCCTGCGCTCGGTGTGCGAGCGCCTCGCCCGCATCGCTCCCACCGCCGCCACCGTGCTGCTCACCGGGGAATCCGGCAGCGGCAAGGAAGTGGCGGCCCGGGCCCTGCACGCCATGAGTCCTCGGGCCAAGGGGCCCTTCGTGCCGGTCAATTGCGCCGCCATCGCCTCCGAGCTGATCGAGTCGGAACTGTTCGGCCATGTGAAGGGCGCCTTCACCGGCGCCCAGGGCCACCGGGAAGGCCTCTTCTACTACGCCCGGGGCGGCACTCTCTTCCTGGACGAGATCGCCGAACTGCCCGCCGCCGCCCAGGCCAAGCTGCTGCGGGTCCTGGAGGAGCGGCGCATCCGGCCCCTGGGTTCCGAGCAGGAAATCCCGGTGGATGTGCGGGTCATCGCCGCCACCAACCGGGACTTGAAGGAAGAAGTGGCGGCCCAGCGTTTCCGCCAGGACCTCTATTACCGGCTCCAGGTCCTGGAACTGCACCTGCCGCCGCTCCGGGAGCGGCCGGAGGATATCCCGGAACTGCTGGAATACTTCATCGCCACCCTGGCCGGGCGCCTGGGCGTTCCCCGCCTCGACCCGGATGCCCGCACCCTGGCCCGGCTATGCGCCTACGACTGGCCGGGCAATGTGCGGGAACTCAGGAACCTGGTGGAGCGCTCCCTCATCCTCGGTTGGTTCGACCTGGGCCACGACCCCGGCGAATCGGCCCTGGAAAGCGGCACCGACGAAAGCCTGGAAGCCATCGAGAAACGCCACATCCTGGCGGTGCTGGCCGCCTGCGAGGGCAACAAGTCCGAAGCCGCCCGCCGCCTGGGCATCTCCCGCAAGACCCTGGACCGCAAATGTCAGGCCTGGGGCGTCTGAAGTTCCCCTGGCCGGGGGCCGGGCGCCGGTCCATCCGGGTCCGCCTGCTGCTCCTGGCGCTGCTGCCCCTGGGGGTGGTGCTGCCGGTTCTCCTGGTGGTGCTGGCCGTCTGGGGCGGCGAGTATTTCGACCGGCTGATGGTCACCAAAGTCCGTTCCGACTTGGCGGTGGCCCACGGCTATTTCGAGCGGGTGGCGGAAGGGGTGGGCCGTTCCGTCGAGGGACTGGCCGCCTCCGAGCGCCTGGCTCGGGCCCTGGCCGCCGACAGCCGGTCGGGCCGGGAGGCGGCGGTGGACCTGCTTCTGGAATCCCGGCAGCGGCTGCGGCTCGACTTCCTCCACTTCCTGGATAACGAGGGCCGGGTCCGCCTGGCCAGCGGTGCCTTGCCCACCGGCACGCCCTTCGGCGACTGGCCGGTGGTGCGCGCTGCCCGGGGTCAGCAGGCCCGCACCGAAGTGGATGTCTTCCCCTCCGCCCTGCTGCGCAGCATCGACTACCGCCTGGCAGAGCAGGCCCGCACGCCCCTGATGGACACCCGCAACGCCGCCCCCGACGACCGGGCGGTGGAGGACCGGGGCCTGGTCATCCACACGGCGGCGCCGGTGGTGGATGGGCGCGGTCGGCTGGTGGGGGTGCTGGCCGGCGGGGTGCTCTTGAACCGCAACCTGGAATTCATCGACCGCCTGAACGAGGTGGTTTATCCCGAAGGCGCCCTGCCCCTGGGCAGCCTGGGCACCGCTACCCTCTTCCTGGGGGACGTGCGGGTGGCCACCAACGTGCGCCTCTTCGAGGGCAGCCGGGCCATCGGCACCCGTGTCTCCCAGGCGGTGCGGGACACGGTGCTGGGCCGGGGGAACACCTGGCTCGACCGGGCTTTCGTGGTCCAGGACTGGTACGTCTCCGCCTACCGGCCCCTCATCGACAGCCGGGGGGAACGGATCGGCATGCTCTACGTGGGTTTCCTGGAAGGCCCCTTTGCCGCCGCCAAGCACACCGCGCTGGCGGTGGTGGTGGGCCTCTTCGCCGTCGCCATGGGGCTGGCGGCCCTCTTTGCGGTGCTCTGGGCCCGCCGGGTCTTCACCCCCATCGAGCGCATGCACGCCACCATGCACGCTATCGAACAGGGCGTGGCGGAGGCCCGGGTCGGGGCCATCGAAAGCCGGGACGAACTGGGGGAACTGGCGGCCCACTTCGACCAGTTGCTCGACCGCCTCCAGGCCCAGGCGGCGTCCCTCCAGCGTTGGGGCGAGTCCCTGGATGCCGAGGTGGCCCGCCGTACCGCCGAACTCAGCCAAGCGGTGGCGACCCTCAAGGCGGCCCAGTCCCAACTGGTCATGCACGAAAAATTGGCCGCCATCGGCCAGCTCACCGCCGGGGTGGCCCACGAGATCAACAACCCGGTGGCGGTGATCCAGGGCAATATCGACGTGCTCCGGGACATCCTGGGGCCGGCGGCAGAGCCGGTGGAGCCGGAAATCCGCCTGGTCCAGGAGCAGGTGCACCGCATCCGCCTCATTGTCGCCAAGCTCCTCCAGTTCGCCCGTCCCCAGGACTACGTGGGCTACCTGGAGCCGGTGGAGCCGGTCCCCCTGGTCCAGGACAGCCTGGTGCTGGTCCGGCACCTCCTCAAGCGGGGCTTCGTGGCCGTGGAGCAGCACCTGGATTCGTCCCGCAAGGTGGTGTGCAACCGGAACGAGCTGCAGCAGGTGCTCATCAACCTGATGGTCAATGCCATCCAGGCCATGCCCGAGGGCGGCACCCTGACCCTGGCCGCCGAGGACTGGGACGAGGCCGACATGCCGGTGGGGCTGAAACTGATGGTGGAGGATTCCGGCCCCGGCATCGGCGAGGCGGACCGGGAGCGCCTGTTCCAGCCCTTCTTCACCGTCGGCAAGCCGGGGGGAACCGGCCTCGGCCTGTGGGTGAGCCTGTCCCTGGTGGAGCGTTACGGCGGCCGCATCACCGTGGACAGCGCCCCGGGCGAGGGGGCGCGCTTCACCGTCTGGCTGCGCTTCGAGCCCCTGGCGATTTGACCGTCGCCGGGCCGCGGGGAATTTTCCACAGCCGGGGCCATGCCGTTCTGGCTGAGCCGGGGCCGGTATGGTTCAATAACGTCATAACCCCATAATTCCCCCAACTCAAGATCAGGCGAGGCTGTTTTATGAATCCCTCAACCAACCGTTCCGGGCTTGGCGCCACTGTAGGGGCGCTGGGCATCTCCCTGTTGCTGGGCTGTACCTGCCTTCTGGCCCCCGCCGCATCGGCGGCCGAGAGCGACGGCGGCAAGCGCTTTGCATCGGTCTGGCGTATCCGGGGCGATGTGGTGGCCACCGCTGCCAGCGGCGCCGAGCGGCCCCTCAAAGAAGGCGACGTGGTCTTCGTGGGCGAGAAGGTGCGGGCGGCCTCGGCGGCGGAAGCGGTGCTGAAGACCGAGGATGCCGGCATCGTCGCCGTGCGCCCGGGGGCGGAATTCGTCGCCGAGAAGTACGCGGCTGAGGGCAAGAGCACCGACAGCTTCACCGTGCGCCTCATCAACGGCTCCCTGCGGGTGATCACCGGCTGGATCGGCCGCCTCAACAAGGCCGGCCACCAGGTGGTGACTCCCCAGGCCACCATCGGCATCCGGGGCACCGACCACGAGCCCTATGTGCTCTCCCTGGAAATGGCCAAGGCCACCTCCAACCGGGAAGGCACCTACGACAAGGTGAACCGGGGCGGCACCACCCTGGACGCCAACGGCGGTTCGGTGGATATCGACGCCGGCAAGGTCGGCTTCGCCCCCAAGCCCATGAAGCACCGGGCCTTGATGACCATCCTGATGCCGGTCCTGCTGGAAAAGGTGCCGGAGTTCTACGTGCCGGGCGAGTTCGATGCCGAGCTGGACCGCTACTCCCAGACGGCCGACGCCGAAGCAGCCAAGCAGCTGGAACAGCTGCGCAAGTCCGCGCCGACGGCCGCCCCGGCCGCTGCTCCGGCTTCCTGTTCCGCCGACAAGCTCGCCAAGCAGTGGCTGGCCCGGCTGGACGGCGCCATCGTCAAGCGGGATGCCAACGCCGTGATCGCCATGTTCGCGCCGGAGGTGAAGGTCAAGGCCACCGTCCGGGTCGGCGGTAATGAGACCATGTCCGTGGAGATGGGCCGGGACGAACTGGCTCAGAGCACCATCACCGCCATCAAGGGCCTCAAGGACTACCAGCACCGCCGCATTTCCACCGAGGCCAAGCTGCCGCCGGACGGCTCCTGCGACCGGATGATCGTCAAGTCGGTGGTCATCGAGCAGGGCAAGCAGGCGGGCAAGCCCTACCGCTTCGAATCCACCGAAGAGTACATGCTCGAATCCCGGGGCGGCGCCTGGGTCGCCACCCAGGCCGAAACCACCCAGCGCTGAGGGGCGGGATACCGCAAAAATAGGGCCTCCGACCCCCGTCG
>DASRUX010000076.1:0-14891 GCA_035655235.1 Rhodocyclaceae bacterium | reverse complement strand
AGGTAGCATTGATTGCTTAGCATTGCTATCTAATTCGAAGCTCCGATCAGGCCGGAGCCTGACTTCCACACCTCCTCTGGGGCGCATCCAGATGAAAAAATTCAAGACCCCGCTCCTGGTGGCCCTGCTGGCCGCCGTGATCGGTTCCTCCTACTGGTATTTCAACGCCGCCGGCAAGAGCGCCGCCGGCAATGCCCCCAAGACCGCCGGCCCCGTGCCGGTGACCGTCGCCAAGGCTACCGCCGGCGAGGTACCGGTGCTGCTGGAGGTGGTGGGCCGGGCCGAGGCCTATGAAAGCGTCTCCATGAAATCCCGGGTGGACGGCCAGGTGGAGAGCGTCGCCTACACCGAGGGCCAGCAGGTCAAGCAGGGAGACGTGCTGCTGCGCCTCGATCCGGGCGATTTCAACGCCAAGCTCCTCCAGGCGGAAGCCAACCTCGCCAAGGACCAGGCCATGCTCGTCAAGGCCCGGGCCGATGTGGAACGCTACGTGTCCTTGAAGAGCCGCGGCTTCGTTTCCGATGAAAAGGTCAATGAAGTCCGTACCAGTGAGGCCGCCGCAGCCGCCACCGTCAAGGCCGACGAGGCCGCCGTCCAGCTCGCCCGGCTCCAGCTTTCCTACACCACCCTGCGCGCCCCCTTCTCCGGGGTGGTCGGCGCCCGGCTGGTCTTCCCCGGGTCCTCGGTCAAGGTCAATGACACGGTGCTGGCCGTGCTGAACCGGGTCCAGCCCCTCTACGTCACCTTCTCGGTGCCGGAAAAGCACCTCCAGAAACTGCGCCAGGCCATGGGCGCCGGCCCCATGAAGGTGCTGGTGCGGCTGCCCGGCGGCCGGGGCGAGCCCATGGAGGGCCAGGCCCGCTTCCTTGACAATGCCGTCGATGCCGCCACCGGCACCATCCAGATGAAGGCCCTGCTGGACAACAAGGTGGAAAAGCTCACCCCGGGCCAGTTCCTGAACGTGGCCATGACCCTGGACAAGCTGGACAACGCCGTCCTGGTGCCAGCCGACGCCGTGCAGCAGGGCAACGACGGGAACTTCCTCTATGCGGTGAAGCCCGACAACACCGTCGAGCTGCGCAAGATCGATATCCAGGCCACCTACCGGGGCATGGCCGCCATCGGCAAGGGTGTAGCGGCGGGGGATACCGTCGTGACCGACGGCCAGCTTCGCCTCACCCCCGGCGCCACCGTCAAGGCCAAGGGGCCGGAAACCGCACCGGAAGCCAATAAGGCCACCCAGCCCAAGCCCGCCGCCTAAGCAAAGATACGCTCCATGAACCTGCCCGAACTGTGCATACGCCGCCCGGTGATGACCACGCTGCTCATGGCGGCGTTCCTCATCTTCGGCATCATCGGCTACCGCTCCCTGCCCGTGTCCGAGCTGCCGACGGTGGATTTCCCCACCATCTCGGTCACCGCCAACCTGCCGGGCGCTTCGCCGGAGACCATGGCGGCTGCGGTGGCGACGCCCCTGGAAGGGCAGTTCTCCACCATCTCGGGCCTGGATTCCATGACCTCCACCAGCGCCCAGGGCTCCACCAGCATCACCCTCCAGTTCACCCTGGACCGGGACATCGACGCCGCCGCCCAGGACGTGCAGGCCGCCATTTCCGCCGCCCTGCGCCGGCTGCCCCAGAACATGCCGACGCCGCCGTCCTTCCGCAAGGTGAATCCGGCCGACTCGCCCATCTACTACATCGCCCTGTCGTCCCCCACCCTGCCCCTCTCCCTGGTGAATGAATACGCGGAAACCCAGCTGGCCCAGCGGCTTTCCACCATTCCCGGGGTGGCCCAGGTGCAGATCTACGGCTCCCAGAAGTTCGCCGTCCGCATCCAGGCCAACCCCGATCAGCTGGCCGCCCGGGGCATGGGCATCGACGAGCTCCAGCAGGCCCTGACCCAGAACAACGTGAACCAGCCGGTGGGCCAGCTGGACGGCAGCCGCCAGTCCTTCGCCATCAAGGACAACGGCCAGCTCGCCAATGCCGACGCCTACCGCTCCCTCATCGTCTCCTGGCGCAACGGCGCGCCCGTGCGCCTGGGCGATGTGGCGACGCCGGTGGATAGCGTCGAGAACATCCGCATCGCCAGCTGGAACGTGGACAAGCGGGCCATCGTCCTCGCCATCCAGCGCCAGCCCGGCGCCAACACCATCGAGACGGTGGATGCCATCAAGAAGGTGCTGCCTTCCTTCCAGGCCAAGCTGCCGGCGGCCATCGCCATGAACACCCTGTTCGACCGCAGCATCTCCATCCGGGAAGCCATCGACGATGTCCAGTTCACCCTGATCCTGGCCGGTTTCCTGGTCATCCTGGTGATCCTGCTCTTCCTGCGCAACCTGTCGGCCACGGTCATCCCCAGCCTGGCCCTGCCCATTTCGGTGGTCGGCACCTTCGCCGTGATGTCCATGCTGGGCTACAGTCTGGACAACCTCTCCCTGCTGGCCCTGACCCTCTCGGTGGGCTTCGTGGTGGATGACGCCATCGTCATGCTGGAAAACATCGTCCGCCACGTCGAGGATGGCGAGCCGCCCTTCCAGGCAGCCATCAAGGGGGCCAAGGAGATCGGTTTCACCATCATCTCCATGACCATCTCCCTGATCGCGGTGTTCATCCCGGTGCTGTTCATGCAGGGTATCGTCGGGCGGCTACTCCATGAATTCGCGGTCACCATCTGCGCCGCCATCCTGGTGTCGGGCTTCGTCTCCCTGACCCTGACCCCCATGCTGTGCAGCCGCTACATCAAGCACGCCGAACCGGATACCCACGGCCGGGTCTTCCAGATGTTCGAGCGCTTTTTCGAGTGGCTGGTCACCAGCTACGAGCGCACCCTGCGCTCCGCCATGAACCATCCCCGCCTGATCCTGGCGAGTTTCGTGGGAACCCTGCTGCTGACCGGCTTCCTGTTCACCCAGGTGTCCAAGGACTTCCTGCCCAGCGGCGACTCGGGCCAGATCATCGCCTTCACCGAAGGCGCCCAGGACGTGTCCTTCGCTTCCATGGTGCAGCACCAGCGGGCGGTGGCCGACATCGTCGCCCAGGAGCCGGATGTCCGCTCCTTCATGTCCTCGGTGGGCGCCGGCGGCATCCGGCCGACCGCCAACACCGGCACCGTATTCATGATCTTGAAGCCCCGGGAGGAGCGTAACTCCACGCCCGACGAGATCATCCAGCGCCTGCGCCCGAAGCTCGCGGCGGTGCCGGGCATCAAGGTCTATATGCAGAACCCGCCGGTCATCCGCATCGGCGGCCAGATCACGGCGGCCCAGTACCAATACACCCTCCAGTCCACCGACCTGGACGAGCTCTACCAATGGACGGGGACCCTCACCCAGAAAATCCGCCAGATTCCGGGCTTCGTGGATGTCACCAACAACCTCAACAACCTGAGCCCGGTGGTAGGCCTGGACATCGACCGGGACAAGCTCGCCTCCCTGGGCCTCACCTACGGCCAGGTGGAGGATGCCCTGCAGAGCGCCTTCAGCGCCCGGCAGGTATCCACCATCTACGGCTCCACCAACCAGTACCAGGTGATCCTGGAAGTGGCGCCCCAGTACCAGGCCGATCCGGAAGCCCTTTCCCGCCTCTATGTGCGGGGCAGCGGCGGCAAGCTCATCCCCCTGGACACCATCGCCCGCTTCAGCCGCAAGACCCAGGCGCTGACCGTGAATCACCAGGGCCAGCTGCCGTCCGTGACCATCTCCTTCAACCTCCTGCCCGGCGTCTCCCTGGGCGAGGCGGTGGACAAGATCAAGGGCCTGGAGCAGGAGATACGGATTCCCGTTTCCCTGACCACCAGCCTCCAGGGCACGGCCCAGGCCTTCCAGTCGTCGTTGCAGGGTCTCGGGGTACTGCTCCTGGTGGCGGTGCTGGTGGTGTATCTGGTCCTGGGGGTGCTGTACGAGAGCTTCATCCACCCCCTCACCATCCTCTCCGGCCTGCCCTCCGCCGGCCTGGGAGCGCTCCTCACCCTGCTCATCTTCAAGGTGGATTTGAGCCTCTACGCCTTCGTGGGGGTCATCATGCTCATCGGCATCGTCAAGAAGAACGCCATCATGATGATCGACTTCGCCCTGGAGCGGCAGCGGAAGGACCGCATGGCGCCCAAGGACGCCATCTTCCAGGCCTGCCTGATTCGTTTCCGGCCCATCATGATGACCACCATGGCGGCCCTGGTGGGAACCCTCCCCGTCGCCCTGGGCATCGGTGCCGGCGCCGAAGTCCGCCGCCCCCTGGGCCTGGCCGTGGTCGGCGGCCTGATGGTCTCCCAACTGCTCACCCTCTACCTGACCCCCGTGGTGTATCTCTACCTGGACCGGTTCACCGACAAGACCGCCCCGGCCGATTCCCCCGCCCTGGAGGTCGTCGAGCCGGAGGAGAAGCAGGCTTCATATACCGGATGAATAGCTGCGCCGCCTGATTGGTGGAACAATGGGGGCTTTCCCACCGGAAGTCCCCGACACCGAAGGACGGCGCCCATGAACCTGGTCATCCTCGACGGCACCACCGGCGATCCCACCGCCGGCCGTCATCTGGTCAATCTGGCGGAGCGCCTGGGGGCGCGGGTCACCCGTTTCGCCCTCGCCAATCTCCGCCTCGCCCCCTGCCTGGGGGACTTCGAGTGCTGGACCAAGACCCCCGGCCAGTGCCGGACCCAGGACGAAGTGCAGGACATCCTGCGGGCCATGCACCACGCCGACCTGGCCATCTTCCTGACTCCGGTGGTCTTCGGCGGCTATTCCGCCGAACTGAAGAAAGCCGTGGACCGCCTGATCGGTCTCGCCCACCCCAATTTCCACGAGCGTGACGGCCTCACCCGCCACCTGCCCCGCTACGACCGCTACGCCCCCCTCTTCATCATCGGCCTGGCCGAACGGACAGACGACGAGGCGGCGGACATCTTCCGGGAAATCGCCGCCGGTAACGCCGTCAATCTGATGGCGCCCACCTTCCGCTCCCTCGTCCTCTCTCTCGCCGAGCCCGGCTGGCAGGGAGAGATGGAAGCCGCCCTGCGGGACGCCCTCGCCGAAGACCCCGGCGAGCCCATTCCCCCCAATCCGGATGCCGAAGCCCTGGCCCGCGCCTGCGCCGCCGACACCGGGGAAGCGGCAGCGCCGCCCCGATCCGTCGCCGTCCTCATCGGCAGCGCCCGGCCCAAGGGCACCAGCACCTCGGAATCCCTGGCCCGGCAGTTGGTTGGCGACCTGGACAAGGCCGGCGTATCAACCACCCTCATCTACGCTACCCAGTTCATCAAGCCGGGCCGCGCCGCCGAGCAGGGACTGGCGGCCATGCTCGCGGCCGACGCCCTGGTGGTGGCCGCGCCCCTCTATGTGGATGGGTTGCCCAGCCTGGTGAGCCGGGCCCTGGAACAGCTTGCCGCCCGCCTCGGCCAAGAACCCCATGCCCTGCGCCGGGTGGTCGGCATCCTCAACAACGGCTATCCGGAGGCGGTGCACAACCACCTGGCCCTGCGCATCCTGCGCTGCTTCGCCCACCGGAACGGCCTCGCCTGGGCCGGGGGCCTGGCCCTGGGGGGCGGCGAAGCGATCCACGGTCGCCCCTTGTCTTCCGTCCGCCTCATCCTGCGCGCCCCCATCAAGGCCTTGAAGATGGCCGCCGCGGCCCTGGCCGCCGGCCAGCCCATTCCGGCCCAAGCCAGCCGGCTGATGGCCCGGCCCCTGGCGCCCGCCCGCCTTTACCGCTGGGTCGCCCGCCTGCGCTGGTTCGTCCAGGCCCGGCCCAACGGCATCGGCCAGCGCCAGCTCGGCGCCCGCCCCTACGATCCGGCCTGAGGGCCCGCGCCGGCGCTCAAAGGCCGATGAGCTGCTGGATTTCCCCGTCGCAGACGCCTTCCATCCGGTTGTACTCCTCCGCCGAGTCGATCTGGGCCTGGGTGGCATCCACCTTGCGGATTTCCACGTCCACCAGGGGCAGCCAGTTGTTGTAGACCTCGGTCTTCAGCTCGTTCTCCAGGGTGCCTTCGGGTCCGTAGAGAATCCAGCCGCTGGCCCGCCGGGAAAGCTTGCTGCGGATGGCGGCCTCGACCAGGGGCAGATGGCGGCGGTAGGCCCGCACATGGCGCAGCTCGTGCTGGAGGATTTCCCGGTAGGAGCAGCTGTCGGCGGGGAACTCCCGGCCGATGAAGACCTGGATGGGCTTGTATTCCACTGTGATTTCCACCTGGGGGCTGACGCACTCCTGGTTGTCATCGTCGTTCACCAACCGGGCCATCTTGATCTCCACCGTCGCCGTCATCTCCGCCCGGGTGATGCCCAGGACGTTCTGCTTGCCGTGGCGCAGGAGGTCGGAGCCCATGCCGGTCAGGTCCCGGAAGGAAAGCTGGTGGTCGATGCTGTAGCCGCCGTCGGCCCGCTTGACCTGGACCGCCGGCGCCGGCAGCTGGCGCTCGCAGCGGGAACGGAAGTCGGGACGGAAATCCCCGCCCTGGGCCGAGGATGTCCCGCTCGCCGCCAGAACGCCGAGGAGGAAGAGATGCTTCACCGGAAGGGGAACGGGAGGAAGCATCTTTTCCATTTTTCTTCTCCTAGGGGCGCTGGTAGGTGCCGACCAGTTGGGCCGAGCCCAGCACATGGCCCTGCATGCGTTTTTCGAGGGCGGCCTTGGTGGGCGTTCCCAGGTCCGTGAATACGGTGTCCAGGGCGTAAAGCTTGTGGAAATAGCGGTGGCGCCCGATGGGGGGGCAGGGGCCGCCATAGCCGGTGCGCTTCCAATCGTTGAGCCCCTGGCCGGTCCCTGCCGGCAGGTCCCGGCTGGAAACCCCGGCCGGCAGGCCCGTGGCGCTCGGCGGGATGTTGTAGAGCACCCAATGGACCCAGGTGGTCTTGGGGGCGGCGGGATCGGGGGCGTCCGGGTCGTCCATGATCAGCACCAGGCTCTTGGTGCCCACCGGCAACTCGCTCCAGTTCAAAGGCGGCGAGGTATTCGGACCGGAACAGGTGTGCTCTTCCGGGATGGGGCCGTCGTTGCCGAAGGCGGGGGAGCTGATGGAGATTCCCACGGGGCTAGTGGCGTCCTGGGCGATCAGGGCGCGCCAGGCGACCGCCGTGACCACCAGGGGAATGATCGAGCGCAGGATGGCCAGATGGAAGGCGCGGGACGATGGCGCCGGGGGATGCCGCCTTGGACTCGATCTTGCCATGCATGTGCCCTCCTACTTTTCGACAAAGGCCCGCTCGATGACGTAGTCGCCCGGCTGGCCGATGTGGTGGGAAATCCTGAAGCCCCGCTGGTCCAGCATTGCGCAGCAGTCCCGGAGCATGGGGGGGCTGCCGCAGATCATGGCCCGGTCCTCGGCGGGGTCGAGGGGCGGCAGGCCGATGTCTGCGAAGAGCCGGCCGCTCTCCACCAGATGGGTGATGCGGCCCTCGTGGATGAAGGGTTCCCGGGTCACCGTCGGGTAGTAGATGAGCTTCTGCCGTACCTGGTCGCCGAAATATTCGTTGTCGGGCAGGGTCTTGGTGATGAAATCCCGATAGGCCAGCTCCGAGACGTGACGCACCCCGTGCAGGAGGATCACCGTCTCGAAGCGCTCGTACACCGCCGGGTCCTGGATCAGGCTCAGGAAAGGGGCGAGGCCGGTGCCGGTGGAAAAGAGGTAGAGCCGCCGGCCCGGCAGCAGGTCGTGGATCACGAGGGTGCCGGTAGGCTTCCTGCCCACCAGGACGGGATCGCCCTCCTCCAGGTGCTGCAGCCGGGAGGTCAAGGGGCCGTTGGGGACCTTGATGCTGAGGAACTCCAGGTACTCCTCGTAATTGGGGCTGGCGACGCTGTAGGCCCGGGTGACGGGCTTGCCGTTCACCTCCAGCCCCATCATCACGAACTGGCCGTTGTCGAAGCGCAGCCCCGGCGCCCGGGTGGTGCGGAAACTGAACAGATGCTCGTTCCAGTGATGGACGCCGATCACCTGCTCGGTGCTGAAGTTGGTCATGCTCTTGATACCCATGGCTTCCCGTCGATTCCTTGGCGATTGGATGAAATGGCCGTCCCGGAATTCAGCCCGTCTTGCTACCGGCATCACCCCAATTTGGGCCAGACGGCACGGGTCCAGTCGAGGATGGCCGGCCACAGCCGGGCGTGGGCGTTGCGCCCGATCAGTGCTCCCACATGCTGGATGGCAACGCCCACATCGCCTTCATAGACCAGCACCGTCTTGTCCCGGCTGGCGGCCTTGTCCACGAAGGGCAGGATGGCCGCCGGGGGAACGATGGGGCAGTTGGGCTCCGCCACCACCAGGAGGGGCGCCCTGACCCGCTCAGCGGCCGCGATGCGCTTGCCGCAGCGCAGCTTCCCGGCCATGAAGGCATCGGCCCCGTAGAGCTGGCAGAGCAGTTCCTTCACCAGCCGACCGGCCAGGGGCAGCTCGTCCAGGCTCCAGCGTTCCACTTGCATATGGGTACGCAGGGCCTCCCGGTCCGGGAGGCTGCGCCACCAGTCGGCCAACCGTTCTTTCCCGAAGGCAGCCGGGGACGCCAGGAAGCCCGCCATGCTCATGAAAGAACCCGGCACCCGGGCGGGCAGCTTTTCCAGCCAACCGCCGCCGGCCCCGGCCACCGACCCCAGCACCCCCTGCTCCCGGGACCGGCTGAAATGGAGCGGCGTGCCGAGTAGCACCAAGCCCTTGACCCGCTCCGGTCGCACTGCGGCAAAGACCGCCGCCAGGACGCCCCCCAGGGAATGGCCGGCCAGCATCACCCCGTCGCCGCCGCATTCGGTCCGGATGGCCCGGACGCACTCGGCCAGGTAGCCGTCCCCGAACTGGGCCAGCCCGGCACCGGCCTCCGGTGCCTCCCACTGGATCAGATAAGGACGCAGGCCCCGATCCAGGCAGGCCTGGACCACGCTGGCCCCCGGGGCGAGGTCCCAGATGTAGGCCCGCTTGATAGGCGCCGGGACAATGAGGAGGATGGGCCCCGAACCGGCGGGATCGGCATAGCCCTTCAGGCTCAGGCCGGGCCGGCGGAGGACGATGCGGGAGGGCGTCTCCCGGGGGCCCCAGCCGAAGACATCCAGCCAATGGCCCTGGCGGGCGCGAACCCGGTCCATCCGCTCGTAGATGAGCCAGGTCGGGGGAAGGGTCTTCTCCCGGGGATTGCTGTCGACGCCTGCGGCCATGGCACAATTCCTAACAAACTCCAGGGAATTTCGACAGGAATCGCCGCGGATTTGGTTCCGCCCCTCGGGGCCTTCGGCGATAATGGACAACCCATCAGAACAAGCGCCGCCAGCCCTGGCTCCATGGCCGACTCCAGCCCATCACCGGACGAAATCCGCAGCGAGCTCGAATCCATCTTCGAGCTGACCGTCGTCGGCCTCGCCCATATCAAGGACCGGGCCATCACCCGCTGCAACCGGCAGATGGAGGAAATGTTCGGCTTCGGCCCCGGCGAGATGCTGGGCTGCTCCACCCGCGTCTGGTACCGGAACGACGAGGAATTCAAGGTGCTGGGCGGTTCCGCCTACCCGGACCTGGCGGCCGGCCGCAGCCACAGCCGGGAGCAGTATTTCCGCCGCAAGGACGGCAGCGAGTTCTGGGGCCGCATCGCCG
This sequence comes from Rhodocyclaceae bacterium, assembly GCA_035655235.1. Classification (GTDB taxonomy): domain Bacteria; phylum Pseudomonadota; class Gammaproteobacteria; order Burkholderiales; family Rhodocyclaceae; genus JAGTRP01. Next base: position 5,321 of record DASRUX010000076.1, on the reverse strand, counting down.
GCCGGGCGCCCGATCCGGCCGCGCCCTTCGACTGCGTGCTCCTCATCGAGGATGCCACCGAGCGCCACGAGGCCGCGGCCGCCCTGGCCCGCTACCAGCAAGAGCTGGAGCACCGGGTCCTGGTGCGTACCGCCGAACTGGCGGAGGCCAACGAACGCCTGCAGGCGGAGATCGAGGAAAGGCGCCAGGCCGAGCAGCGGGTCTGGCATGTCGCCAACCACGACGCCCTGACCACCCTCCCCAACCGCAGCCTCTTCCATGACCGCCTCAACCAGGCCCTGGCCCAGGCCAAGCGGCGGGGCGAAAAGGTGGCCCTGGTGTTCGTGGACCTGGACCGTTTCAAGAGCATCAACGACACCCTCGGCCACCACGTCGGGGACGAGCTCCTCAAGGAAGTCGCCCGCCGACTCCAGGGCTGCCTGCGTTCGGCGGACACCGTGGCCCGCCTGGGGGGCGACGAATTCGTCGTCATCCTGCCCGGCCTGCTGGGGGGCGAGGCGGAGGTATCCGCCATCGTGGACAAGCTGCGGGCGGCCCTCGTCCAGCCCATGCACCTGGCGGAGCGCGCCCTCCACATCACCGCCTCCTTCGGCATCAGCATCTGCCCCGAGCACGGGGACGACGCGGCCACCCTGATGCGCAACGCCGACATCGCCATGTACCACGCCAAGGACGGCGGGCGGAATGCCATCCAGTTCTTCACCGAGGGCATGAGCCTGGCGGCCAGCCAGTCCTTCCACATCGAATCCCGGCTGGCCCTGGCCCTCAAGAACAACGAGCTCTCCCTGCGCTTCCAGCCCCTGGTGGACGTGGCGGCCCAGCGGGTGGTCGGGCTGGAAGTGCTGCTGCGCTGGCGCAACAGCGACCAGTACGTCTCCCCGGCGGAATTCATCCCGGTGGCGGAGGAAACCGGCCTCATCCTGCCCATCGGTGAATGGGTGCTGCGCCAGGCCTGCGCCCAGGGGGCCCGCTGGCACCGGGAGTACGGCCAGCCCCTGATGATTGCGGTGAACCTGTCGCCCCGCCAGTTCCGTCAGCCGGACCTGGTGGAAGTCATCCGGGACATCCTGGCTGAAACCGGCCTCGCCGCCGACAGCCTGGAGCTGGAAATCACCGAATCCGCCCTGATGGACCGGGTGGACGACACCCGCCTCAAGCTGGCCGAACTCTCCGACCTGGGCATCCAGCTGGCGGTAGACGACTTCGGCACCGGCTATTCCAGCCTCAATTACCTGAAGCGCTTCCCGGTGGACAAGCTCAAGGTGGACCAGTCCTTCGTCCGCGACCTGTGCACCGACGCCGACGACGCCGCCATCGTTTCCGCCATCGTCTCCCTGGCCAAGAACCTGGGCCTCAATTCCCTGGCCGAAGGGGTCGAAACCGCCGAACAACTCGCCATCCTGAAGGGCATCGGCTGCACCCTGTGCCAAGGCTACCACTTCTCCATGCCGCTCACCGCCGACGAGGTGGCCCGGCTGTTGGGCCGGCCTGCGGAGGAACAGTTGGCCTTCCTGCAGAGCCCGAAGGCGGCCCAGGCTTCCTGAGCACCGCGGCACGGCGATTGCATCGGAGTGGGGTCGGACACCCCATGGAGGTCACCATGATCGCGACCCGTACCCTGCTCGCAACCCTGCTCGCCGCCGCCCTCGCGGCCCCGGCCCTGGCGGCCGGACCGGAGGAGCAGACTCAAGGCAACATCCGCTACGTCTCCGGCGGGATCGGCCAGGACGAAGTCCAGGCCATGCGGGAGGCAGCCACCCGCTACCCCCTGGCCATGACCTTCACCGCCAACACCGGCCAGTACGTGGCCGACGTGAAGGTCACCATCAAGGGCCGCAAGGGGGAAACCGTGCTGGACACGGTATCCACCGGCCCCATGCTGCTGGTGGCCCTGCCCCCCGGCCAATACACGGTGGCGGCCACCCTGGAAGGCAAAACCCAGACCCGCAAGGTGAGCCTCGCCAAAAACGCCCGCCAGCGCCTGGTGCTGCGCTGGCAGGACGTTTCGGCCTGATTTCCGCCGTTACAACATCTCGTCGCTGATCGCCGCCAGGGCGGCGTTGCCGGCGCGCACCGTTTCGCCCCAGGCCGCCGCCTGGGGCAGGAGCTGGTCGGCGTAGAAGCGGGCGGTGGCGATCTTGCCCCGGTAGAAGGTTTCGTCCCCCTCCCCGGCGGCCAGCTTGCCGGCCGCCGCCAGGGCCGCCCTGCCCATCTGCCAGCCGCCGGCCACGATGACCGCCAGATTCAGGTAGGGCACCGCCGCCGCCAGCACGCCGGCCAGGTCGTCCCTCACCGTGGCGGCCAGGTATTCGGTCGACCTTACCCAGGCGTCCAGCCCGGCGCCCAGGCGCTGGCCGATGGCCTTCAGCTCCGGCTGGTCGGAGGACAGCAGGGCCTTGACGGTGCCGGCGATCTGGCCGAACAGCACCTTGGCGGTCGCCCCCTGGTCCCGCATCAGCTTCCGGAAGATCAGGTCGTTGGCCTGGATGCCGGTGGTGCCCTCGTAGATGGTGGTGATGCGGGCATCCCGGAAATGCTGGGCGGCGCCTGTCTCCTCGATGAAGCCCATGCCGCCGTGGATCTGGATGCCCAGGGAGGTGACCTCCACCGCCATCTCGGTGGCGCCGCCCTTGACGATGGGGATGAGCAGTTCCACCAGGGCGAGGTTCCTGGCCCGCTCCCCGGCGTCGGCGGAAGCATGGGCTCGGTCGATGAGGCCGGCGGTGACGTAGGCCAGCGCCCGGCTGGCTTCCACCCGGCTCTTCATGAGCAGGAGCATACGGCGGATGTCCGGGTGCTTGTCGATGGTGACCAGGGGCTCGCCGGTAACGGCGTCCCGGCCCTGCTTCCGCTCCCGGGCGTAGGACAGCGCCTGCTGGTAGGCCCTCTCGCCCAACGCCACGCCCTGGAGGCCGACCCCCAGGCGGGCGGCGTTCATCATGATGAACATGTACTCCAGGCCCCGGTTGGCCTCGCCCAGGAGATAGCCGACCGCCCCCCCGTTGTCCCCGTAGGCCATGACGCAGGTGGGGCTGGCGTGGATGCCCAGCTTATGTTCGATGGAGACGCAGCGGGCGTCGTTGCGCTCGCCGATGGAACCGTCGGCATTGACCAGGAACTTTGGCACCAGGAAGAGGGAAATGCCCTTCACTCCCGGCGGCGCATCCGGAAGGCGGGCGAGCACCAGATGGACGATGTTGTCCGTCATGTCGTGGTCGCCGTAGGTGATGAAAATCTTCTGGCCGAAGATGCGGTAGCTGCCGTCCGCCTGGGGTTCGGCCCGGGTGCGGAGCAGCGCCAGGTCGGAGCCGGCCTGGGGCTCGGTCAGGTTCATGGTGCCGGACCATTCGCCGGTGATCATCTTTTCCAGATAGGTCGCTTTCAGCTCGTCGCTGGCGCAGGTGATGAGGGCCTCCACCGCCCCGGTGGTCAGCAGCGGCCCCAACGAGAAGGACAGGTTGGCGGAGCAGACCATTTCCTTCACGGCAATGGCCAGGGCTTCCGGCAGGCCCTGGCCGCCGAAGTCGGCGGGGGAAGCCACGCCGTTCCAGCCGGCCTCGCAGAATTGCCGGTAGGCCTCCTTCCAGCCGGCGGGGGTCACCACCCCGGTGGCGGTCAGTTTGCAGCCTTCCCGGTCGCCGACCCGGTTGAGGGGGGCCAGGACCTGGCCGGTGAACTTGGCGGCTTCGTCCAGGACGGCGTCGGCCAAGTCCGGCGTCGCCTCCTCGAAGCCGGGGAGCTGGCCGATTTCCGGGAAGCCCGCCAGCTCGTTCATGACGAAACGCATGTCCTTGGTGGGGGCGATGTAGTCGCTCATGGTGCTGTCTCCTTGATTTGAATTTATTGCTTTAGAACGGGTTGCTGCACAGGGCGGCCTTGGCCGCGGCGTATTCCTCTTTCATGCGGGAAACCAGCTCGGCGGCGGGCAAGATGTCGGCGATGCCGCCCACCCCCTGGCCGGCGCCCCAGATGTCCCGCCAGGCCTTGGCGGCGCCGCCGCCGAAATCCATGGCGGTCTTGTCCCGCTGGGGCAGGTTGGCGGGGTCGAGCCCCGCGGCCTCGATGCTGGCCTTCAGGTAATTGCCATGGACCCCGGTGAAATAAGGGGTATAGACCACGTCATTGGCGCCGGATTCGACGATGCACTCCTTGTAGCGCTCCACCGCATTGGCTTCCCGGGTAGCGATGAAGCGGGTGCCGACGTAGGCGAAATCCGCCCCCATGGCCTGGGCCGCCAGGACAGCGCTGCCGTTGGTGATGGAGCCGGAGAGGGCGATGGGGCCGTCGTAGAAGCGGCGGATTTCCGCCACCAGGGCGAAGGGATTGAGGGTGCCGGCATGGCCCCCCGCCCCGGCGCAGACCAGGATGAGGCCATCGACCCCGGCTTCCAGGGCCTTCTCGGCATGGCGGACGTTGATCACGTCATGGAAAACGAGGCCGCCGTAGCCATGGACCGCCGGCACGATGTCGGTGGGCGCCCGCAGGCTGGTGATGATGAGGGGCACCTTGTGGCGGATGCAGACATCCAGGTCGTGGTCCAGGCGCTCGTTGGACTGGTGGATGATCTGGTTCACCGCGAAGGGGGCGGCCTTCGGGTCGCCGGCCAGGGCCGTTTCGATGCGGTCCAGCCAGAGGTCCAGCTCTTCCTTGGGCCGGGCGTTGAGGGCCGGGAAGGAGCCGACGATGCCGGATTTGCACTGGGCGATGACCAGTTCCGGGTTGGAGACGATGAACATCGGGGCGCAGATGACCGGCAGGGCCAGGCGGCCCCGCAATTGGGCGGGTATGGGCATGTTGTTTCCTTCGTGTTGTTGCGGTTGAGCGGAAAACTCAGGCAGCGTCCTTGAGGGCTCTCCTCAGGATCTTTCCCACATTGGTCCGGGGCAGGTCGTCCCGGAATTCGACGTGTTTGGGCACTTTGTAGCCGGTGAGCTGGGTGCGGCAGTGGGCGATGAGGATGTCCGCCGTCACCGCCGGGTCCTTCCGGACCACGAATATCTTCACCGCCTCCCCAGAGTGCTCGTCGGCCACGCCGATGGCCGCCACCTCCCGCACCCCGGGATGCATGGCCACCGCCTCCTCCACCTCGTTGGGATAAACGTTGAAGCCGGACACCAGGATCATGTCCTTCTTGCGATCCACCAGGAAGACGAAGCCCTTTTCATCCACGTAGCCCATGTCCCCGGTGCGCAGGAAACCATCCGGGTAGAGGACGTTTTCCGTCTCCGCCGGCCGCTGCCAGTAGCCCTTCATCACCTGGGGGCCGCGGATGCAGATTTCGCCGACCTGGCCCCGGGTAACCTCGTTGCCGGTGTCGTCCC
>DASRUX010000075.1:0-17111 GCA_035655235.1 Rhodocyclaceae bacterium | reverse complement strand
ACGTCGGCAATCATGTTGCCGCCGCCCTGCCAGGGCGGCATGGATTCCAGCAAGTCCTTCTTGCCGTACACCACGCCGATGCCCGTCGGGCCGAACACCTTGTGGCCGGAGAAGACGTAGAAGTCCGCATCCAGGGCCTGGACGTTCACCCGCAGGTGGGACACGGCCTGGGCCCCGTCCACCAGAGCTTTCGCCCCCACCCGGTGGGCCGCCTCGACGATTTCCCGCACCGGGGTGATGGTGCCCAGGGCATTGGAGACCTGGGTGATGGCCACCAGCTTGGTGCGGTCGTTGAGGAGCTTACGGTACTCGTCCAGAAGGATTTGGCCGCTGTCGTCCACCGGGATGACCCGGATCCTGGCGCCCGTCACCGCCGCCAGCTGCTGCCAGGGGACGATATTGGCGTGGTGCTCCAGCAGCGACACCACGATCTCGTCCCCGGCCCCGATGTTCTGGGCACCCCAGGTCTTGGCCACCAGGTTGATGGCCTCGGTGGCTCCCCGCACGAAAATGATCTCGTTGGCCGAGCCGGCCCCCAGGAAGCGGGCCACCTTGGAGCGGGCCGACTCGTAGGCGTCGGTGGCCCGGGCTGCGAGTTCATGGGCCGCCCGGTGGATGTTGGAGTTCTCGTGGGCGTAGAACCAGGCCAGCCGGTCGATCACCGCCTGGGGCTTGTGGGTGGTGGCGGCATTGTCGAACCAGACCAGGGGCTTGCCATTCACCCGTTCCGCCAGGATGGGAAAATCCCGGCGCACCGCATTAACGTCGAAGGGCGGCCGGGCCGTGGGGCCGGCTTCCGGTACCCGGTTGCCGGCATCCAAGCCCTCCAGGAAATAGAAGCTCCCGGCCTGGGACGGCTGGGCTGCTTCGGGCACGCTCACCCGCTCCCGGGCGATGGCGTCCAGGAAGCTTTTCAGCTCCCCCTCCCCCGGCAGGCCGAAGGACTGGGCGACCACCCGGTTCTCGGGCACGGCCACGTCACCCCCGGGCCGATAAGCGCTGGCCTCCCCCAGGAAATAATAGGGAGAGCCCGGCACCGCGGCCGGCACACCGGAAACCGGCGGCTGGGGCGGCGCCACCGCCGGCAGCGCGGCGGCATAGGCTTCCGGCACGCCAGGGCCGCCCCGGGCCGGGGACGGCGCCGGGGCTTCCGCCGCCGGCAAGGGCGCGATGACAGGCGCGCCGTCGCCGAGGTTCAGCCGGGCCGGCTCGGCCGTCGGGAAGTCCGGCTCCGGCGCCCCCGGCAGGGCCGCGAAGAAGGCGCCCGCCAGCCGGGCGAGGGTCGCCTCGTCGGGCAGCCCCGGCGGGGGGGTGCCCCCCAGGCCGGTCACGCCATCACTTGTAGGTGTCGGGATAGTCATGGTACTTGCCCACTTCCACGTCATCGAGGACCGCCAGGGCGTCTTCGGTCAGCACTGCCAGGGAGCAGTAAAGGGAGATCAGGTAGGACGAAATGGCGTTGCGGTTGATGCCCATGAAGCGCACCGACAGGCCCGGGCTCTGTTCCCCGGCCACGCCCGGCTGATAGAGGCCCACCACGCCCTGGCGCTTCTCGCCGGTACGCAGCAGCAGGAACTTGGTCTTGCCGCCATCCACCGGCACCTTGTCGGACGGGATGATGGGGATGCCGCGCCAGGTCAGGAACTGGGAGCCGAAGAGGCTGACGGTCGGGGGCGGCACGCCGCGGCGGGTGCATTCCCGGCCGAAGGCGGCGACGCCCAGGGGATGGGTGAGGAAGAAGGCGGGTTCCTTCCAGACCTTGGTGATGAGGTCGTCCAGGTCGTCCGGGGTGGGGGCGCCGGTCAGGGTGGAGATGCGCTGGTTGTCATCCACGTTGGCCAGGAGGCCGTAATCCGGATTGTTGATCAGCTCGCTTTCCTGGCGCTCCTTGATGGTCTCGATGGTGAGGCGGAGCTGTTCCTTGATCTGGTCGTGGGGGCTGCTGTAGAGGTCGGAGACCCGGGTATGCACGTCCAGGATGGTGGTGACGGCGTTAAGGAAATATTCCCGGGGCTGCTCGTCGTAATCCACGAAGGTCTGGGGCAGCTCGGATTCGTCCCGCTGGGAGCAGGCGACCCGCACATCCCGGGGATTCTTGACCTTGTTGAGGCGATAGATACCCGCCTCCACCGGCAGCCACTGGAGGAAATGGACCAGCCAGCGGGGCGTGATGGTGGAAAGCTGCGGGACGGTCTTGGTTGCATTGGCCAGCTGCCGGGCGGCGGAATCGCCGAGGGCGGTCTGGGCTTCTAGGTGAGTTGTCACGGGATACCCCTTTTGCGGTTGAAAGATGTTGTTGTTGGAAATGGGCCCGGCTCAGCGGCCGGGAACGGTTTGCTGCAAAGTGGCCTGGGTGATGTGGCTGCCGGTTGGCACGCTGCGGGTGAGCCAGACGTTGCCGCCGATGCTCGACCCCTTGCCGATGGTGATGCGCCCCAGGACCGTGGCCCCGGCGTAGATCACCACGTCGTCCTCGACGATGGGGTGGCGGGGAGCGCCTTTCTGGAGCGCTCCGTCCGCCCCCTGGTCGAAGCGCTTGGCCCCCAGGGTCACCGCCTGGTAGAGGCGGACCCGGTTGCCGATCACTGCCGTCTCGCCGATCACCACCCCGGTGCCGTGGTCGATGAAGAAGGCTTCGCCGACCTGGGCGCCGGGATGGATGTCGATGCCGGTGGCGGAATGGGAAATCTCCGCAATGATCCGCGCCACCAGGGGCAGACCCAGCCGATGGAGGGCGTGGGCCAGCCGGTGGTAGATCACCGCCAGGACGCCGGGATAGCAGAGCAGCACCTCGTCCACGCTGCGGGCCGCCGGGTCGCCCAGGTAGGCGGCATGGACGTCGGTATCCAGCAGCCGGCGCAGGCCGGGCAATTGCTCGGCGAAGGCATGGACGATATCGGCGGCCTGCCCGTCCACGTCCGCCTTCCCGCCCTCCCGGCGGGCCTGGTAGCCCAGTTCCAGCCGGGCCTGCTGAAAGAGGGCGTTGAGGGCCGCTTCCAGGGTGTGGCCGACGTAGAAGTCCTCCCCTTCCTGGCGCAGGTCCGGCGGACCTAGGCGCAGGGGGAAGAGCGCCCCGCACAGCCCGGCGGCGATTTCCCGCAGGGCCTCCCGGGAAGGGAATTCCCGGGCGCCGAACTCGGGGCTGCGCTGGCGGGCGGCCCGCCAGTCCTCCCGGGCCGAGCGCAGGCCGGCCACCACCTGGGCGATTCCCCAGTTGCCGGTGCGCTCGGCCAGGGCGACGGAGGCCAGTTCCTGGAGCGTCATGCAGGCAGCCCGGCTTCGTTGAACAGGCCTTCGAAGAGGACCGAGCTGAGGTAGCGTTCGCCGGAATCCGGCAGCACCACCACGATGGTCTTGCCCTCGTTCTCCGGCTTCTTGGCCAGGCGGGCGGCCGCAGCCACGGCGGCGCCGCTGGAGATGCCGGAGATGATGCCCTCCTCCTTGGCCAAACGGCGGGCGTAGAGGATGGCGTCGTCGTTGCTCACCTGCTCCACGGCATCCACCAGGGAGAGGTCGAGGACGGCCGGCACGAAACCGGCGCCGATACCCTGGATCTTGTGGGGGCCGGGCTTGGGCGCCTCGCCGTTGCGGGTCTGGGTGAGCACGGGGCTCGCTTCCGGCTCCACGGCGACGGAATGGAGCGCCTTGCCCTTCACCTTCTCGAAGAAGCGGGAGACGCCGGTGATGGTGCCGCCGGTGCCGACGCCGGAGACCAGGATGTCCACGTTGCCGTCGGTGTCTTCCCAGATTTCCGGGCCGGTGGTGGCTTCGTGGATGGCCGGGTTGGCGGGGTTCTTGAACTGCTGGAGGAGCACGTACTTGTTGGGATCGGAGGCGGCGATCTCCTCGGCCTTGGCGATGGCGCCGCCCATGCCCTTGGCGCCCTCGGTGAGCACCAGCTTGGCGCCGAAGGCGGTGAGGAGCTTCCTCCGCTCCAGGCTCATGGTCTCGGGCATGGTCAGGGTCAGCGGAATGCCCTTGGCGGCGGCCACGAAGGCTAAGGCGATGCCGGTGTTGCCGCTGGTGGGTTCCACCAGTTCCTTGCCGGGGCTCAGGAGGCCGCGCTTTTCGGCATCGGCGATGAGAGCGTAGCCGATGCGGCATTTCACCGAATAGGCAGGATTGCGGCCCTCGATCTTGGCCAGCACCGTGGCCTTGGCACCGTCGATGACGCGGTTGAGGCGGACCAGGGGCGTGCGGCCGATGGACAGGGAGTTGTCGGCGAACCAATGGGACATGGGGTTTCCTCCTAAAGAAATGGGTCAGTCCTGAATCCAGGGAAGGCCGGCGTGCCGCCAGCCGTTGAAGGTGCCTCGGCGCTGCTGCTCGTCCAGGTCGCCTTCGAAGCCTTCCTGGACGTTGTAAACCTGCTGGAAGCCCGCCTTGGTGGCCGCTTCGGCGGCGGCGGCGGAGCGCTTGCCGCTGCGGCAGAGAAGCAGGATCACCAGGTCCTTGCCGGTCTGGTTCTCCAGTTCCTTGGCGAAGCGGGGATTGCGGGACAGGGACAGGCCCGTCATCCAGGCCACATGCTTGCTGCCGGGGACATGCCCGACGAACTTGCGCTCCTCGGCGGTGCGCACATCGACCAGGACGGCCTTGCCCTGGGAAAAGAGGTCCCAGGCTTCCCTGGGGGTGACGCTGCCGGCGTAGGCGGAGCGGTCCACGTTGACCACGGTATCGGCCATTGCTCTTCCTTTGATAGACGTTGCGGGAGGACCGACTGGCGATCCGTTGGCAAGCAATCTATCAAGGGGGCTTATGCCGAAGAACTACGAAAAATTTAGATGGATATCAGGAAATTAACTAAGCAAGACAACATCCCGCCAATGCTTTAGTCATATTGGCGAATGAATAAGCATTTGAGAAAATAGTATTTTTTCTCCGCACAGCGAGCCCTTAGAGTGGCGCCATGGCGGAAAGCCGCCCTCGACGACGACAAGGAACGCCCGATGCCTCTCTCAGATTTGGTCCGCAATCTCAACGCCCGCAGCCGGCCCGCCAACGGCAGTCAGCATTCCTCCACGCCCTTCACCGTTTCCGGGAAGCAGGTATTCGTCCATTACGCCAATCTGCGCCTCGAATCCCGCTTCGTTCCCTACATCGAGACCGCCAGCGGCCGCTTTCTCGGCCACGCCGCCCAACTGCGCACCATCGGCCTCGTCAACGGGCGGGAACTGGAACCGGGCGCGGTCTTCGCCCTACCCGCCGACGCCGAGGAATTCATCTATCTGGATCGGCTGGTCCGCACCCTCCATGCCCTCAATTACCTGACCCATCCCAACCCGGGCAACCTGCTCCTCAAGGTCCATCCCCGCCATGTGGCAAGCATTCCCGCCGACCACGGCCTGGCCTTCGAGGAAATCCTGCGTCCCTGCGGCCTGCTGCCATCCCAGATCACCCTGGAGATCGACGCCGGCAGCCCGGAAGACGCCGAACATTTGAAGCGGGCCGTGGCCAACTACAAGTCCCGGGGCTACGGCATCGCCATCGGCCGCTTCGGCAACGGCGGCATCGATTTCGGCGTCCTCGGCGAAATTCGCCCGGACATCGTCAAGCTGGATGCCGCCCTCCTCGCCTCGGGGCGATCCCTGCACCGCCTCGCCTACGGCCTGCACGACCTGGGCATCCTGGTCATGGCCGAAGGCAGCGATACCTCCGCCCTGCTGCGGGGCGCCATCGCCCATGTGGACCTGCTCCAACTGGTCGAGCCCCAGCGCCGGCTGCTGCACGCCTCCGCCCCAACCGGACGGACCCCGGATCTGGCCGCCGCCTGATCCGATACCCATCCCCGGCCGACGATCGTCCAGGCAGCGATCCCCGACACCGCGCAGCCGGAAGACTTGGTCAGTCCAGATTCGATAGAAAACAAAACAGAGGCCCCATCCATGAGATGCCGGCCTCTGCCCATAACGCTGCGAGGAGAGAATGCGATCCTCTCCTCCTTGCCTCGCAGGATTACTTCAACCCGGTAACCTTGATTTCGACCCGCCGATCAGGGGCGAGGCAGGCAATGACCTTCGGACCGCCCTTGCCCGGACACTGTTTGGCAGTGGTCACCGGCTCCGCGCTGCCCTTGCCGGCGATACGGATCAGGCGATCATCGATCTTCTTGCTGGCAAGATAGTCCTTCACCGCCTGCGCCCGCTTCAGGGACAGGGTCTGGTTGAGGGCCACCGAGCCCAGGCGATCGGTATGGCCAACCACCAGGATCTGGTCGAAGGAACGTCCCTTGAGCTTGGCAACCACCTCGTCGAGCTTCTTCTTGCCCGTCGGCGACAGCGTGGCCTTGCCGAAGGCGAACAGGCCATCGGCCGCCAGGGAGATGTTTTCGGTGGCGGGTTTGGCAGGCATGGGGGCCGGGACTACCGTCTTCACCGGCGGCGGCTGCACGGCCTTCGGCCGGGGGGCCAGATCGGGGTCGCATTCGGCGGTTGCCATGCTGGGGGTCCAGTAGCCCGTCCGCCAGCAAAGGCCGTTGGAGCTCTTGACGGCGGCGCCTTGGGAATCGGTGACGTAGCCATCGGCTGCGGAGGCCGTATTGATGGCGAACAGGGAGGCGACCAGAGCGGATGCCAGGATAGGTTGAAGTTTCATAGCTTTCTTGTACATGTCATGGTGAGTGGATGTTTCGGCACCGAAGCACCACCGATGGTTGCCGCCCCCAATGGTGTCGGACCGCTTTCCCCGGGCCCGGATACCGGGCCCGGCGGCGGGATTACTTCAGGGAAAGCACCCAGGCGACCAGCTTGTTGGCCTCGTCGTCGGTGACGTTGTTGGGGGGCATCGGCATCTCGCCCCAAACGCCCTTGCCGCCCGCCTTCACCTTGGCCGCCAGCTTGGCCTGGGCACCCTTGTCGCCCTTGTATTTCGCGGCGACATCCTTGTAGGCCGGACCAACGACTTTCTTGTCGATGGCGTGGCAGGACAGGCAGTTCTTCGCCTTGGCAAGGGCTTCTTCATTGGCCGCATTGGCCTGGGATGCTCCCAGAAGCAGCAGGGAGGCTGCGAGGGCAAGCTTGGATACGTTCATTTTTCGCTCCGGTTGGTTGCGTTGTTGGAAACTCGTCGAATTGATTACAGGGCCGCGCGACTGCCTCGGCAGCGCCGGCCCGGGTCTTGTCTGTCGCGCTATTCGTACCTCAAGGTCACGAACTTCGCCTCTTTGCAGTCTTGGTCGGCGCAGTCTTGGGCAGGCGGTATGCCTCCGGCTCCCTGGCGTCGAATTTGGCGGATGGGAACGCCGAAGGTCCGCAGCAACCCGGTCACCGTATTGACTTCCTCGTCGGCGATCGCAAGGTTGTAACTGCGGCTCCCCATATTCGCGGTGTAAGCCGTCAGCCTCAAGATAAGCCGGGGATCGCTCTTCAGCCGCCCCGCGCTTGCCAGCAGCAGCTTCATGCCGGGCTCATCGACTTCATCGGTACCCGGTATGAAATAGATTCGGTCACTGAGCTCACCCGGAGGCGATGTACCTGTACGCTCGATAGACGAGATGGCGCCGGGATCGCCCGGAAGCAGCGTTGAAGCCGTGTCATCCTGAGCCGATGCGGTCCCGGCCGAAACGGCCGCCACCGCCCCTGCCAGGATCGCGGTGCGAAGAAAAGTCCTCAAAAAAATAGCGCCACCCAAAATGTCCATGAATATTCCCGGAATGGGCGGGAAAGCGGCATTGCATTCCTGGCCCCTGACTCTTCTGTCCTTGCCACGGGAGCCCCCACAAATTCGCAGGTTTCGGGCATGGATCGGTCATTGCTTAGCAGGCGGTGTGCCAAGGGCAATTGATGCCTAACCAATTGATTTTATTGCCCCCCATCCTCAGGGTATCGCCAGGAGCCCTGGCTTCCATATTGCAATTTGCAACACTTCAAATAACCACAAAGCCATATCCACTTAACAGACTGAATTCATGGTACAAATCACCTCCCGGCAATTGTTGCAAACTGCAACCTATCCGTTGCAGGATGAAACCCGATGAAGATATTCCGATCCCTCCACGCGAAGATTCTGCTCGGCTATTCGGTGGTCGGCGGCCTGTTCATCCTCCTGGTGGCGAACGCCCTGGTGGAATTCCGCAGCGTCGAGGGCGAACTGGCCAAGCAACAGGAGGTAGTGGTGTTCTATGACGCCGTTCGCCATGCGCGGCGCCTTGAAAAGAACTTCCTGCTCTACCTGAGGATTTCGGACCTGAAGGAGGCGCTGGAGAAGATCGATACGGCCATCGCTTCCCTCGACAATATTCGGAGCAGCGGGCGATGGGTGCAGGTGGCCGACTCGGACTTGCAGGAAGTCAGGAGATACCGGGATGCGCTCAATGCGCTGTTCGACACGTCCGCGGAAAAACCGGCATCCCCGGAACAGCTCAACCAGGTCTATCTGGCCGGCCTTGGCGTCATCAAGCTGGGCGAAAAACTCGATGGCACAGCCAAGTCCCAGGTTGCCGCGGTGCTTTCCCAGCACGATGCCCGTTTGCTCCAGACCATCGGCGCCGCATTGGCCCTGGCGCTGATCGCAGGCATCCTGGTCACCCGGAGCGTGGTCAGGCCGCTGCGCGACATCGAGTCCAGCCTGCAGCGGATCGCCAAGGGTGAAACCGAACGGCTCGATGGCCGCGAGGCGGGCAGCGAAGTCGAGTCCTTGACCCGCTCCATCAACGACACCATCCACGAGATCGAGGTCCGCCAGGAAAACCAGGCCCGATCCTCCCGCCTGATGGCCTTGGGAACCATGCTCTCGGGGGTCGCCCACGAGTTGAACAATCCCTTGTCCAACATCTCATCCTCGTGCCAAATCCTCCAGGAGGACTGGGGCGAATTGCCGGATGCCCAGGCCCGCCAGCTCCTGGGGCAAATCGACCATCAGGTCCTGCGTGCCCAGCGGATTGTCTCCGACCTGCTGGATTTTTCGCGAAACCGCGACCTGGTGCGCCGCTCCGAGAATATCCGCAGCCTGGTGGACGAGGCGATCCACCACGCCCGGAACCAGATCCCCGATACCGTGACGATCCACCTCGATATCGATGGCGACATCTGCATGAATGTCGATCGGATGCGCTTCCAGCAGGTGCTGGTCAATATCCTGAAGAATGCGGTGGAGGCCACCGGTGGGCACGGCACCATCCAAATCCGTGGGTGGCGTGAGGAACTGCCGGAAGGACGGGGGGCCACCCTGGAAATCGAAGATGACGGCCATGGCATTCCGGCCGACTGCCTGAGCCGCGTCTTCGATCCCTTCTTCACCACCAAGCCGGTGGGAAAAGGCACGGGCCTTGGCCTTGCCGTCGTCCATGAAATCGTGACCCAGCATGGCGGCACCATTGCCGTCGATTCGGGTTCCGCCGGCGGAGCCCGCTTCTGGATCCACATTCCCGACCAATCCGTCGAGGCACAAGAATCATGAATGACCGACAAATCCTGGTGGTCGATGACGAGGAAATCGCTCGCCAGAACCTGATGCATGTCCTCCGCAAGGAGGGCCTGGAGACGGATAGCGCCGGCAACGGGCGGGAAGCCGAAGCCATGCTGGCCGAGAACAACTACCAGGTGGTGCTGACCGACCTTCGCATGCCGGGCATGGACGGCATGTCCCTCCTCAACCTGATCAAGGAACGCTGGCCCGGCACCGAGGTCATCGTCATTACCGCTCACGCCAGCACGGGCTCGGCGGTCGATGCCATGCGGGCCGGCGCCTTCTACTACATCGAGAAACCCTACCGACTTCCCGAGGTGCGCAAGGTCGTCAAGGAGGCCCTGGAAAAGGCCGCCCTGCGGCGGGAGAACGCGGCGCTGAAGACAGCCTTGTCCCTGGCCACCGGCAAGAGCCGCATCATCACCAACTCTCCCCTCATGGAGGACCTCTTGGTGACGGCGACCCGCGTCGCGCCGACCGACTGCAACGTCCTGATCCACGGCGAAACCGGAACCGGCAAGGAAGTCATGGCCCGGCACCTGCACGACAACAGCCGGCGCGCCGCCGCACCGTTCATCGCCCTCAACTGCGGCGCGTTCACGGAGGACCTCCTCGCCAACGAGCTGTTCGGACACGAACGAGGCGCTTTCACCGGCGCGGTCGCCGCCAAGGGCGGGCTGCTGGAGGCGGCGGAAGGAGGCACCCTGTTCCTGGATGAAATCACCGAAATGTCCCTGGCGATGCAGGTGAAGCTCCTCCGACTCCTGCAGGAGCGGGAATTCTTCCGGGTCGGCGGCACGCAAACCATCAAGGCGGATATCCGGGTCATTGCCGCAACCAACCGCGACCCGGAAAGATGCGTCACCGACGGCCGTCTGCGCCAGGATCTCTATTTCCGCCTCAACGTCGTAGCCTTGCAGTTGCCGCCTTTGCGCAATCGGCGGGGAGATATTCCGGTACTGGCCAGCCACTTCCTCTCCAAGGCGGCCCACCGGATGGGAAAGCGCGTCTCGGAAATCGAACCCGACGCCTTCGATTGCCTGCTCGCCTACGATTACCCGGGCAACATCCGGGAGCTGGAAAACATCATGGAACGGGCGGTCGCCCTGGCGGAAGGCAGCGTCATCGCCACCGATCTGCTTCCCGACGGCGTGAGGCAAGCCAAGCCCGGCCCAAGCGCCGATCCATCCGCTTCCCCCATCCTGCCCCTGTCGGAAATGGAGCGGCAACATGTGATGCGGGCCCTGGAGCATACCAAAGGCAACCGCGCCCTCGCGGCGCAGCTCCTGGGCATCGACCGCGTCTCCCTGTGGCGGAAATTACGGAGCTATTCCGGCGAATAGCAGGTTGCCGCCAGCCTAACCGGCCTGCTCCGCCTTCTCCAGCCACTTGAGCAGGGTCTCGAACAGCCGCTCCGGGTCCACGGGTTTGCTGATGTGGTCGTCCATGCCGGCGGCCAGGCAGGTTTCCCGGTCCTCGCTGAAAGCGTTGGCGGTCATGGCCAGGATGGGGGTGGCGGCATTCCGGGAATCGGCCCGGATACCCCGGGTAGCGTCGATGCCGCTCATGCGGGGCATCTGGACATCCATCAGGATCAGGTCGTAGTGATTGCAACGGGCCAGGACCAGGGCTTCCTCCCCGTTCTCGGCGAGATCCACCGACAAGCCGACATCTTCCAGCAGCCCTCGGGAGACTTCCTGGTTGATGGGCTCGTCCTCCGCCAGCAGGATGCGCGCCCCGGCATGGCGGGTCTTGAGGCAGGTTTCGGCGGAATGGTCCCGGGCCTTCGTCGCCGCCACGTCCTGGGGCGGCTTGCCGAGGCGGGTGGTGAACCAGAAGATGCTGCCGTTCCCGGGAGAACTCTCGACCCCGATGTCACCGCCCATCAAGACGGCCAGGCGCTTGCTGATTGCCAGCCCCAGCCCGGTTCCGCCGTATTTGCGGGTCATGGAACTGTCGGCCTGCTCGAAAGCGGTGAATAGGCGCTGCTGGTCCTCGTCGGAAATGCCAATGCCGGTATCCTGCACCTCCCAGCGCAGCACCACCTCGTCGGCGGCCTCCAGCATGACGCGGGCCCGCAGGATGATGCCGCCCTGGTCGGTGAACTTAACCGAATTCCCTGCCAGGTTGAGCAACACCTGGCCGATGCGCAGGGGATCGCCGGTCAGCGACAGGGCAGCGAGTTCCGGCGGGACATCCACCACAAACTGGAGTCCCTTGGCGCCGGCCCGATGGCCGATAAGGCTGCTCAGGTTCTCCACCACCTCGCCCAGCTTGAAGTCGATCTTCTCCAGGGTGAGCCGCTCGGCCTCGATCTTCGAGATGTCGAGGATATCGCTGATGACGTTGAGAAGGTGCTGGGAAGCCCGGTCGATCTTCTCCATCTGCTCCCGCAGCTTGGGATCGATGGACTTGCGCATCACCAGCCCGGTCATGCCGATGATGGCGTTCAAGGGCGTGCGCAATTCGTGGGACATGTTGGCCAGGAAGGTGCTCTTGGCCCGGTTGGCCGCCTCGGCGGTTTCCTTGGCCAGGCACAGGTCCCGGGTGCGTTCTTCGACCAGCTCTTCCAGGTGGCGCTGGTAGGTGGCGAGTTCGGCTTCCGCCGCCCTGCGCTCCACCTCCGTCTGGGCGAGGTTGCGTTGGGTCTCGGACAGCCACGCAAGCACCGTGCCGCGTGAATCTTCCGGCACCGCGATGGGGGAGGAAAAATCGCCCTTGCCCAGGCTGACGATGCGGGCGAAGAGCTCGTCCACCGAAGCGCCCAGGACGGCGTACAGGGTCCGCCGGGCGCTCCACAGCAGGAAGACCATCACCACGCCGAAAAGCATGAAGATCAGGCGGGTGCGGTCGGCATGGCGCTCGGCGGCGTGGACCGCACTCAGGGTGCGGGCATCGGCCTGTTCGTTGAACGCCTTGATGGGCCGCATGATCCCCGCCTTGGCTTCGTGGTAGGCCGCGTCGTGGAGGAGCCGAACCGCGTGGTCGCGGTTGACGGTGTGGAGGGTTCGCGCCGCCGCTTCCCGGTTGGCAGCGGTGGTCGGCGAGGTGGCCTCGACCAGGTCCATCGCCCGGTATTCGGTGAGGGTCAGGGCATCGGAATTGGCCTTGGCGGCGGCGAGCAGGGCGAATTCCTGCTCGGTGAATCCCGTCCGCCGCATCAGCTCAAGGAGCGGGATGGCTTCGCCGAAGGGCCCCGGGGGCTCGTCCGGGCTATGGACCAGGTCCCAATAGACACTGTGGTAATTCACCGGCCGCGGCCGCTTGCCATCGCGGATGTCGAGGATGGCCCGGTAGTAGCGCTTATAGGCCGGGTCGCCGGTCACCACATAGGTCCGCACCATGCGGGTCAGGTCGTCGGAGGAGTGGCGCAGCTCGTCGGCCAGGAGGACGGATTTCTGGCGCAGCTCGTTGGCCCGGTCGATTTCCTTTTCGGCCCGAACATAGAAGCCGAAGGAGGCGACAAAGCACACGAAGACCCCCAAGGTCAGCCACAGGTGGGCGGTGAAGCGCAACAGTTTCTGGTGGGGGGGCTTCATGATCCGCCTATCTTACACCGTCATAAAACCTCCCCTGCAATCGCCCCAACCAGGGAAATCGTTATATCCATCTAAGAATTCCATCGTTCTCCTGCCCCGCCCCCGGTTGCTACATTGCGACGCAGCAAATCCAGCAACCCTCGGGAGAATTCCATGAAACTCGTACCTACACTGCGCGCCCTGGCGGCAGGCCTCGCCCTGATCGGCGCCGTCGGCCAGGCGGCCGCCGAATCCCTCAAGGTCGGTTACCTGCCGGTCACCGGCCACGGCAAGTTCTTCGTCGCCAAGGAACAGGGCATCTTCGCCCAGGAAGGCCTGGACGTTGAACTGATCGAATTCCAGAACTCCGCCGACGGCCTCAACGCCGTGGTGGCCGGCAAGCTGGACGTGGGCGCCTTCGGCACCACCGCCCCGGTGGCCCACCTCTCCAAGGGTGCCAATCTCAAGATCATCGGCGGCATCATGGGGGGCGATGCGGCGGTCATCACCACCGCCGCCAACGCCCCCAAGGTGGGCAAGGTCGCCGACCTGAAGGGCAAGAAGATCGCCACCGTGCGCATGGCCTCCGGCGACGCCGTCCTGCGCGGCGCCTTGAAGGACGCCGGCATCAACTGGAAGTCCGATGTCCAGATCTTCGAACTGAAGAACCCGCCCGCCGTCATCGAGGCCGTCAAGTCGGGCCAGGTGGATGCCGGCGTGGTGTGGGGTCCCCATGACCTGCGGGCCGAGGACCAGGGACTGAAAGTCGTGATCCACTCCACCGATCTCCAGCCGGGCCATCCCTGCTGCCGCCTGGTGGTGACCGATGCCAATCTCAAGAACCAGGCCACCTGGGAGAAATTCCTGCGGGCCATCCTGAAGGCCGAGAAGTACGCCGCCGAGAACAAGAAGGAAACCATCGAGGCCATCGCCAAGTACGTGAAGATCGACCGCCAGCTCCTGTGGCGCGGTTTCTACTCCCAATACCTGGACCAGTCCTCCGATCCCAATGTGAAGGGCGTCAAGCACTTCGCCGACGTGATGGTGAATAGCGAATTCATCACCAGCAAGCCGGACCTCAACGCCGCCATCGACGTGAAGCTCTACGAGAAGGTGCTGAACCAGCTGGCCAAGGAAAACCCGGCCGATCCGTTCTGGAAGAAGCTCCAGAAGGAATTCAAGCAGAAGGACGCGTGATGGGCAGCGGACTCCAACTGGCCTGCGTGCATTTTTCCTACGGCGCCGCCTCCATCCTGGAAAACATCAGCCTGGACGTTCCGGCGGGGCAGTTCGTGACCCTGCTGGGGGCCAGCGGCTCCGGCAAATCCACCCTGCTGCGGCTGGTGGCGGGGCTGCAGGAGCCGGGCCGCGGCGAGCTGCGCTGGAACGGCCGGGCCATCCAGGGCCCGAGCCTGGAGCGCGGCGTCGTCTTCCAGGATTACGCCCTCTTCCCCTGGATGTCGGTGGTGGACAACATCGCCGTCGCCATCGGCAAGGCCAAGCCCAGCGCCAGCAAGAGCCAGCGCCGGGAAGAAGCCCGGGAGTACCTGAGGAAGGTCGGCCTGGAGTCCGCCATCGGCAAATATCCCTTCGAGCTATCCGGCGGCATGCGCCAACGGGGCGCCATCGCCCGGGCCCTGGCCCTGGGCTCGCCGCTTCTCTTGATGGACGAACCTTTCGGCGCCCTGGACCCGGTCAATCGCGCCCGGCTCCAAGACCTGCTCCTGGAAATCTGGGAAGCCGCCACTCCCCGGACCACCCTGGTCTTCGTCACCCACGACGTGGATGAGGCCCTTTACCTGGGGGACCGGGTGGTGATCCTGGGCTCTTCCCCGGGCCGGGTCATCGCCGACCTGCCGGTGGAATTTCCCCGCCACCGGGACCGCCGCGCCCTGTTCGAGAGCGACGCCTTCCACGCCCTGCGGGAAAGCATCGCCGAGACCCTGGCGGAAGACACCTTGAAACAGCTCATCGCCGCCTGACGCCTTGGAGAAAGAAACCATGTCCGAACCCGCTGCCCTGGCTACCCGGGAGATTCCGGTCGCCCCCATTGCAGCCGACGCCACCGAGCCCGGCCCCCGCCTGCCAGCCTGGCTGCTGCGTAGCCTTGAGGCCTCCGCCGTGTGGGTGGGGCTGCTCATCGCCTGGCAGCTGGCCTCCGTCTATTTCCCCCTGGGGGCCAATCCCCTGGTGCCCTCCCCCGCCGTCACCTTTGCCGCCCTGAAGGATTCCCTGCCGGAACTGTGGACCGGCACCCTGTCGTCCCTTTCCATCCTGCTGCCCGGCTTCTTCCTGGCCACCGTGCTGGGCATTGCCGGCGGCCTGGCGGTGGGTACTTCGCAACGACTTCAGAACAGTTTCCTGCCCTTCGCCAAGGTGGCCGCGCCGGTGCCGCCGACGGTGTATATCCCCTACGCCATCGCCATCCTGCCCACCTTCAAGCTCTCGGCCATTTTCGTGGTCTTCATCGGCGCCTTCTGGCCCATTTTCCAGAACGCCGCCGCCGGCGCCCACGCCCTGGAAGCCCGCTACCGGGACAACGCCCGCATCCTGGGCCTCACCGGCTTCGAGTACCAGCGCCGGGTGGTCTTCCCGGCCGCCCTGCCCCACATCTTTTCCGGCATGGCGGTGGGCCTGGGCTTCTCCTTCATCCTGCTCACCGTCGCCGAACTGTTCGGCGCCAACGCGGGCCTGGGGCGCTTCGTCCAGTACTACGCAGACTTCGCCGACTATCCCCGCATGGTGGCCGGCATCCTCTACACCGGCGTGGTCACCTGGCTGGCCATGACCCTGCTGGACAACCTCAAGCGCCGCGCCCTGTTCTGGCTCAAATAAGGAATACGCCATGAAATCCCTATCCATTGCCGCACTGCTGGCCGCCTTCCTGGCGGTCGCAGCCCCGGCCCGGGCCGAGCTGTTCAGCGCCGGCGCCACCGACCTTGCCGCCGAGACCGCGGCCGCCGCCCGGGAGGGCAAGCAACTGGCCGTGCTCTTCGAGCAGGAGGACTGCGACGCCTGCAAGAAGCTCAAGAAAACCGTCCTCTCCGACAAGGCGACGGAACGCCTGTTCGGCCGCAACTACCGCACGATCAGCGTCAACCTGACCAAGGAATCCGACATCACCCTGCCCGACGGCAAGACCCAGTCGCCCAAGGCCTGGGCCGGGCGGTTGCGCATCGTCGGGACGCCGGCCATCGCCTTCTTCGACAACAGCGGCCAGCTCCTCTACCGCCACGTCGGCGCCCCCGCCGACAGCCAGGAGTTCGTGCTCCTGGGCCGCTACGTGGCGAATGCCGAGTACGAGAAGCGGCCCTTCGTGTCTTACCTGTCCGCCCAGCGCCTGGGCAACCGCGCCAGTGTGATTGGCAAGGGAGAGATATGCCACACGCCAAGCTGATTTCCCTGGCCGAGGCCGTCCGCCGCTACACCTGGGACGGCAGGGAATCCGCCAGCGGCGCCCTGAGGAAGCCGTAACGCCCATGTCCGGGAAAAGCCATGTCGATGCCAATTACCGCTTCATCGCCGCCTACCAGGAGGTGAATGTCCGCATCGCCCAGCGCCAGCAGGCCCTCACCCTCTACGTCACCCTGACCGTGAGCCTCTTGGCCGCCCTGGTGGCCTTGCGCCCCGGGGAGGCGGCCGGGCGGCTGCCCATGGAGTGGCTGGTGCTGGGCTTCCCGCTGGCCTCCATCTTCCTCGCCTTCCTCAACTACAAGGCGGAACGGACCATCACCAACCTGCGCAACTTCCTCTCCACCCTGGAACGCCTCAACAACGTCCACCTGGAACTGCCCAGCTACAACACCGATCCCCGCTGGGCCCGGGGCGCCAACAAGGTGCGCCGCTTCCAGGACTACGCCGCCGCCGTGCTGGCCGCCGGCGCCAACGCCATGGGCATCGCCACGGTCTGCCGCCTCTATCCGGAGCGCATCGCCGAGAGCGATTTCCTCCTGTGGCTGCCGGTGGCGGGCGCCGCGGCTTCCATCATCGCCCTGGTGGCGATTCCCCGCTGGAGCTACCGCCCGGCGGACGACGCTGCCTGAACACTTGCCAAAGGAACACCATGACTGCCCTGAAATCGCAGTCAGGCCGCCGTCACGCGGCAGTAGGCGTATATCGAATCCGCCTGCTGCCGGTAGCGTTGCAGCAGGGCGGACATTTCCATGCTGAGGTCCTGTAGACGGACAT
>DASRUX010000074.1:0-8395 GCA_035655235.1 Rhodocyclaceae bacterium | reverse complement strand
GGGCAAGGGGAATGTGATAGTCGATGCAGGGAATGCAGTTGCTGGCGACGGCGGCGCCAAGGGCCACAAGTTCCCGTTCCCGGGGAGTGAGTTGGTTCATAGAGAT
Source organism: Rhodocyclaceae bacterium (assembly GCA_035655235.1). GTDB lineage: Bacteria > Pseudomonadota > Gammaproteobacteria > Burkholderiales > Rhodocyclaceae > JAGTRP01. The sequence goes on along the minus strand of DASRUX010000074.1, from coordinate 8,289 downwards.
TCTCCTGTGATTGCGGTGGAGGTGGGCCCCGATGGCCCACCCATCCACTTAGACGGAGACGGAATGGCCAGGGATACACTCGCCGCCATGTCAGACGAAATCCAGGAGATTCAGGGCGACCAGTACCGCGAAACCGGTCCCGGCCTGGACCAGCGCCCCCACCCCGAGGGTGGTGACGGCCTCGGACTCCTTGCGGCCGGCCAGGGCGTCGCTACGGACCAGCCAATAGAAGGAGTCGGTGGGCAGGATGAGGAAGGTGCCGAGGCAGATAGCCAGCACGGCCGCCGTCGGCGAGACGCCCGCCGCATGGACGAAGGGGGCGAGCACCGGCGTCACCGTGGCGAAGGTGACCGTCGATGAGCCGTAGGCCATCTTGAAGGCCATGCTCACCGCAAAGACCACCAGGAGCAGGGTCACCCCCGTGGTCGAGGCGGGGATCATCGCCTGGATGGGCAGGGTCTGGGTGAGCATGGCCCCGAAGGCACTGGCAGCGCCGATGACGAGGAGCAGGGAGGCACTGCGGGACATGGCGGAGTCGAAGCATTCCTTCCAGCGTTCCGGGTCCGTCCCCAGCATGGCCACGGCTGCCGCCACCAGCAGGGCGCCCTTGGGGCGGGTGATGAACTCGAAGGCCGGGAACTTAGAGGCCGGGGTCAGGCCGCCGATGAGGAGCAGGCAGCCCAGGAGGATCAAGGGAGCCAGGGCTCGCGCCATCTCCAGGGAGAACACCGGGGCCGCCGGGTCATCGGGAACGCCGCCGGCCGGCCGGTGCCGGTAGCGCGACCAGATTTCCCCGGCCAACCAGACCGGAACCAGGAGCACCAATCCCAGGAAGAACAGGCTCGACCCGTCCAGGCCCAGGCTGGTGGCCACGATCAGGGGGCCCGCCGGGAAGAGGAGCTTGTAGCCGGCGAAGCTGCCGAAGGCCACCGACAGCTTCCTGTTGCCGGCCACCGACGAGAGGGCGGCGTAGGAGGTATCCGGGCAGACCATGCCGGCGGCCGTGACCGGCGCGATGGCCGAGGCGACGCCGGGGGCGCCCTTGAGGGTTTGCCGGGCCAGGCAGGCGGCCAGGATGAAGGAGGGGATCAGGATGAGGGCGAAGTCCCCGAGGGAGCGGCCGAAGCCCTTGCTGAAGGTGCGCACCAGGTCGGTGGCGGACAGGCCGTCGGCCAGGCCCAGGGCAAGGGCGAGAAGGATGAGCCAAACCGGCTGGGGGAGGCGGAGCCGGGGGCGTTGCGGGGGCGCCTGGATCGCCAGTGCGTTTGCTTCTGACATGCCGGATTTCCTTTGTGTATGAGAAGTTCTCAAGATGGTTTGTCGTGGATGCAAATCTAGGGTTATGCTGGATGGCAGACAAACGATCTTCTCTCCATGAATAAGTGAGAATTCCTCATGCGTAATGCGATGCCGCCCCTCAGTGCCCTGAAAGCCTTCGAAGCGGCAGCCCGCCACCTGAGTTTTACCCGGGCGGCGGTTGAGCTGAACGTCACCCCGGGGGCCTTGAGCCACCAGATCCGGGGGCTGGAGGATTTCCTGGGCATGCGCCTGTTCGAGCGGCGCACCCGGGCCGTGGCCTTGACGGCCGAGGGGAGGCAGCTTTATCCGGGGCTGCAGGCCGGCTTCGGGCTCATCCGGGAGGCGGTCGCCAGCCTGGGGTTGGGGGGCGACGACCGGGTGTTGGTGCTGAGCACCGCGCCGGGACTCACCGCCAAGTGGCTGGCGCCGCGGCTCTACCGGTTCGTGGAGTCCCATCCGGACATCGACCTGCGGATTTCATCGACCTCCGGCTACGCCAATTTCATGACGGACGGCGTCGATGCCGCCCTGCGCAGCGTGCCGACCGCCGCCAGCCCCGATCCCACCCTGGCCTACGAGACGCTGGCGGAGGCGGCCCTGATCGCGGTGTGCAGCCCCAGGCTGATCGAGCGGTTGGGCCCCCTGGATCGGCCCGGGGCCCTGGCCCAGGTGCCGTTGCTCCATGATGACGCCCTGGTGGGCTTTCCCGAAGCGCCCAGCTGGGAAAAGTGGTTCGCCACCCTCGGCCAGCCGGGCGGGGATTTACGGCGCGGGCTGCGCTTCAATCATTCCAACCATGCCCTGGACGCCGCCCTGGAAGGCGCCGGCCTGCTCCTCACCCAGAGCATCCTCGCCTACGACGACCTGCGCGGGGGGCGCCTGGTGATTCCCTTCGACCTGACCCTGCCGTCGGGCCGCGCCTATTGCCTGGTCTATCCCAAGGCGCGGGAGAGGGAAGGGAAGATCGGCATCCTGCGGGACTGGCTGCGGGACGAGATCGGCCGGATGGATGCGGGCGTCCTGCCCCGGACGTGACGCCGGCATCCCGCCCCCGGCAATCCCCCATTCGTGTCCGGCGCCGACCTACCCGCCGGAACCCCGCCTGAATGCGGATGTCCTTGGAACATCGGAGGTGCGCAGTCATGGGATGTTTCAAGTCGGAACAGGAATTCTGGGCGTATTACAAGCGCTTCAATGCCATCTGCGGCGGCACCTGGCAGGGATGGAAGCCGACCCAGGCCCGCTCCCGCCACGAGGACCTGTTCGGGCTGCGGATACTGCCCGGCCAGATGTTTTTCCGGAAGCAGGCTGGGGGCGACGGTGCCTCTGAACTGAAGCTCTCCCTGGCATCCATGGAGAAGATTCTTCTCATCGTCATGGTCCAGAACCGCTCTCTCAACGAACTGGGCGAGCGCATCGCCCGGGCCCAGCGGGAAGCGGCCGGGCCGGGGCCGGGAGGGCAAGGCGCCCAGGTGCCGAGCCTGGAGTTCTCCCGGAAGCCGAATTAGGGCTCGGCTTGCCCAGGAGGCTGTTTTCCGCCAAGCCACGCGTCAATGGCGGAGACTGCCTCGTCGGCGGCTTCTTCCCAGAGGTAATGGCCGCAGTTGGGCAGGATCACGGTGGTGGCCTGGGGGAACAGGCTTTTCCAGCGCGCCAGTTCGATGTCCCGGAAGGCGATGTCCCGGTCGGGCCAGAGGAACAGTACCTGCGTTCCGTCGATCTTCCCGAGCCCATCCGCCAAACCGGCGAGGAAATCCCGGCTGGCGGTGATGCAGCGGGGGAAGGCATGGGTGCCGGTGCGGCGCTCCGCCGGCTGCAAGGGGGCGCGGTAGGCCGCCAGCACCGCTTCCGGCAGCGGTCCGCGGCGCATCGCGGCGGGCAGGACGCCATTGACGAACAGGTTGAAGCGTCTCGCTCCGAAGCGGCCCACCGGTCCGCCCATCAGCCGGGAAAACCATTCGAAGTGCCAGATGCCGTTCACCGGCCAGGCCCAGGTATTGCCGAGGACGAAGCGGGTCAGCCGGCCGGGCTGGGCAAAGGCGGCGGCAAGCCCGATGGGGCCGCCCCAGTCGTGGGCGATGAGGGTGCCGCCTTCGATCTGCAGTTCCGCCAGCAGGGCTGCCACCCGAGCGGCATGCTCCTCGGGCCGGAAGCCGAAGCCGGCGGGCGTCTCCGACAAGCCGAATCCCGGCAGGTCGACGGCGATGCAGCGGAAGCGATGGCGCAGGCCGAGGATCAGGTGGCGGTAGAGGAAGCTCCAGGTGGGATTGCCATGGACCATGAACAGCACGGGGCCATCGCCTTCATCGACGTAATGGATGCGGGCGCCGTGGATGTTTCGGTAGCGGCTTTCAAAGGGAAACTGCCCCGGCGCGAGGGAGAGCTGGGATTCGGCCTGGGTTGGGGAAAGTGTTGTTACCATCGGCGTCCTCATGAGATATGAATGTTCCAATCCATAAGACGATTGACGGGGTAGAAACGGATGAAGGAAACCCTCGCCCGCACCTTCGAAGGGCTGCAGAAGGAACTGGTCGCCTACCTGTGCCGCCTGGTGGTCCGGCCGTCGGTGGCGGAAGAGCTGGCCCAGACCGCCGTGCTGCGGGGCCTGGAGTCCGCGGACAGCCTGCCCCGGGAGGCTGGGGGGCAGCGAGCCTGGCTTTTCAAGGTGGCGACCCGGCTTGCCATCGATGAACTGCGCCGCCATGCCAACTGGCGGGAAACGGCCATCTTCGAGCTACGGGAACAGGCCGAAGGGGATGCCCTGTTCATGGCCCGGTCCGCGGAGCTGGTCGGCACGCCGGAAACCAAGGCCATCGCCCGGGAACATCTCCTGGCCTGCCTCGCCTGCACCCTCCGCCAACTGCCCGAACGCAAGGCCGCGGCACTCCTGTTGAAGGAGGTCCATGGTTTCTCCCTGGAGGAGACGGCCCAATGCCTGGAGGCGACATCCGTCCAGGTGAAGAACTGGCTGCAGGAGGCTCGCCGGCATATGGAGGGCTTTTACGGCCCTACCTGCGCCCTCGTCGCCAAGGCGGGGGTGTGCCATCAATGTTCGGAACTCGACAGCTTCTTCGCTGCGGAAACCGGCAATCCGCTGGCAGCAAGGGGTTCCGCCCATGTGGCGGAACGGCTTGAAATTGCCCGGCAGTTGCGGGATCGTCCCTGGGGAAGCTGGCATCGCCTGCTGATGGAGCTGGTCGATGACCTGGGCTGACGGAGACTGATCGCTGCTTTGCCGGGCGATGGGGCGATGGGGCGGAGGGGCGGCCTCAGCGGCAAAGGAGACCGATTTACCGCGCCCACCATCGAACCATGGCAAAGGACGGCAGCGGGCCGCTCAGCCCCGGCTGGTGCAGAGCAGGATGGCTTCGCCCTCGATGACTACCGTGTCGCCCACCCGGCAGACGGTTTCCACTACGGTCCGTTTTTTCTCCACTAGGACTTCCTTGACGGTGGCGGTGGCGACCACCGTGTCGCCGGGGCGGACGGGGGCCTTGAACTTGATGGTCTGGCCCAGGTAGACGGTGCCGGGGCCGGGCAGCTTGTTGGCCAGCACGGCGGAGATGAAGCCGACGGACAGCATGCCGTGGGCGATGCGGCCCCCGAACTGGGTGGTCCGGGCGAATTCCTCGTTCAGGTGCACCGGGTTGATGTCCGTGGATACGCCGGCAAACAGCACGATGTCTGCCTCCGTCACGGTCTTGGCAATGCTGGCCGTCATGCCGGGTTGAAGGTCCTGGATGTCGTATCCGCCTACGGAATTCATGGTTTCTCCTTGGTCAAAGAATGTCAAAAATGGGGGTGAGGGGTGAAGCTAACAAAGGGGCATGGCGGGGCAAAGACAAATTGCCTATAAGCAATTCGGCAAATGTTCTTTATTTGCCCGGCGTAGGCCGCTAGGATGCGGCCACCAGCCACTCCGAGCGGAACCGCAAGCCCATGAGCTACAAGTTCGACACCCTGTCCCTCCACGCCGGCCAGGTGCCGGACAGCCAGTACGGCGCCCGGGCCCAGCCCATCTACCTGTCCTCGTCCTTCGTGTTCAAGGACGCCGACCAGGCCGCCAGCCTGTTCAACATGGAGCGGGGCGGGCATGTCTATTCCCGCATCTCCAATCCCACCAACGCGGTCCTGGAAGAGCGCATCGCCGCCCTGGAAGGCGGGGTGGGGGCCGTCGCCGTGGCTTCCGGCCAGGCCGCCATGCACCTGGCCGTCGCCACCCTGATGGGGGCCGGCAGCCATATCGTCGCCAGCCGCTCCCTCTACGGCGGCTCCCACAACCTGCTGGAATACACCCTGCCGCGTTTCGGCATCACCACCACCTTTGTCGATCCCCGGGACATCGATGCCTGGAAGAACGCCATCCGGCCCGAGACCCGGCTCTTCTTCGGGGAAACCCTGGGCAACCCGGGGCTGGATGTCCTGGATATCCCCAAGGTGTCGGCCCTGGCCCACGAGCACGGCCTGCCCCTGCTGGTGGATTCCACCTTCACCACGCCCTACCTGGTCCGGCCTTTCGACCTGGGGGCCGACCTGGTCTTCCATTCCGCCACCAAATTCCTGGGCGGCCACGGCACGGTCATCGGTGGGCTGGTGGTGGATTCCGGCGCCTTCGATTGGGCGGCAAGCGGCAAATTCCCGACCCTGGCCGAACCCTACGACGGCTTCCACGGCATGAATTTCGCCGAGGAATCCACCGTTGCCGCCTTCCTGCTGCGAGCCCGCCGGGAAGGGCTGCGGGATTTCGGTGCCTGCCTCAGCCCCATGAACGCCTTCCAGATTCTCCAGGGCATGGAGACCCTGCCGCTGCGCATGGCCCGCCATATCGACAACACACGCAAGGTGGTGACCCACCTGGCTTCATTGAAGGGCGGGGCGGTGGAGTCCGTGGTCCATCCGGACCTGCCGGAGCACCCGGACCATGAACTCGCCAAGCAGCTCCTGCCCAAGGGCAGCAGCTCGGTGTTCACCTTCAACCTGGCCGGCGGCCGGGCGGCGGGGCGCAAGTTCATCGAGGCCCTGAAGGTCTTCTCCCACCTGGCCAACGTGGGGGATGCCAAGTCCCTGGTCATCCATCCCGCTTCCACCACCCATTTCCGCATGTCCGATGCCGCGCTGGTGGCGGCGGGCATCCATCCGGGCACCATCCGCTTGTCCATCGGCCTGGAGGACCCGGACGACCTGATCGAGGACATCAACCGCGGCCTTTCCGCCGCAGCAAAGGCCTGAGCCATGGAAATCACCGTCGCCGGCCAGTCGGCCTATGTCTATAACGGCGGCAAGACGCCCGCTCCGGCGGATATCGCCAAGCAGCCCGTGGTGGTCTTCATCCACGGCGCCCAGCAGGACCATTCCTGCTGGACCCTCCAGAGCCGCTGGTTCGCCCATCACGGCTTTTCGGCGGTGGTGCCCGACTTGCCGGGCCACGGCCGCAGCGGCGGCGAGCCCCTGACCAGCGTCGAGGCCCTGGCCGACTGGATCGCGGCTCTCCTGGATGCCCTCGGGGTGGAAAAAGCCACCCTGGTCGGCCACAGCATGGGGTCACTGGTCGCCCTGGAGACGGCCCTGCGCCATCCGGGCCGGGTGAGCCGCCTGGCCCTCATCGGTTCCGCGCTGCCCATGCCGGTCGCCGACGTGCTCCTGGATGCAGCCCAGGGGAACGAGCCCAAGGCGGTGGCCATGGTCAATGGCTGGTCCTATTCGGCCACCGGCCAGATGGGCGGCAATACGGTGCCGGGGCTGTGGATGCTGGGCATGAACAAGCGACTCATGGAATGCCAGAAGCCGGGCGTCTTCCACATCGACCTGGCGGCGTGCAATGCCTATGCCCGCGGCCTGGAGAGCCTGGCCGCCCTTGATCTGCCGGTGATGGTGGTGGCTGGCAGCGCCGACCGCATGACGGCCCTCAAGGCCTCCCGGGCCCTGGCCGGGGCTATCCGGGGGGCGCAGTTGCATGTCCTGCCGGGCAGCGGCCACGCCCTCATGGCGGAACGGCCGGATGGGGTCCTGGATGCCTTGATCGGGTTCGCGGCGCCAGCCAAATGAGGAGGTCGCGCTGGCGCGGCCACCCATAAGGGGTGCCCCTTATGTATGCCGTTCGTATGGGTGTCTAGACTGGGATTGTCCATTTCCTGTGGCTTTCTGACCGGGGGGTAAGAGCCATGACCATCTCACGCAAAATCATCCTGGCGATCGCCGCCTTCCTGGTGCTCCTCGCCGCCGGCAGCGGCATCGCCCTCATCCAACTGGGCAAGGTCGGCGAGGTTGCCGACCAGCTCGGCGAAAAGGAATTGCCCGCCGTGCGTTATTCCGGCGCCATGCGGGCCGAGATCATCGACTTCCGCAACCGGGAAACCCAGCTTCTCATCATCCGGGCCGCGGACGAAATCGACGAAACCCTAGGGCGCCAGAAGAAGAATTACGAGGCCCTGAAGAAATTCGAAGGGATGTACGAGCAGCTGGCGACCCGGGAGGAGCAGAAGCAACTCCTGGCGGACTACCGCAAGTCCTTCGACAGCTACATGAAGACCCATGACCGGCTGGTGGAGCTGGTCCGGGCCGGCGACATGGACCAGGCCCTGGTCTATTTCCGCAACGATCAGCGCAAGATTTTCCGGAACCTCCTGCCCACCATCGACAAGATCGTGGAGGACAGCGTCAAGAGCAGCGATAGCCTGCGGGCCCAGTCCAACGAGGTGCGCCGCCTGGCCCGGCTGGAGCTGATGGGCGGTCTGGCGCTGACGGCGGCTCTGGGTATCGTCATGGGCCTCATGCTCTACCGGGCCGTGGTCCTGCGCCTGGACAAGATGCGCAACGCTGTGGTCCAGGTGGTCGAGACCCGGGATTTCACCCATCCCACGGGCATTGCCGGCAAGGACGAGGTCGCCGAGACGGCGGCAGCGGTGGATGGGCTGACCGCCGCCATGCGGGATACCTTGAAGGAATTCATGGCCGGCATTGAGCAGGTGGCGGGCACGGCCACCCGTCTGG
>DASRUX010000073.1:0-5461 GCA_035655235.1 Rhodocyclaceae bacterium | reverse complement strand
GGCGACGAAGAAAGCCTCCCATTCGACATCGCTCAGGCTCACTTCCTGAACTCGCGTGCTCCGACGCTCCGCAACGCGCCGATCCTTCATCCCCTTGGGCGGACCGACATTCACTTTGCGGCGATCCCCCTTTTTCCGCCGTTCGGCGGGGTCTTCCGAAGAAAGGGTATCCAACGAGAGGTCGGATACGCTTCTCAGCAGAAGATCGACGATTTCCTGATGATTGCGGCGGGCGGCAATACGCAGGGGCGCTTCCGGCCCCTCCGCGTTCGGGGCAAAGATGTTGGCGCCCCGCTCGATCAATTCCGTCACGATGGCCACATGGCCGAAGAAGCAGGCCAGCCTCAGGGGAAGCCCGGAATGGCCATGTTGGTCCGTCTCTTCGATATCCGCCCCGCTGTCGAGAGCCGAGACGACCGCCTCAAGGCTCCCCTGTTCAATCGCCTTGCGAAGTAGACTCATCCCCATTACAAACCTCCGCCGAATCGGCTAGACAATCTGTTCGAGACTTACTGTAACCCTGCCGAAACCAGGGTTGGAAGGCATCAAAGCCAGAAACCGCGGGCGAATTATGCCCCAGTGTTGCAAAAATATGAAACGCTGCGGTGCCTAGACGCCGTTGTCCCTTCTTGCGGACAAAACATGCCATACGCATCGATCACAATTCCCCGGCAAGGACCGCCGGCCGGAATCATCCCCGGCTCCCCCAATACCAACTCGGGAGCCCACCGCGACCGCCGCCCACCCCCTGCCGGTGGCGGCTGCGCAGATGCCCGTCCACCGCGGCGATCCAGGGCGCCAGCAGGGGCTCGGCGTGGCCGTACCCGGTAAAGATTTCCGGCAGGCGGTAGCCGAACCAGCGATAGGCGGCCAGGAGCCGCACGGTGGTTTCCGCTTCCGCCAGGGTGGCCCGTTCCGGCACCTCGGGGATGAAGTTGAGCCGGACCGGCTTGCCCCGGTGGGCCGCGTAGGCCCAGTCCCGCCAGGCGGCATCCATGTCCTCGTCCCGGATGGACATAGGGGCCATGGAAAAGATGTGCTTCAAGGCCAGGGACATGCCCTTCAGCCGATCCAGGAAGGCGGCGCGGGCCAGTTGCTCCTCGGGCACATGGGGCGAAAAGAAGCCGTCGCCGCTGTCGGCATGGTGGAGGAACAGGGACAGGAGGGCTTCCAGCCGGTTGTCGCCGGACATTTCGGCGATCTGTTCCAGATAGGCCGCCGTGGCGGCAATCCGGAAACCTCGGGCCGGGATGGGCGGCTGCTTGGTGCCCATCAGCCGGGCCACCACCCGGTGCTCGTTGGGGGTGAGGCCCGCCACCACGCCCTCCTCTTCCTGATGCCCGTAGCGGCCGGCACGACCGGCGATCTGCTGGAGCAACGGCACCGGCAGGTCGGCGCGGTCGACCCCGTCGTATTTCTGTACCGAGGTGAACACCACCCGCTCGATGGGCAGGTTGAGCCCCATGCCGATGGCGTCGGTGGCCACCAGGATGGCGGCATCGCCGTTGGCGAAACGGTGGGCCTCCCGTTCCCTCACCTCCGGCGACAGGGCGCCGTAGATGCAGGCCACCGACTTCCCCAGGCCGAGGAGGTCATCCCGCAGATTGAGGGCATCCCGCCGGGAAAAGACGATCAGCGCGTCCCCGGGGCGGACCTGGCGCAGGGCGCTCCTCGCCTGGGATGCCAGGGGCTGGCCCACCACCAGGGGGTGCTTCCTTTCCTTGCGCCGGATTTCCAGGGGCAGGCCCAGGCGGCTGGCCAGGGCCTTGATGGCCGGCTGGGCGGACAGGGAACCCAGGCACCACAATTCCGCCGCATTGGCGCCGACCACCGCCTGGGTCCAGGCCCAGCCCCGTTCCGGGTCGTGGAGCATCTGGATTTCGTCGATGACCGCCACCTCCACCGCCTGGGTGGGGTCCAGCATCTCGATGGTGGAAGCCGTGACCCGGCTGCCTTCGACGATACGCCGCTCCTCCCCGGTGATCAGGGAGGCGCTGACGCCGAATTCCTCATTGAGCCGGGTGAAGGCTTCCAGGGCCAGGAGCCGCAGGGGCCCCAGGTAGATGCCGGTCTCCGCCGTGGCCAGCCGCTGGAAGGCGTCATAGGTCTTGCCGGAATTGGTGGGCCCCAGCACCGCCACGATCTTGCGGGGCCGCCGGCGGGCCGGAAAGGTGTCCGGATATCCGGAGAGCTTCACCCGCTGGCCGATCTGCTCGGCCAGGTTGCGCTGGCGGTCCCGGGCCTGGAGTTCATGGAGGGTCTGCTGGAGGGTTGGGCCGATGGCGGCCAGGTCCAGGGTTCCACTTGCCCACTGGTCGCGCAGACGGCGAAGCTTGGGCTGGAGCTTCTGGAAGACGCAGACCTCCAGGAAGGCGGCGATCTCCTTCTCGGCCGCCCCGAATGCCGTCTCCAGTTCCTCCCGGTGCTGGGCCAGGAGCCGCCGTTCGAGGGCGTCCCGCTCCGTCGCGGGCAGGGCGTGCCAGCGGGACTGGGGCCCCAGGCTGCTTCCTCGGATGTGGCCGCGAAGCATGAAGGGGCCGGCCGCCGTGGCGATCTCCCGGCCGACGGTGAGCCACACCTGGTTCTGGTCGATGACCCGCGAGACGGCGGGCTCACCGGCAGATGGCGGAGCGGCGGGGTGTTCCAAGGTCGAGTCCAAATCAGGTCCCACAGAAGGTTCGGTAGTTGCCGGTAAAGGACATCGGGGCCGGTTCGGCATAGGGGGCCAGCTCGGGAGTTTCCTCCCAGGGATGCCCGATGGCCGCCAGCAATTGCTGGAAGGGCTCCATGTTGCCGTCCTCCGACGCCGCGCTCAATGCCTCTTCCACACGATGGTTGCGGGGGACGATCCAGGGGTTGGCCCGGCGCATCCTCGCGGCACGAGTGGCGGCGGCGTCTGCATCGCTTCCGTCTTCGGCCGCGCACCGCGCCTGCCACTTGGCCAGCCAGGAATCCAGGGCCGGCGAATCGCAGATCAGCGCCTGTAGTGGAGCCGGGTTGCCTTCCGCCGCATCGGCCAGCCGCCGCCATGCCAGGGTGAAATCCGCCTGGTTCGCCGCCAGCAGGGCAAGCCACTCTTCCAGCAGGGCGGCATCGTCCTCCTCGCGGCCGGCCAGGCCCAGCTTCGCCCCCATCACTTCAAGCCAATAGCGGCTGTAGAGCCCCGGGAAAGTATGGACGGCCTCGGTAGCCAGGGCGACGGCCTGTTCGTCGTCCTCCGCCAGCAGGGGTAACAGGGATTCCGCCAGGCGGGCCAGGTTCCACTGGGCGATGCCGGGCTGGTTCTCGAAGGCGTAGCGGCCGTATTCGTCGATGGAACTGAACACCGCCTTGGGATCGTAGGCCTCCATGAAGGCACAGGGACCGTAGTCGATGGTTTCCCCGGCGATGCTCATATTGTCCGTATTCATGACGCCGTGGATGAAGCCCACGCCCATCCATTGGGCCACCAGGGCCGCCTGCCGGGCCGTCACCGCCCGCAGGAATTCCAGGTAGCTGTCCTTGGCCCCGATCAGCTCCGGGTAATGCCGCCGGATGGCGTAGTCGGCCAGCCGCTTCACTTGGCCGGCCTCACCGTTGGCGGCAAAGAATTCAAAGGTGCCGACCCGGAGATGGCTGTCGGCCACCCGGGTCAAGACGGCACCGGGTAGCGTCCTTTCCCGATAGACCGGATCGCCGGTGCCGACCACCGCCAGGGCGCGGGTGGTGGCAATGCCGAGGGCGTGCATGGCCTCGCCGATCAGCACCTCCCGCAGCATGGGGCCGACGGCGGCCTTGCCGTCGCCCCGACGGGAGAACGGGGTTTTCCCCGACCCCTTGAAGGCGATGTCCCGGCGCCTGCCGTTGCGGTCGATGACCTCGCCGATGAGCAGGGCGCGGCCGTCGCCCAGTTGCGGGGAAAAGTGGCCGAACTGGTGGCCAGCGTAGGCCTGGGCAATGGGAGCAGCCCCCGGGGGAAGCCGGTTGCCGGAGAAGACGGCGGCCAGGGCGGCATCATCCAGGGAGTCGAGGCCGAGGCGAAGCTCCTCCGCCAATTCAGCGTTCAGGAAGAGCAGATGGGGCTTGGGCACGGGGGCCGGCTCCCAGGGCACGTAGAAGCCGGGCAGGTCGCGGGCATAGCTGTTGTCGAAGGGGAAACTCAGTTCTTCCATGGCATCGGGCTGGGGGCATTCATTTAGCTTGGGAGTTGGACCGCCATTCTGCCAAGAAGGATTCAAATTTGATCGCGGAATCGCCCCCACCCCGCCATCTGCCCATATCGATATGGGATTTTCTTCGTTTGGCCCGACGGGGGGCCTGCATAACATTCGGCCATCCGGACCACCGTCCCTTCCCTTCCGCGAGGCTACCCATGTCATCCCGCCAGGACCGCCTGATCCACTGGCTGCTCGGCAGCCTTGAACTCACCACCACCCTCTTCCACCTGGGCCAGTATTGCGGTTCCTGGAAAGCCTCCACCACCGGCCTGGCCGGGGCCGGCTTCCACGTCATCCTGAACGGCGACTGCTGGCTGCACCTGCCCGGCGAAGGCAAGGTCCACGCTCTCTCATCCGGCGACGCCGTTTTCTTCCTGCGGGACGTGGTCCATTACCTGAGTCCCGACCCGGACCCGGAGCGCGCCGCCCAGGCTCCCCGCCGGGAAATGGCGGACCTCGACCCCTCGGTACCCGGCAGCACCGCCCTGGCCTGCGGCTTCTTCCATTTCCGCGCCCCCCTGAACAACGTCTTCCTGGGCTCCTTCCCGGATTATGTGGTGATCCGCCGCGACGGGCCGGCCCTCCAGGAAACCCGTCCCATCTTCGACCTGATCCTGGCCGAATCCCGGGCCGGTGGCACCGACGCTTCGCCCCTCATCACCCGGCTGGTGGATCTGCTTTTCTTCTACGTGGTCCGCCACCTGTGCCGGCAGCATGAGGTCTCCGCCGGGCTGTGGGCCGTACTGGCCCGACCGGAATTCGCACCGCTCCTCGAAGCCATCGTGGCCGAGCCTGGCCGGGACTGGAGCGTGGAGGCCATGGCCGATCTGAGCCACATGTCCCGGGCCACCTTCTTCAAGCGCTTCACCGAGGCCGCCGGCACCTCCCCCAGCCACTTCCTGGCCCAGGTCCGCATGCGCCTGGCCACCCGGCTGATCGAGGAAGGCGTGCCCCTGTCCCGGGCCGCCGAGAAGGTGGGCTACCAGTCCGACGCTGCCTTCTCCCGGGCCTTCAAGAAGCTCACCGGCACCCTGCCCGGCGCCCTGCGTCGGGCCGCCGCCCCCCAGCGCCTGGCAGCCTGAATCGGAGCGCAATTCGAGACGATCGAGCAAGAGAACGGGACGTTCGCACATTGAGGCCGGCAACCCCGGCCAGGACAATGACTGTCGCATCAATACAAGGAGTTAGCCATGTCCAGAATCACCGTCCAGAGCCTGGAATCCGCCCCGGAAGCCAGCCGCCTCTACCTGGAAAAAGCCAAGGCC
>DASRUX010000072.1:0-8837 GCA_035655235.1 Rhodocyclaceae bacterium | reverse complement strand
CCTCGCCTTCCAGGCGGATCAGCATGGCCAGGCCGCCTTCGTCGATGGAGGAGGCCTCCCGCAGGGAAATCCGGCGGATGCCCTGGGCGACGCACTGCGCCACATCGTCGTAGAGGGCGGCGGACACATGCCCGGCCAGCTCCACCTGCCCCTGGCCGATATTGACGCAGCCGGCGACGCCCGCCGCGACCAGTTCGGCGATGATGGCGAAGCTCTTTTGGATATTCTCGTCGGCGTGGATGTCGTCCCACTTGAAGCCGATCAGCAGGTCGTTCCCCTCCGGCCGGACATGGCGGATATCCCCGAAGCCGCCGATCTCATCCTGCTTGTAGATGATTTCGCCGAAGTCGTAGCCCCCGGCAGGGGCGGCAAAGGCGGATCGGGAAGTGTCGCGCAGGCGGAGCCGGAAGCCGGCGGTGGAGAATTCGACGATCTCGCCCAGGTGCCTGGATTCTCCGTGCTCGATGTAGCCGGTCAGGGGGCGGATCAGGTGATAGCGGGAGACGGTTCGACGGTTGCGCATGATGGTTAGCCTCGCTGTTGCCGACTAGGGCTAAATGACGACTCTATGCCTTAGGTCATAGCATAGAGCGGGCCAGCCTCCACGCCCTTGGTTATGCTGGCTTTTCCATCCGTCGCCTCGTTTTCCTTTCCCAACTTGGAGAAACGAGGGCCCTGCCGAGAGCCCGCCCTTCTCAATTCTGATAACCCCGGAGGGGCGCCTTGGGCGCTGGCGGGGCTCGGGACGACTGGCACATAGCTTGCGTCCGCACCTATTACCTTCGCAATAGCCCAGCCGACCGCCATGCACGGAAATCGTCCGATCACCCTTGAGATTCTGTTGTCCTTCGTGCCCTTGTTCGAGGGCATGGGGCAGGAAGAACTGGCCCGCATCGCCCGTGCCTCCCGCAACATCCGCCTGGCGCGGAACGAAACCCTCTTCCGCAAGAACGATCCCTGCGAGGGCTTCCATGTGGTGGTGTACGGCCAGGTGGCGCTGACTTTCACCACCGCCGACGGCACCGATCGGGTGGTGGATATCCTTGGTTCCGACCGCAGCTTCGGCGAAGCCCTGATGCTGGCCGACCTGCCCTATATGGTCACCGCCCAGGCGGAGTCGGATTCCCTCCTCATCTACGTTCCCAAGGCGGCAGTCCTGGAGGCCATGGACAGCAGCCCCCGCCTGCGGCTCAAGCTGCTCACCCTGGTGTCGGCCCATCTGCACCAGCTCATCGCCGACGGCCAGGTCTTTTCCCAGCAATCGGCCGTCCAGCGTTTCATCGCCTACCTGCTGCGCCTGATCCCCGGCGCTACCCGGTCGGAACGCAATGTTTCCGTCGCCCTGCCCACCAGCAAGGGCAACATCTCCTCCCTGCTCAACATCACCCGGGAACATTTCTCCCGCATCCTCCACAGCCTTTCCGAACAGGGGCTGATCACCGTCCAGGGCAGCCGCATCGTGATCGCGGACGTGGCGGCCCTGAGCGACCATCTGAGGGACGAACCGCATCTCCCCCGCTCCGGCAAAGGGCGCAACTGCGCCCGGTGCGCCACCCCGACGGCCGGCGCCTGCCCCCAGACCGACCGCTGCGCCTGACCTCTCCGCCAACGGCCGCCCCGGGACGGCTGCGGATGCTGCTGTCTTCAAAACCCCTTTGCTGCATTGCAACAATGCTGCTACGCTGTCAATAACAAGAACACCTCACTGGGCGGGTACAAAAATGAGTGAAATCGACGTCAAGAAGTTCTTTCTGGAACAGGTTCGGCTCTTCGAGAGCTTCCCTGCGGACAAGGTGGACGAAATCGTCGGCCTGTCCCGGTTGTGCACTTTCGAGGGCAACGAAGCCATCATGGAAACCGGTGACGAGGGCCTGCACATCGGCATCATCGTCACCGGCCACGCCGAAATCTCCGTCACCGACAACACCGGCACCCGCTCCGTCATCAGCCAGCTCGGCCCGGGCGACGTGTTCGGCGTCATCTCCCTGCTGACCGGCGACCCCATCGCCGCCGACGTGATCGCCGGCAACCGCTGCTTCGTGCTGCTGATTCCCCGGGATGTGTTCAATACCCACATCCTGCCCAACCCCAAGGCCGTAGCCTATCTCTCCCGCCTGCTGGCCGAGCATACCCGGGCCATGTCCATGGACCAGGTGGCCACCGAGGCCCGCGCCGCCGCCAAGGGCGACGATCCCTATGCCCTCTCCCTCAGCACCGAAACTCCGGGCAAGGTCATCGCCCTGAACGTCGGCCTCAGCCAGATTCATTTCGGCATCTACGACACCCAGGACCTGGGCTCGGATGTCCACGGCATCATCAACAACATCAGCCGGGACATCACCCGGATCACCGTACGGGTCGGCCCCCAGACCCGGACCGTGGAACGCTCCCCCTTCCCGCTTACCGAACTCTTCCAGGTCATGCAGGAATCCACCCGGCTCCTGGGCGAGGCCTTCGCCCTGCATCTGCCGGATGTCACCGCCGTCGGCCACCGGGTGGTCCATGGCGGCAGCAAGTTCCAAAGCTCGGTGGTCATCACCCCGTCGGTCATCGCCGACATCGAGTCCCTGTCCATCTTCGCCCCCCTCCACAACCCGGTGAATGTCCAGGGCATCCGGGAGGCCATGAAGCAACTGCCCGGGGTGCCCCATGTGGCCGTGTTCGACACCGCCTTCCACCAGACCCTGGCCCCCTACGCCTACCTCTACGGCCTGCCCTACGAGCTTTACAAGCAGGACGGCATCCGTCGCTACGGCTTCCACGGCACCTCCCATCGCTACGTCTCCCTCAAGGCGGCCGAAATCCTCAAGCGCCCCCTGGGCCAGCTGGAGATCATTTCCTGCCACCTGGGCATCGGCGCTTCCCTTTGCGCCATCGACCACGGCCGCTCGGTGGATACCACCATGGGCATGACCCCCACCGACGGCCTCATCATGCCCAGCCGCTCCGGCGCCATCGACCCGGCGGTGATGATCCACCTGCTGGAGCATCACCACATGTCGCCGGACCAGCTTTCCAACGTGATCAATGCCGAGAGCGGCCTGAAGGGCATTTCCGGCATCTCCGCTGACATCCACGACATCGAGAAGGCCGCCAACGACGGCCACCACCGCGCCCTGCTGGCCCACAAGGCCTTCTGCTACCAGATCCGCAAGAACATCGGCGCCTACGTGGCCGCCATGGGCGGGGTGGACGTGCTGGCCTTCACCGGCGACGTGGGCGAAACCAGCGCCACCGTGCGCAGCCTGGCCTGCCAGGGCCTCTCCTACATGGGCATCAAGCTGGACGAGGAAAAGAACCGCAACCTGGACAAGTTCGGCTCCCACGCCGTTATCTCCGCCCCGGATTCCCGGGTCACCATCCTGGTCATCGCCAATGACGACGAACGCCTGGTGGCCTGGGAGACTCTGCGGGCCATCGAGCGCAACCAGCTCCTCCTGGCCATGAAGGAAGATCAGGCGGACGCCCCCATCCCCATCGAAATCTCCGCCCACCACGTCCATCTTTCCCAGGCGGATGTGGACAAGCTCTTCGGCCCCGGCTACCAGCTCACCCCCGAACACGAACTCTCCCAGCCCGGCCAGTTCGCCTGTGCCGAGAAGGTGCACCTGGTCGGCCCCAAGGGGCGCATCGCCAACGTCCGTGTCCTCGGCCCCACCCGCAAGGAAACCCAGGTGGAGATCGCCATGACCGAGCAGTTCAAGGTCGGCATCCAACCCCCCATCCGGCAATCCGGCGACCTCGCCAACACCCCGGGCATCACCCTGGAAGGCCCGGCCGGCAGCGCCGCCATCGAGCGCGGCGTCATCTGCGCCCAGCGCCACATCCACATGTCCCCGGACGACGCCCTGCGCTTCCGGGTCAAGGACAACTACGTGGTCCGGGTCCGCATCGAAGGCGATCGGGAACTGATCTTCGGCGACGTGGTGGTGCGGGTGAATCCCAACTTCCGCCTGGCCATGCACATCGACACCGACGAAGGCAACGCCGGCAACATCCGTACCGGCATGCTGGGCTACATCGACGAAATCCAGAGCCGGCACTGAGGGGGCGGGTTCGGCTGGCTGCATCAGACGAAGTGGCGCTTCCGGGGCCTTGCTGGCTGCTCGCCCGCTCAGCCCCCGGCCGCCGGAGGGGATTGCTTGGCGCACTCCTGTTGCTTGGGATTGTCGCCATGACGGCGGTCGCCACGGTCCTTTCCCAGTCACTGGAACCATCTGCCCGAGCCAGGAACGACGCGGAATTCGTTGTCACACTCGCCCCCCTTGAGGAAGGGAAGCTCCAGATCCTCCATGTCAACCAACGCCCCTTGTTTGTATTGAAGCCAGATGCCCGGCAACGCCAGAGCATCCGCGAATTGGACGAATATGTTTTCGACAAGAGGCACAGCTATTTCAGTCCGGAGCTGGAGGCGTATATCTATTGGGGAGAAAGCACCAAGTGGGGGTGCCCCCTCCTCGAAAAAACCGCCGCCGATCAGCTGGTTTACTGGCCAGACACAGCGCGCACTTGGCAGGGCGGCTATTGGGACCCGCTGTGCGAGGTGAGTTACGACTACGCCGGACGGACAATCGCCACATCTTCCCGCGCCTTCAACGGCTATACCGGTGAATGGCCAAATCTCCAAAGCCCCCATGTCCGGGTTTCCGGACAGACCCTTACGATCTCATTCCTGTGATTCCCCCATCAGTGCCATGAATCCCTTTTCCCCTCCGAAATCCCCTGTCGACCCGCCAAATGAAGGTGCCGGGCACCCCGTTCGAAAAGACCCAAGGAAGAATGATTCGCGGCCGTTCGGCATTGTTGTCGTGGCTGCGCTCTTCGTAGTGTTCTCCATCATCGACGCCCTCCTGTTTCTGGGCAAGGATGATCCGTGGTGGATCGTAATTCTGGCGGTCTCCGCTTTGATCATGTATCTATGCCGGGACCTGTGGTGGGGAAACGGCAAAACACGGCGCCTCCTTGCGACCGTGGGATACGTACTCGGCATCGCAGCCCTGGTCTTCCCGCCGGAAGGCTCCGAAGAAAGCTGGTCCATCGACGAGATCGCGAATGCCTTGGAAGGGCTGTATATGCTGTCTGGCGCCCTGTACCTGACACTCATCCGAAATCACCGATTCTTCACCAATGAAAGCGATGCTTAGGGCAAGAACCGACCAGCAACGATAGAAGGATTCAGATAACCATGGCCTCCGACCAGGACTTCGTCGAATACATCCGCGACCAGATCAGCGGCGCCGGCTCGATCACCTTCCGAAAGATGTTCGGCGAATATGCCGTCTACGCCAACGGCAAGGTGGTCGCCCTGGTCTGCGACAATCAGCTCTTCCTGAAACCGACTGTCGGCGGACGGGCGTTCATCGGCAAACCCACCGAAGCGCCGCCCTACCCCGGCGCCAAGCCCCATTTCCTGATCGGAGATGAACTAGAGGACCGGGAATGGGTTTCCAGCCTTTTCCGGATCACCGAAATGGAGTTGCCGCTTCCCAAACCCAAGATGAAGGAGCGAAGTTGAACGGCCCAGACCCGACATGCAAGCATCCCATGGAAGGATTTCCCCAGGTGTGCTTCATCAAGAACACCGTCACCAACCCGAATATCATCGTCGGGGACTACACCTACTATGACGACCCCGACGACTCGGAAAACTTCGAGAGGAACGTCCTTTACCATTACCCGTTCATCGGCGACCGCCTGATCATTGGCAAGTTCTGCGCCATCGCCCGGGGCGTCAAATTCATCATGAACGGTGCCAACCACAAGCTCTCCGGCGTCTCCACCTATCCGTTCCAGATATTCGGCAAGGGTTGGGAAAAGGTCATGCCCCGGCCCGAAGACCTCCCGTTCAAGGGCGACACCGTCATCGGCAACGATGTCTGGATCGGCTACGACAGTCTCGTCATGCCCGGGGTGAAAGTTGGAAACGGCGCCATCATCTCCTCACGCTCCGTGGTGGTTTCCGATGTTCCAGCCTATGCGGTGGTCGGAGGCAACCCTGCCAGGCCCATTCGCCAACGCTTTCCCGCCGAGATGGTGGCGGAACTTGAAGCCATTGCCTGGTGGGACTGGCCCGTCGAGAAGATATCGAAGAATCTGCCGGCCATCGTATCCGCCGACATCGCCGCTTTGCGGGCCGGTGCCGACGCATAGCGTCCAACAGGCATAAACACATAAGAAAATCATCGTTCGCGCCTGCATCGGCGGCGCCCAGAATCCTCGCCATCCTAGAAACGCGAGGAACCCGCCATGGCAACCGCCGACCACAGCCGCCCCAGCGACCAGAAGTACTGGGACGAGAAGCTTGAAACCCAATCCCGGGAGGAATGGGATGCCTTGAAGCTCCAATTGCTCAAGGACCACCTGCGCCACGCCTACAACCATTCCCCCTATTACCGCCAGAGCTTCGATGCGGCCGGCGTCCATCCCGACCAAGTAACAAGTCTGGACGACATCCGCCGCTTCCCCTTCATCGACAAGCAGATTCTCCGGGAACGGCAATTGGCCGCCCCGCCCTTCGGCGACATCGTAGCGGTGCCGGAAAGGGACATCGTCTATATCTCCGCCTCCAGCGGCTCCACCGGCGTCCCCACCGCCTCCCCCTTCACTGCCCGGGACTTCGATGACTGGATCGACTACGAGGCCCGCCAGTTCTGGTCCTCGGGGCTGCGTCCGGAAGACCGCTATTGCCATTCCCTGAACTTCTCCCTCTTCGTCGGCGGCCCCTGCGTCCTCGGCGCCCAGAAGCTGGGCGCCCTGTCCATCCACGCCGGCACCGTGCCTTCGGAGCGGCTCCTGACCATCATCCGGCAGTTCCAGGCCACCGCCATCTGGACGACTCCGTCCTATGCCTGGTACCTGGGGGAAACCGCCGTCAAGGAAGGCATCGACCTCAAGAAGGACCTCAACATCAAGCGCATCTTCGTGGCGGGGGAGCCGGGCGGCTCCATCCCCGAAACCCGGGAGCGCATCGAGTCCCTGTGGGGCGCCCAGGTCTATGACTACTACGGCCTATCGGACATCTTCGGCTCCTGCGCCGGCATGTGCGAGGAGAAGAATGGCCTGCACTGGGCCGAAGACCACATCCTGGTGGAAGTCCTGGACCCGGAGACCGGCGAACCGGTGCCCGAAGGCGGCCGCGGGGAACTGGTGCTGACCACCCTGAAGAAGTCCGCCCGGCCCATGATCCGCTTCCGGACCGGGGACATCGTCTCCTTCACCTCCGAACCCTGCGGCTGCGGCCGGACCTCCATCCGGCTCCTCGGCGTCCATGGCCGCCTGGACGACATGCTCATCATCAAGGGGGTAAATCTCTTCCCCAGCGACGTGGAAGCCATCGCCCGCAAGGACCACGACTTCACCGGGGAGTACAAGCTCATCGTCGAGCGGGAGAACCACCTGGACCGCCTCACCGTGGAGGTGGAGCGTTCCGCCGCCTATGGAGGCAGCGACGAGGAACTGGCGACCCGCTTCAACCGCCATCTCAAGTCGGTGACCGGCGTGACGGCCGCCATCCGCATCCTGCCGCCGGACACCCTGCCCCGGGCCACCCACAAGGCCAAGCGGGTGGAGGACCGCCGCAGCGGCGTGTGGGGTTGAGGAGGAAATAAGCTAATAACGACAAATCATTTCCCCATTGTCCCGGATACCGGGACAATGGCTCTCAACCGCCGGATTTAACCGATAACTTGCCGGGGCGGGATAGAAATCCTGGCTAAAGCGTCCCTCGCTCCACCCTCCCCGGGAGCCGGTACGCCGGAACCCAGGGGAGAAGGAGCAAGCACATGGTCATCACCCTCGAACTGCCCATCGGCGCCCGGCGCGCCGCCAGCCTCACCGTCGATCCCGTCCTGGCCTACGAAATCCGCTTCGGCGCCCTGCCGCCCTGGCTGGAAGACCTGGATACGGGACTCGCCCGCCACCTGACCCGCCGGGCCGTTGCCCGGGGCATCCCCCTGGCGGAAGCGGACCTCCTCGAATAGCGGCAGGAAAAAGCGGCCGCTACACCGTGTAGCGGGCCGCCGCCTCCCTCAGCCGGGCCGCCAGGTCGGCCAGTTCCCCGGACAGGGAGGCGGTTTCCTTGGCGCCGTTGCTGTTCCGCTCGCTGATCTGGGCCACCTGTTCCACCCGGCCGGCGATCTGGTTGCTGGCCTGGCCCTGTTCCCGCAGGGCGGCCGAGATGGAGCTGACCTCATGCTCGACCTTGGTCACCCCCTCCTCGATGCGGCCCACCGCCGTATTGGCCTCGTCCGCATGGGCGATACCTTCCTCCACCTTGCCGACGGACAGGGCCATCTGCTGCCCGGCGCTTTCCGTGGCCTGCTGGATCGCCAGAATCTTGCCGGAGATGTCCTTGGTCGCCATGGAGGTGCGCTCCGCCAGCTTCTTCACCTCGTCGGCCACCACCGCGAAACCGCGCCCCTGGTCGCCGGCCCGGGCCGCCTCGATGGCGGCATTGAGGGCGAGCAGGTTGGTCTGGTCCGCCACGTCGCGGATGACCTGGACGATGGAGGTGATCTCGTGGGAGGCGTCCTCCAGGGTCCGGATGGCGCCGGCGGTTTCCCGGATGCGGCTGCCCACCTCCCGGATGCGGTTGATGGTTTCGACAATGACGTCGCCCCCCGCGTGGGCCGCCAGGTCGGAATCCTGGGCGGCATCGGCCAGGGCCTGGGCGTTGTCCGCCACCTGGTTGATGCTGACGGTGAGTTCTTCGACAGTGGCCGCCATGGTGGCCGCAGATTCCGACTGGTCCTCGGAACAGCCCGCCACCTGGGCCGCCGCGGCGGCCAGGCGGGTGGCCGTGCCCGCCACCTGCTCGATGCCGGCCATGAATTCCTTCA